>NZ_JAPMAL010000005.1:0-279769 GCF_026343935.1 Paraburkholderia sp. CNPSo 3076 | reverse complement strand
GCGAAGGTCTCCCGGCAGGATAACGCGCGCTGGCTGCTCACGTGGACGCCGGATGCAAGCCAGGGCATTGCGCTCAGGGCCCAGCTGCGCAGCGAGGCCGGCGCCGGACCGCTTGACGTCCTGCAGCTGCGGCACTTTGCATTGCCCGCGCGCATCTTTCTGACCGGTAGCGCAAAGGCTGGGCCGAAGGCGACTGTCAGCGGTCCTCCGCCGCTGCCACCCGCAGCCATCGCGGCCGCGAACCACGCTGCAACGCCCCTGCCGCAAGGCATTGTGCCGGAGGCGCAATGATGCTGGGAGAACTGTTCAGGAGCCTCTTTCCGGCGCGCGAGGACGCGGGCGAACTGGCGCGCGCGCGGCTTGACGTGTGGGCGCCGTGGGTGCAGCCGTTCCCAGGCGAAGCGGGCGTCGGCCGCGATCCCGGCTACGAGGATGCGTTCTTTGCGCTCCGGGATGAGGCGGGCAAGCTCTCGGGCATCGACGAGAGCCTGATTGCCAGGTGGTGCGAGCAGCTACTGAAGGAGACCGGCAAGGACCTGCGTCTCGCGGGTTACTACGCGTTCGCGCGGTTGCGGCAGCATGGCACCGCGGGCTTTGCCGACGGACTGGAACTGGCCGCCGCGCTTGTCGACCGGTTCGGCGTTGCCGTGCTGCCCGCGCGCGCCGAAGCGAAGAAGGGCGCCCTTGAAATGCTTGCCACCGCGCGCGTGCTGGAGCTGCTCGAAGCCCGTGGCGAGTTTGCGCCGGCGGACCTCGAGCGCGCGCTTGCGGCGCTCGACATCTTGGTAACGCTAACGCTCACATGGCCCGAAGTTGCCCGCCCGAATCTGCAGCCCCTGGTGTCGCGTTTTGAGCGCAGGGACAGCGAGGCTCGAAGTGTTGAGGCCGAATCGACTGGATCATCGCCGCCGGCCATGGCAGGCGCCCCGTCTGGCCCGATTGCCTCGACGCGGGACCTGCTCGAGCAGGCCCGCACGATGGCCGGGTGGCTGCGCGATCAGGAGAACGGCTACCTGCCCTCGGTGCGGCTCGTGCGCAGCATCCGCTGGGACACGCTCCACGATGTGCCGCCAGCCGATGCCGCATCGCATACGCGGCTCACTGCGCCGCGCGCAGAGCTGCGTCAGCAGATGAAGCGGCTCATGTTGCAGAAGCAGTGGCACGAACTGCTCGAGCGGGTCGAGGGCGCGTTTATGGAAGGCGTCAATCATCTCTGGTTCGATCTGCAGTACTTCCAGCACGTCGCCCTCGATCACGTGGGAGCACCGTACGGTGCATGGCGCGAACTGCTCCGCGCGGACTTTGCGCTCTTTCTCGAACGGCTGCCCGGGCTAGAGCGGCTGTCGTTCAGCGACGGCACGCCGTTCGCCGACGATACGACGCTCGAGTGGATTGCGCGGCATGCCGTAGTCCGCGATCTCGAAGCGGGTGAGGGTGTCGCGCCGCTGCCGGTCTCGGCCGGCAGCGAGAACGAAGCCTCAGGCGACTGGCCCGAGATCGAGGCGCAGGCAAGAGACCTGGCCGGGCGCGACGGTATCGAGGCGGCGTTCGCGTGGCTGGAATCCCTGCCTGGACTCAAGACCTACCGCCACCGCTTCCTGCAGCGGCTCGTGATGGCGCGCGTGGCCGACCATGCCGGGCGTGCCGAAACCGTACTTGCCCTGCTGGTCGAACTGGACATGTCCGCGAAATCGCTGCCGCTCGTGCGCTGGGATCCTGCGCTCGTCTTCGAGGTCAAGCATCAACTGCTGCGGGCGTTGAAGGCGGCGAGCAACCGCAAGGATGCCGACAAGCCAGCGCTCGCGCGTCGCATTGGCGAACTGCAGGGCGAGATGACGGTACTCGACCCGGCACGCGCACTGGCGCTGGCCCAATAAGGCGCGCGGGATCCGTGCGGCGGCCATCGGGAAGCGTGGCCTGATGCATGCGAGCCCGACACTGACCGGCACCAGAATCCTGTAGATGAGGGAAGGGCAGGATTTCGATCTGATTTGCACTGCGAATTAAAAACAGGAAGTATTGCGATGGACAATCCGATTCTGCGCTACTACGAAGCCCAGATGCGCTATCTGCACGAATCCGGCAAGGAGTTCGCGAAGGCGCATCCCGACCGGGCGCGCCTGCTCAACCTCGATCGCGTGGGCGATCGCGATCCGTACGTCGAGCGTCTGCACGAGGGCTTTGCCTTTCTGACCGGGCGCCTGCAGCAGAAGCTCGACGACGAACTGCCAGAACTCACCGAAGGGCTCGTGAGCCTGCTGTGGCCACATTATCTGCGAATGATGCCGTCGCTGTCGGTCGTCGAGCTGATTCCGCTGCGGGAGAAACTCCAGAGGACTGAAGTGGTGCCAGCGGATGTGCCGGTGCGTTCCGCGCCCATCAGTGTGCCGCTCGCCGCGGGCGCCGAGGGTACGACGCCGCGCACCGTGCAGTGCCTTTACCGGACCACCCAGTCCGTGACGCTGCAGCCGCTCACCATCACGCATGCCGGACCGTCGGTGCGCAATGACGGCCGCTCGGTCATCCGGCTCGGCTTCGAGGTCCACGGTTCAGCGCGGCGTGAGGAAACCGATCTTTCGCGCGTGCGCCTGCACCTGAACGCCGATCTGCCAGTGGCGTTTTCGATGCATCTTGCGCTCACGCGCCAGATCGATTCGATCCTGTGGCGCATTCCGGAAGTGCGCGACGGCGAAGCGCTGCCGCTGTCTGGCGTCACGATCGAGCCAGCGGGCTTTTCCCCGGAAGAGCGGCTGTGGCCCAAGGCCGACGCGGCGTTCTCGGGCTACCAGCTCCTGCTCGAATATTTTTCTTTCAGGGAAAAGTTCCTTTTCGTCGACCTGTGTGGACTCGACGTGGCCAGGTTGCCCGCGGGAACAACCCGCTTCGAGCTGGAATTCATCCTCAAGGAATCCTACCCGTCGGACCAGCGTTTCAGCCGTGACAACGTGCGACTGTTCTGCTCGCCGGTCATCAATCTCTTCGAACTCGACGCCGAGCCCATCGAGATCAACCACCACGAGACGGAATACCGTGTCGTGCCGGCGGGCCATCGGGGTGAACACGTCGAAACGTATGCGGTCGATGCGATCGAGGCCTTCGACCATGTGACGGCAGAGCGCTACGAATACGTCCCGTTTGCCACGTTCCGGCATCGCGGCGGCATGCTGCGTCACGAGGCGCCGGAGCGGTATTTCCACGCGCGGGTGCGCCCCGGCATGTCGGGACTACATGAGACGTGGGTCGTCCTGGGTGGACACGCCTGGGAGACGATGGAGGCGTTGCCGGAGGAAAGCCTCTCGCTGCGCGTGACCGGCACCAACGGGATGCTGCCGCGCAAGGGGCTGCGCGAGGCGAGTCTCAGCGAACTCGCCGCGAGCACGCCGAACGTCGCCGGCGTGCGCAACCTGGTCGCGCCCACGCTGCCGCTCTATCCCCCGACGGATGACCGGTTCCAGTGGCGGGTTTTATCTCATCTTGCGCCCAACTTCCTGTCGCTGATGGACGCGGAGGTGCTGCGCGGCGCGCTCGGCCTCTACGACTGGACCGATGACGAACTGAACCGGCGACGCCTTAACGGCATTCTCTGGGTTTCGGAGGAGTTGCTCGAGGAGGTGTCGGGCGGCTCGGTCGAGCGCGGCGTGCTGATCGAGGTCACGCTCGATTCCCATGCATTCGCGGGCGAGGGCGACGTGATGCTGTTCGGCGAACTGCTGCACCGGTTCTTCGCACTGTACGCGGAAATCAACCTGTTCACGAAGCTCTCGATCGTGAGTCTGCCATCGCAGACCCGCACGGTGTGGCCGCGCAGCAAGGCAGAACGTTCCCCGCTATGAAGCCAGAGGATTTTCCCAATTTTGAGCCCCTGGTTGCGTCGCTGCTGGCCCGCGCGCCCCGGATGAACTTCATGCAGGTGTGCCGCCTGCTCGAGGTGAGCGCGCCGGACCGACCGGGCCTGGGCACGCGCGATACGCCCGAGCATGAACCCGTGCGCTTCGGGTCGTGGCCGCGCGTCGGATTTCCTGCGGGCGAAGTCGCCGCCGTCGACTTCGGCGACGCGGCAGATGAAACCGCGCGGTCGGTGCGGCCCACCGTGCGCACGACCTTCATGGGTCTGTATGGCGTCGATGCGGCGGTACCGCCGCACATGATCGACGACATTGTCCTGCGCGAGGAGGGGCATGAGGTGGTCGAGTCGTTTCTCGACCGGTTCGATCACCGCTTCGTCACGATGCTGTACCGCGCATGGAAGAAGTATCGCTATCCGGAGAGCTTCCGGCCGGGCGGGTCCGATGCCCATTCACGCAACCTGCTGAGCCTGGTCGGATTTGGCTGGGGCGACAAACCCGGGCGCGCGGGGCTGCCTGATTGCCGCATGCTGGCGCTGCTGGGACTGCTATGCCTCAAGACCCGCACGCCAGAAGGCCTCGCGGGAGTGATTGCGCTGGCCGTGCCGGGCGTGGAAGTGCGCGCCGACGAGTTTTTCCCGGCGCTCACCCGTCCCGGCCAGCCGAGGCCATTGACCTCACGTCCTCCGGCACAGGAATCGGAGAACGGCGCTCACGGGGGGCTGGGCGGGGGCTACGTGCTCGGTCGTCGCCTTGCCTATCGCAGTCGTGCTGTTCGGGTGACGCTGCGTCCCGCCAACGCACAACAGGCACACGACCTCTTGCCGGAGGCGTGGCTGAACCGTGAACTGCTGGCATTCGTGCGCCTTTACGTGGGCGTGAAAGCCGACGTTCATCTGCGCATGCAGGTGTCCTCGCGGATCGCGCCTTTGCCGGTCATCGGCACGATTGGCACGATCAGGACGGCATCGGCCCCGCCAGCACCGCGTCTTGGCTGGACCACGGTGCTGCCTGCCGTGGAAGAGCGCACGATTACCATTGCGCTTGGTGTGACCGAAGCGTTCCCCGCACCTGCGCCCAATCCTTACCTGACTCCGAAACGCACATAACCGGGGAAACCATGATGTTTATCCGCCTGACCATTGCCACTGTGGCATCTACCTTTCTGCTGTCGGCCTGCGGCGCCTGGCAGGCCGTGTCGGACACGTCGTCGAGTGCCTGGCACGCCGTGTTTCACAAACAGGTCAAGGTACTCAACGTCGATCTGTCCGCGCGCGCGGCCCTGAATCCGGACGATGCCGGCCGGCCGACTTCGGTCGCGGTACGCATCTACCAGCTCAGGGACCGCAAGCTGTTCGATGGCGCATCGTATGACGATCTCCTGAAAAACGACCGCACGGTACTCGCGCAGGACCTGCAGGACAGCATGGCCGCTGCGTTGAACCCGGGGGCGTCGGCGAGTCTCTCGCAGCCGATGAAAGCCGACACGAAGTACGTGGCCATCGTCGCGTACTTCCGGAACCCGGGTAACGGCAACGGCTGGAAATACGTGATCGAGAAAACGAAGCTCGACGCCGATAGGCCGCTGAAGCTCGAACTCGTCGACCAGCTTCTGCTCGCCACAGACGACTCGTACCGGAAAGCCTCACAGTGAGATTAGCGATAGCCGGGTGTCGTCCGATATTCCTGAGATGAAGAAGTCATTGCCCGAGCTGTTCGTCGAACTCGAGGCGCTGGACCGCGACGTACCTTCACAGAAGGCAACGCAGTAACGCAGCCAGGTTACTCCTCCCCGACAGCCGAAAGCGGCGCGGCCACATGTTCGAGCGACTTGCGCTCCGCGTCCACGCCCCAGATCGCGGCGACGAGTGCAGCCGCGAGCATGAGCGCCGATCCGACCACGTAGCCCGTGAACACCTCGCTGCGCTGGTGCGTATCGATCAGTCGTCCGAAGAACGCCGGGCCGATGATGCCGCCCAGTGCAGTGCCGAACGCATAGAACACGGCGATGGCGAGCGCCCGAATTTCCAGCGGGAACGACTCGCTCACAGTCAGATAGGCAGAACTCGCGGCTGCCGAGGCGAAAAAGAAAATCACCATCCACGCGACGGTTTGCATTGTCGCCGTGAGCATGCCCTGTTCGAACAGCCAGCCGCTCACCGTGAGCAGCACGCCCGAGAGTGCATAGGTCGCGGCGATCATCGTGCGCCGGCCAATCACGTCGAAGAGCCGCCCCAGCATGATCGGCCCGAGGAAGTTGCCGAGCGCGAACGGCAGCAGATAGAGGCCCACGTCGCCGCCCGGCACGTGATAGAACTCAGTGAGCACGAGCGCGTAGGTAAAGAAAATCGCGTTGTAGAAGAAGGCCTGTGCCGTCATGAGCGAAAGACCCACCAGCGCGCGACGGCGGTGGCGCACGAATATGGCATGAAACACCGCGCTCAGCGGCGTATGGCTGCGCGCATGCAGACGCAGCGGGTCATCAGGCGGGCCTTCCAGGGTATGGCCCGCATCGCGAAAGCGCGTTTCGATGCCCTCGACGATGCGCTTCGCCTCGTCGTGCTCGCCGTGCGTGAGGAGCCACCGCGGGCTTTCCGGAATCCAGCGGCGCATGGGCAAGATGATGAGCGCGAGTACCGCGCCGATGAAAAAGCACACGCGCCAGCCCCAGTCGGCGGGCAGCAGGTGCGGGTCGAGCAGCACGAGCGAGCCCGCCGCGCCGATGGCCGCGCCCACCCAGAACGTGCCGTTGATGCTGAGGTCGGTCCAGCCGCGCACGCGCGCGGGCGTGAACTCCTGGATCGTCGAATTGATGGCCGCGTACTCGCCGCCGATGCCCGCGCCCGTGATCGCACGAAACGCCACGAAGCTCGCGAAGCTCCACGAGAACGCCGTCGCGGCGGTGGCCAGCAGATACACGGCGAGGGTGATGAAAAAAAGCTTGCGGCGGCCCAGCCGGTCCGTGAGCCAGCCGAAGCCGAGCGCGCCGCACACCGCGCCCGCGATATACGCGCTGCCGGCCAGACCCACCTGCGCGTTGTCGAGATGCAGCACCGGGCTTGTTTTTAGCGCACTCGCTACCGCACCGGCCAGCGTGACTTCGAGACCGTCGAGCAGCCAGGTGACGCCCAGCGCTATGACGATGAGCACGTGAAAGCGCCCCCACGGCAAGCGATCGAGGCGCGCGGGGAGCGTGGTTTCGATGATGGGAGGCTTGTCGGTCGTCTCGGTCGTGTTGGGAGGATTCATCGGGTAGGGCGGCTAAGGCACGCGATGCGTTGTAGCATGCGCCGTTCCCGAAATGCAGGCGACGTGTCGCCTGCTCATACAAAAGCGGGTGACGTATGCACAGGTGAGCCGTGATAAAACCAGCTACATGGTCCGTTTAATGACTTTCGACTCGACGGCTAAAATCAATACGCGGATTTAGAAACCGCGCCGAACCGTAACCGTTGCGCCTGTGCTATGCGAATGAAGAATGGCGACGCGTGCGGTGGCGGAAAACACCCATTCGTCGACGGTCAGCGAGAGCCTGCGCTGAGGCTGCGCGCCGATGTTCAGCGTGCTGTCCGGCACCTGCAGAATCGAGATTTGCGGCGCGGTGGAAGGGCCCATCTGCAGATACTCGGCAGTTGTCCGTGCAGCCTGCTGCTGCGTACCGTAACGGCTCCCCTGCACCGACTTTACGAAGTCGTAATGGTATTGTTCCTGTGTCGCCGGCGCGCTATAAAAACTTTCGACTTGCGCATAAAAAGGCTTTGACTGATTCGCCTGATATTCCATTTCGTACCGGTGGAGGTACGCCTGGGGTTCCGGTGGCAGCGCTGGAACCACTTCCATCGGCATGGACGGGATATTGGCGACCGTCATGGTTTCGGGAATGTTCACACCGGTGCTCTGAGCGAATGCATAACCGCTCAGCATAAAAAAGGCTGCACCGACAATCTTTTCGTTCAGGCACGTCATGAGCATGCCTCCAATGACGAACTCGAAACATCAAACTGTCGAACGTACCTGCCGAACAGACTGCCTTTGCATCACTGCACCAATGCATTCTAGTACCTGATTTGCTTCCCGCCAGCCGAATGTGTGCGCACGTCATGCAGATGGATGCGAAGTCCACCAGAGCGCGGACGGCGTGCAACGTCGTTGCCTAACATCGCGGACGTTATGACCGATTCGGGCTGCGCGAGTCGCACTCGCAGCGGAAGAAATTGCGCAGGGTCGTGCGCATGCTCGATGGGCTCGCGCCAGAGGCGAGCCCATCGACACCAGCCCATTGGGGAAAATCCGGGTGCGGCCTAGATCGTGCCAAAGAGGGCGCGCGGGCGGTCCTGCAGCGTGCGCGCGAGGACCTTCAGCGCTCGCGCCAGTTGCTCCCGCGAGGTTGCGCACGCGAGGTTGATGCGCACGCCGTGCTCGAGCGTCGAGCGGTCCACTGCGAACGCCGAGGCCGGCATGGTGTTCACGCCGCGCGCGAGCGCGTTGGCGGCGAAGTCGTCGGAACGCCATGGCGCCGGCACGCGCAGCCAGACGAACATGCACGCCGGGTCGCTGTTGAGCAGATCGCGAGGCAGGATCTCGAGCGCGAGTTCCTGCCGTGCCTGCAGTTCCGCACGCTGCGCTTCAAGGATGAGGTGCGCGGTGCCGTCCTCGATCCAGCGCGTGGTGATGAGCGTGGTGAGCGGCGCGGGCATCCAGGCCGTTGTGCGCACGGCTTCGGCAGCGAGCGGCGCACCGTGCGGCGGCGTGAGCAGATAGCCGATGCGCAGTCCCGGCGCGAGCACCTTCGAGGTGGAGGCCACGTGGAAGGTCAGCTCGGGGCACAGACTCGCGATGGTGGGCAAGCGCTTGCGCAGCAACGGCCCGTACACGTCGTCCTCGATGATGGCGACGTGATGACGCCGCGCGATCTCCACGAGCGCGAGGCGCCGCTCCAGGCTCATCGTGACCACGCCGGGATTCTGCAGGTTCGGCACGGTGAAGATCGCCTTCACTGGCATGCGGCGGCACGCGTCTTCGAGCTGGTCGGGCAGGAGTCCTTCGGCGTCGCTCGGGATCCCGACCAGCTCGAACTGGAACACAGGCGCGAGCGCCTTGAGGCCGTAGTAGGTCAGCTTGTCGGAGAGGATCACCCCTTCGTGTCCCATCAGGCTGCTCAGGACCGCATAGAGGCCGTGCTGCGCGCCGCTCGTCACGACGAGATTCTCGGGCGAGGGCGTGAAGCCAGGCGCGGCGATCCACTGCGCGCCCGCCGCGCGCGCCCATTCGGCGCCCTGCGGCGGCTGGTATTCCTGGGTTTCCGCAAAGCGCGGGTCGCGCGAGATCGATGCCATCGTGCGGGCGAGCTGCGCGAGAAATTCTCCGGTCGCCGGCCGGTTGACGGTGAGGTCCACCACGCCGCTCGCATCAGCGCCGCTCGCCTGGCTGCCGCGCTGCGCCGCGGCGCTGACAGCAGGCATGGCCCCGCCGGTGACGATCGAGCCGCGCCGCTTGCTCGCCACGATCAGCCCGCGCGCCTGCAACTCCTTGTACGCGCGCGAGACGGTGGAGACGTTGATGCCCAGTTCCACAGCCAGATCGCGCTGCGGCGGCAGGCGGCTGCCGGGTGGGTATTGACCGCTGCGCACCTGCTCCTCGAGATTGCGGGAGACCTCCAGATACGTGGCTTGACGACCTTTTGTCTGGATATCGTCATCCGATTTTGTCTGGTAATCGTCGGCTTTCATGCAAGTAGTAACTCCATACAAAACTCGATCGTCTGCCACGTTGCCTTGCTGCTGTCTGATGCGCCAGCAGCGCCATCATCGCATCTTCAACCCAATAATACGATATCTGGCGGGAGTTTAATTGTCTTTGCCCCGGGCCGAAAGATCACTCACCAGGGAATTTCCTGGTCTCCACACAAAGCCTTTTTAATTGCACACAAAAAATTATTGTGTGAGTATGAATCCAAGGTTTTGTTCGGTCAGCAGTTCGGCGCAACACGCACTGTATTACAGGAGGACAGGCTCGTGGCAACCCGGCAACCCACACCCGCTTCAGGCGGAACATCCACACCCCTTGGCCATTCGCTGCGCAAGCGGCACGTCACGATGATTTCGCTCGGCGGGATCATCGGCGCGGGGCTCTTCGTCGGCAGCAGCGCCACCATCAGCGCGATGGGGCCTGCTGCCTGCCTGAGCTATCTGCTGGCGGGCATCGTCGTGCTGTTCGTCATGCGCATGCTCGGCGAGATGGCGCTCGCGCATCCGGGCGTCGGCTCGTTCACGGAGTTCACGCGCATTGGTCTTGGCGACTGGGCCGGATTCACGAACGGCTGGCTCTACTGGTACTTCTGGGTGATCGTGGTTGCCGTGGAGGCAGTGGCGGGCGCGGGCATCCTTCAGCGCTGGATTCCCGCACCGGTCTGGGTGATCGGGCTCGTGCTCCTTTCGCTCATGACGGTCGTCAACCTGCTCTCGGTGAAATCGTATGGAGAATTCGAGTACTGGTTTGCGTCGATCAAGGTGGCGGCGATCATCGTGTTCATCGTGGTGGGCGCGAGCTACCTGTTCGGGTTCAGCTCGTGGCACCAGACCGTGAACAACCTGAGCGGCGATCACGGGTTCATGCCGTTCGGCGCGATGTCGATCTTCGCGGGCGTGCCCACGGTGATCTTCGCGGTGGGCGGTGCGGAGATCGCGACCATTGCCGCGGCCGAATCCGACGATCCGGGCCGCAACGTGGCGTCGATGACACGCTCGGTCATCCTGCGCGTCATCACGTTCTATGTCGGCTCGCTCTTCGTGATCGCGTGCATCGTGCCGTGGGCGAGCATCAAGGTGGGTTACTCGCCGTTTGTGGCCGCGCTCGAAACCATGCATATCCCGGGCGCCGCGGACATCATGAATGCAATCGTCCTGGTGGCCGTGCTGTCGGCGCTGAACTCCGGGCTCTATGTGTCGTCGCGCATCGTGTTCCGGCTCGCCGAGCGCCGCGACGCCCCGCGCGCGCTGCTCACGCTCTCGAAGAGCCGCGTGCCGCGCCTGGCCGTGCTCGCGAGCAGTATCGTCGGCTACGTGGCCATCGTCGCGGCGATCGTTTCGCCACAGGGCGTGTTCCTCTATCTTGTCAGTGCATCGGGCGCGGTCATGCTGTTCGTGTATCTCTCCATCGCGGTTTCGCAGATCGTGATTCGCCGGCGCCTGGAGGCAACGCAGCCCGAACGGCTCACGTTCAGGATGTGGCTCTTTCCCTGGCTTTCGTGGGCCGTGGTGGCGGCCATTGCCGGCGTGCTCTGCGCGATGGGCTTCGACCGCGCGCTCTCTGGCCAGCTCATGGCGAGCCTCGCGAGCCTGGCGGTGGTGTCGGCGGCTTACCTGCTCACACGCAAGAGGACTCACGCGCAGGATTTCCGTGAGCCCGCAACCAACTGGAAGAAGTAATGGCGCAAGTGGCTGTCATCGGCGCGGGTTTCGTGGGGTTGTCGTGCGCGTACTGGCTCATGCGCGACGGGCACAGCGTGACGCTGTACGACGCGCAGGGGCCGGGCGAGGGCGCTTCATACGGCAACGCGGGCACGTTCGCGAACTATGCGTGCATACCCGTGAACAACCCGGACGTGTTCCGCAACATCCCGCGCTTTCTGTTCTCGTCAACGAGCCCGCTGCGCATCCGTTGGGGCGACGTGCCGGCGCTCGCGCCATGGCTCACGCGTTTCCTGCTGAGCGCCACGCCGCGCCGCTACGAGGGCAGCGTGAACGCCCTCGCGCAACTGCTCTCGCGCGCATTCGAGGGCTACCGCGAGATGCTGACCGTCGATGCGCTCGCGGCCTTCGTGCGCGAACGCGAATGCCTTTACCTGTATTCGAGCGCGGCGTCGTTCGAGGCCGCGCAGCCAGCGCTCAAACTGCGGCGCTCACTCGGCGTAGCGTTCGAAACGCTCGCGCGCAGCGAGATCGCACAACTGGAGCCCGGCCTCGCGCCGCTCTTCTCTCAAGGCACGCTTTTCAAGGGCAGCTGGTTTCTGAGCGATCCGCGTGGTTTTCTGCAGGCCTTGCATGCGATGTTAACGCAGCGCGGTCTTGTGCACCGGCGCGTGGCCGTCGAGACGCTGAAGCCTGCGGCAAGTTCGGTGAAGCTGATCGACTCGGCGGGCGAGGCGCATGACGCGGAACACGCCATTGTGTGCGCGGGCGCGTTTTCGGGGCGTCTCGCGCGCCAATGCGGCGACGCGGTGCCGCTAGGCGTGGAGCGCGGCTATCACGTACGCTTTCCTGGCACCGCTAACCGGATTTCGCGCCCGTGCGGCTGGGCCGAGCGCGGCTTCTACATGACGCCGATGGACGGCGGCATTCGCGCGGCGGGCACCGTCGAGCTGGCGGCCATCGGAGCAGGCAAGAACGCGGACCTGCTGCGCCTGTTGACGCGCTCCGCGCAGGAGGCGCTGCCCGGACTACCGGAGCCGGACAGCGACTGGCTTGGCTTCAGGCCGAGCCTGCCCGACGCGCTGCCCGTGGTGGGTGCGTCGAGCCGCTCGCCGCGCGTGATCTACGCGTTCGGGCACCAGCATCTGGGCGTGACGCTCGGCGGCGTGACGGGCAGCGTGGTTGCCGACCTCGTTGCAAAGCGTGCGCCTCCCCTCGATCTCGCGCCTTATAGTCCGCGCCGTTTTTTAGCCTCTGTTTCGAGCCACTTTCCAGCCAACAGCCACGTAACACCTAACGCAACTGTCTCCCAGCGAGGATGAGCATCATGAACCGTCGCACTCTCGTACTAACGATGGCCCTCGGGCTGATGGGCTTGCACGGCCCCGCGCAGGCGGCCGAACCCGAGGTTGTGAAGATCGGCTTCGCGGGGCCGCTCACCGGCCCGGTGGCGCGCGTCGGCAAGGACTTGCAGTACGGCGCGCAGCTCGCGATCGACGAGGAGAACGCCAAACATCCCGTGATTGGGGGCAAGCCGGTGAAGTACGTGCTCGACGTGCAGGACGACCAGGCCGATCCGCACGTGGCCGTGCAGGTGGCGCAAAAGCTGGTGGACGACGGCGTGGTCGGCGTAATCGGCCACTACAACTCGGGCTGCAGCATTCCCGCTTCGACGGTTTATCACAACGCGAACGTCGCGATGATCACGCCGGGTTCCACGAACCCGGCGCTGACCCAGCAGGGCTACGCGAACGTGTTTCGCACCATGGGCAACGACGGGATAGGCGGCGTGATCGCCGGAAAGTTCGCGGTGGAGCAGTTGAAGGCGAAGCGCATCGGCATCATCGACGACCGCACGGCCTTCGGCCAGGGGCTCGCCGACGCGTTCGAGAAAGGCGCGAAGGGGGCCAACGGCAATATCGTCGATCGCGAGTTCACCAACGACAAGGCCGTCGATTTTCGCGCCATTCTCACGTCGCTCAAGCAGAAGAACGTCGACGTGATTTTCTTTGGCGGCCTCGACGAACAGGGCGCGATGCTCGCCAAGCAGATGCGCACGCTCGGCATGCCGGCGCGCCTCTTCGGCGCGGGCGCGCTGAAGAGCAATGCCTTCCTGCAGATCGCGGGCCCGGCGGGCGAGGGCACGCAGGACCTCGAGCCGGGGCCGGCGCTCGACAAGCTGCCTTCCGCGCAGGCATTCGCAAAGCGCTACAAGGCACGCTTCAATCAGGATGTCGAACTGTATGCGCCGTTCGCCTATGACGCCGCGCTCGCCATGCTCAAGGCGATTCGCGACGCCGATTCGCTCGACCGCGCGAAGATCGTCGCGAGCTTCCCCAAGGTGACGGTGGTGGGTGTGACGGGCAATATCGCGTTCGATCCGCACGGCGACCTCATCAAGCCGCCTTATACGCTCTTCGAGGTGCAGCAGGGCCAGTGGAAGAGCCTCAAGACGCTCGGGGGCAATGGCGTGTGAAGGGCGCGCGGGGCCGGGGCCTTTCACCGCGCGATCAGCAACTCGAACAGCGCGTGGAATGCGACCGGCTTCGTGAGATGCGAGTCGATACCGCTCATGCGCGAGCGCAGCCGGTCGGCGTGCTGGCCCCAACCCGTTAGCGCGATGATCTGCAGGCCGACGTAGCTCGGGCTTTGACGAATCTGCCGCGCGATTTCGTAGCCGTCCATGCCGGGCATACCGATGTCGAGCACGACCGCATGTGGCACCGACTGCTCCAGTGCGCCGAGCGCGGCGGCGCCGTCGTAGACCACGCGAACTTGCGCGCCTTCGGCCGAGAGCACCATGGCGAGCGAATCGGCGGCGTCGCGGTTGTCGTCGACCACGAGAATGCGCTTGCCCGCGAGCGGCTTCGCGGCGCGCGCCACGGTCGCCGGGGTCTCGCGCGCTTCGGCGGGCATTTGCTGCGAGAGCGGCAAGCGCACCGTGAAGGTGCTGCCTTTGCCGGGGCCGGCGCTCGCCGCCTCGACCGTGCCGCCATGCATGCGCACGAGATGGCGCACCATGGTGAGGCCAATGCCAAGACCGCCCTGGTTGCGGTCGGCAGGGCGGCTGACCTGCGTGAACATTTCGAATACCTGACCAATCTGCTCGGCCGACATGCCGATGCCCGTATCGCTCAGCGTGACGACGACCCACTCGCTTTCGCGCATAGCGTCGAGCCGGATCTGGCCGCCCGTGTCGGTATAGCGCGCCGCATTGTTGAGCATGTTCGCGAAGACCTGCGTAAGCCGCACGCGGTCGGCGTCGAGAACGAGCGGCGTGTCGGGCAGCGTGATGCTCAGTTCATGGTGCGCCTGATCGATCGCGGGACGGCTCGTTTCGATAGCATTCTCGATGATTTCCGCGAGCGCCACGGGCGCCTTCACGAGGCCGATCTTGCCGCGCGTGATGCGCGACACTTCCATCAGGTCGTCGATCAGCCGCACCATGTGATGCACCTGGCGATCGAGCATGTCGAGTATCGGCGCGGAGTCCGCGGGAAACGCACTGCGCCGGATGAGGTGCAGCGCATTGGCAATGGGCGCGAGCGGATTGCGCAGTTCGTGCGCGAGCGTCGCGAGGAATTCGTCCTTGCGCCGGTCGGCTTCCTTGAGCGCGTCTTCGGCGTTCACGGCTTCGGTCACGTCGATCGAGACACACACGTGGCCGCGAAACTCGCCGCTCGCGGAAAACCACGGCGCACAGCAGGTTTCGAACCAGTGCCAGCCCGCGTCCTTGATTTTCACGCGCAGCCGGCTCTGGAACGCGCAATGGTCGTGCTGCGCGGTCTGTAAGCGCGAAAGAAAGCCGGGCAGATCACGCGGATGCACGATGGTGTGCCAGCCGGTTTCGAGCAGTTGTCCTGGCGTGAGGCCGATCGCCGTGAGATAGCGCTGGTTCAGATAGACCGTGTTGCCCTGCGTGTCGATTTGCCAGATCAGCGCGGGCGACGCTTCGGCTAGCGCACGAAAGCGCGCCTCGCTCTCGCGCAGGGCTTCCTGGGCGCTGCGGCGGTCGTCCACGTCGATATTCATGCCCACCCACTTGCGCACCGTGCCGTCCGGATTCCAGATCGGCGCGGCGCGCACGTTGGTCCAGCGCCAGCCGCCCGTAGCGACGTGCAAGCGGAATTCCGCGTTCACCACACGCTGCGCCGCAATCGCGTCCTTCCATTGGCTCAACGCGTAGGCGCGGTCGTCGGGATGAACGGCGTTGGCCCAGCCTTCGCCGAGCCATTCTTCGCCGGGCTGGCCGGTGTATTCCGACCAGCCCGGCGAGACCGACTCGGCCTGACCTTGGGCATCGGCTTCCCACACCGCCTGCGCCAAGCCTTCCACCAATGCGCGAAAGCGCTCCTCGCTGTCCACGCATTCGGTTTCCGCGCGCTTGCGTTCCGTAATGTCCAGCGCGAATTCGGCGCACTTCGAGGCCATGCCCGTGCCCGAAAGCCGGGTGGGCGCGAAAAGGCCCCACCAGCGCGTGCCGTCCTTGCGGATCAACTGCCGCTCGTAGGGCTGTGTGCGTCCGGTGGTGGCGAGGTCGGTGACCGCGCGCGTCGTGACGCCGAGAAATTCGAGCGGCACGAGCCTGTCCCAGTGCGCCGCGGCGCGCAAATCCTCGCGGCTATAGCCGCTCATCTGCTCGAATGCGCCGTTGGCGTCGGCCATGGTGCCGTCGAGGTCGAAGAACAGCACGCCCACGGTTTCGATGGAAATGGCGGCCTGCAGGCGCGCTTCGCTCTCACGCAGCGCGTCTTCGACCTGCTTGCGCTGCCCGGCTTCGTCGTGGAGCTTCGTGTTGATGTTCTGCAGCGTGCGCGTGCGTTCGGCCACCTGATGCGCAAGATTGCGGCCAGCGTCCTGGGCGTCGCTCAGCGCGCTAGTCAACTGGTGCGCGGCGCTTGCGCTGGAGGCGAGGCTTTGCAGCAGGCGCGCGTCCTCGGCGTCGAAATGTCTTTCCTGGCCGTGCGTCACGGCCCAGACCGTGCCGACCACCGTGCCGTTGACGCGCCACGGCACGTGCAACGCTTCGCGGATGGGCGGATCAATCGCGCGGTACGAAGCAAAGCAGCGTGCAGGCCGGTCGAACAGGAGCATGGTGTTGCGCCCCTGCGTCACGCCGCTGGCGCAGTCGTCGCCGGGAAGCGTGCGGTCCACGTCGCCGGACAGTTCGCCAGCCACCGCGCGCCAGCGGAACCGGGCCGTGGGGCCGTCGCGCTCGGGCACGCTCACGCCGGCCGACTCGGCGCGGCAAAGCGTGAGGGCGAATCGCGCGAGCATAGGCAGTACACCTGAGGGATTGCTCGCCATTTCCTGCATGAGCGCGGCAAGCGCACGGCACTCGCCCTGGTAGTCGGGCAGTCGGTTCGGGCGGTTCACCAGAGCCTCGGTGATCAACGTTTCCTCGACCGTGAGCGCAGGAGCGCCGTCGGCTTGCATGCTGCCTCCGCTGTAGTCGTCCGCCGCGCCTGCATTCGCATCCTTGGTGCAAGGTGCGAACGCCGGCGGAGCCCATTGTCTTCATAAGGAAGCATCGCGTATTCCCGTAGACGAAATCCGCGAGGAACCAAGGCGTTTTGTTGCGTCCCCTTTGAAGGGCGCGCACGCCGGGGAGGGCGGCAAAGCGCGGCGGGCACTGCGTTTGCTTGAAAGCCGCACGATCTGGAAGGCGAGGAGGATGCGATCATGCCACGCGCGATATGGAAAGGTGCCGTCACTTTCGGGCTCGTGTATGTGCCGGTCGAAGTGTTCCCGGCTACGCAAAGCGAGCGTACCGGCTTCAATCTGCTCGATCGGCGCACGCTGGACCCGGTCGGCTACCAGCAGATCAACAAACGCACGGGCAAGCCGATCCAGCACGACGACATCGTGCGCGGCTACGAGTATAAGAAAGGTGCCTACGTGGTGATGTCCGAGGAGGAGATCAAGGCCTCGAGCCCTGAATCGACGCAGACGGTCGACTTGCTCGCGTTCGTGGAGGCAGCGCAGGTCTCCTTTCTCTACCTCGACACGCCGTACTGGCTCGCGCCCGACAAGCGCGCGGGCAAGACCTATGCGCTGCTGCGCGACGCACTTGCGGCGAGCGGCAAGATCGGCATTGCGAGCGTCGTGCTGCACAGCCGGCAGCATCTCGCGGCGCTTGTGGCGGCGGGCCCCGCGCTTGCGCTGCAAACGCTGCGGTGGGCCACCGAGGTGCGCGAGTTCGATGCGGTGAAGAGCCTGCCCAAGCGTGCAAAAGCCGCTGGCGTGAGCACGCATGAGTTGCAAATGGCGCGCAAGCTCATCGACGACATGAGCACGGACTGGGACCCCGAAACGTATCGCGACACCTACCGCGACGCGATTCTCGAACTGGCCGGACGCAAGGCGCGCGAAGGCAAGGCGCACGAACTCGCTCAGGTCGAGGCGCCCGCGCCTGAGCGGCGTGGCGCGGATATCGTCGACCTTTCCGAACTGCTCAAGCGCAGTCTCGGCAAGCGCGGCGAAAGCGGCGCGAGTGCGCCGCACGGGAAACCGGCGCCGAAGCGCGGACGGCGCGCGGCGTGATGAACGCGACCGCGGCTCAGAGAGCGCAACAAGGGGCAAACGATGAAGCACAAGCTCGAAGTCTACGAACAGAAACGCCGCTTCGATGAAACGCCGGAGCCGCGCGGCAGGGCCGCTCGCCACAGCGCGCGACCCCGAGACGGTGAAGGGGCGTTCGTGATCCAGCGTCACGACGCGCGGCGGCTGCATTACGACTTTCGCCTCGAACTGGACGGCACGCTCAAATCGTGGGCCATTCCCAAGGGCCCGAGCCTCGACCCGACGGTGAAACGGCTCGCCGTGCATGTGGAGGATCATCCGCTCGAATATGGCTCGTTCGAAGGGCATATTCCCGAAGGCAGCTATGGCGCAGGCACGGTGGCGATCTGGGACCACGGCGTGTGGCGTCCCGAGGGCGGCTTGCGCGGCGCGCGCGAAGGCTATGCGCAAGGCAAACTCAAGTTCACGCTGGAGGGCGAGCGGCTGCACGGCGGCTGGGCGCTCGTGCGCAGCCCCATGCACGACGGCAAACGGGAGAGCTGGCTGCTCATCAAGCAGCGTGACGACGAGGCCGTGCCCGAAGACGAATTCCATGTCATCGAGGACAAACCTGCCGCGTCGAAAGCGTCGAAGGCATCGAAAGCGTCGAAAAAGCGCCCGCGGTCGGGCAACGGGGCCGCGAAGCAGGGGGCAGCGACGGCACTGGAAGGCGCGGTGCGCGCACCGCTGCCGGACACACTCGCCCCTGAACTCGCGACGCCCGCCGATGCCCCACCCCACGGCGACACCTGGCTCTACGAATTGAAATTCGACGGCTACCGCGTGCTGGCGCGCATCGACCGGCACGCGCGCGGCAAGGGCGATGTGCGTATCTTCACTCGCGCCGGCAACGACTGGACGGCGAAGTTCCCGCGCCAGGTGGAAGCGCTGCGCGCGCTGAAGGTCGAATCGGCGTGGCTGGACGGCGAGGCCGTGGTGCTCGACTCAGCCGGCGTGCCCAACTTCCAGGCGCTGCAGAACGCGTTCGACGCGGGGCGCGCCGGCGACATCACGTTCTGGCTCTTCGATCTGCCCTGGCTCGACGGCGCGGACTTGCGCGACGTGGCGCTCGAGGCGCGGCGCGACAAGCTCTCGGCGCTGCTTGCCCAGAAGCCTCACGACGCGCTGCGTTTTTCGGAGGCCTTCGAAGGCGAGCCGCAGGCATTGCTCGAAGCCGCCTGCGAGGCGAATCTCGAAGGGCTCGTTGCCAAGCGGCGCGACAGCCCTTACACGTCCACGCGCAGCGCCGCGTGGCTCAAGCTGCGCTGCTCTCGGCGCCAGGAATTCGTGATCGGCGGCTATACGGAACCGAAGGGCAGCCGCGAGGGGTTCGGCGCGCTGCTGATCGGCGTGCATGGCGATGATGGCGCGCTGCAATATGCCGGCAAGGTGGGAACGGGTTTCGACGCAGCGCGGCTCGACGCGATTGCGGGCGAACTGCGTGCGCGCGAGTGCAAAACCTCGCCGTTCGCTGCGGTGCCGGCGGCCGAGCGTCGAGCGGGCGTGCACTGGGTGCGGCCCGAACTCGTGGCGGAGGTGCGCTTCAAGACCTGGACGAGCGCGGGCGTGGTGCGCCAGGCGTCGTTCGTCGGATTGCGCGCGGACAAGCCCGCGAAGGACATCGTGCGCGAAGGGCAGTCGTCGCCGGTGCTCGCGGCAGGCAGCGAGCGTGCAAAGAAGGTCGCAAAGCAAGCCTCAACGAGCGCGCCAAAGACGGCGAGCCGCACGCGCCGCGCCGCGCACGACGAAGCCGAGGTCGCCGGCGTGCGCATCACGCATCCCGAACGCGTGATCGACGCGCAAAGCGGACTGCGCAAGATCGATCTCGTTGAGTACTTCGAAGCGATTTCCACGTGGCTGCTGCCGCACGTCAAGGGGCGGCCCGTGGCCCTCGCGCGCGCGCCCAAGGGCGTGGGCGGCGAGCTTTTCTTCCAGAAGCACGCCAACGCGCTGCAGATTCCCATGCCACGCAGCACGCCGGCCTCGATCCGGGCCATGCGCCGCTGCTCACGCTCGATTCCATCGAGGCGCTGGTCGGCGCGGCGCAGATGGACACGATCGAACTGCACACCTGGAATGCGCTCGCGGCGAGCATCGAAAAGCCAGACCGCATCGTCTTCGACCTGGACCCCGATCCCTCGCTCGCATGGGCGCGCATGCTCGAGGCCGCGCAGCTCACGCGCGAGCTGCTCGACGCGCTGGGCCTGCGGGCATGGTGCAAGACGAGCGGCGGGCGGGGCCTGCACCTGGTCGTGCCGCTCACGCGCCATGGCGGCTGGGCCGAGGCGAAGGACTTCGCGCGCGCGGTGGCGAGCCACATGGCGGCGACGCTGCCCGAGCGCTTCAGCGCGAAGATGGGGCCGCAAAACCGCAAGGGCCGCATTTTCGTCGACTACCTGCGCAACAACCGCGGCGCGAGCACGGCCGTGGCGTATGCGCCACGGGCGCGGCCCGGTCTCGGCGTCTCGGTGCCGGTGGACTGGGACGAACTGCACACGCTCACCAGTGGCGACCATTGGAACGTCGCGAACGTGCGCGAGCGGCTCGAAGCGCTGCGTGTCGATCCGTGGCGCGACTACGGAAAGGCGCGCCAGCGCATTACGGCTTCTATGTGGAAACAACTCGACGCGAAGTGAAAGCGGATCGTCGGATGCCAACCAGGCTCGCCAGCTCGTTTCCGCGGCCAGCACGGCGGCGGCCGATGGCGGCGCGGCGGTGGCGGCGATAGTGGATACGATGTCGGCCATTCAGAACGGTCGAGATCACGGGCATGATCGAGGGCAGTGTTCGCTTGCGCAGCGCGAGCGCGAGCGCGGCGCGCGAAATCAAGGTGCTGATCGACGCATCGGTCGGGCAGGTGCGCGAGGGGTCGGCTCTCGGGGCAGGCACACCGGCTGTCGCAGGCGGTGTCGATTTTCCGGACCTGATTGTCCTTTTTTACCCGCAATTGTCCTGAGACAATTATTTTCCGCCCCGTTTCTGAGCGACCATGAACGCTTACCGAGGAGCGGATCGAGATGGCGTGGGCGACGATTTCGGGCGAGTGGCGTGACGCGGTCGGGGCCGCGCACGGCGCGGAGTCCAAATACAAACGGCTGGTCAAGGCGATTGCACAGGACATCGAGCGCGGCGCGCTCGTTTCCGGCGTTCGCCTCGCGCCGCAGCGCGAGGTGGCAGCGGAACTGGGCGTCAGCGTGCAGACGGTCACCAATGCCTACAAGGAACTCGAAAGACAGGGCCTGATTCGCTGCGAGGTGGGGCGCGGCAGCTTCGTCGCCGCGCGCGTGACCGAGTCGATGTCGAACTATATTCTCGACACGGCCGAGCGCGAGATCGTCGACTTTTCCATTGCGCGCATCGTCCACACGCCGCAGCACGACGCCGCGTGGCGCGACGTGTGCGCCACGCTCGCGACGCTGGACGATCAACCGTGGATCCGCTCGTTTCGTCCCATCGCGGGCTTCGAGCATCATCGCCAGGCGGGCGCGGCGTGGCTCGCCTCGCTCAACATGCCGGTGAAACCCGAATCGCTCCTCATCACCAATGGCGCGGCGCACGGCATTTTCCTCGCGCTCGCGTCCACGGTCGGCCCCGGCGACACCGTGCTCTGCGAAAGCCTCACGGACCACGGTGTGATCGGCTCGGCAAACGTGCTGGGTTTCACGCTCAAGGGGCTCGAAATCGACGAATACGGCATCCGTCCCGAGCATTTCGAGGAGATGTGCGACAGCGAGCGCGTGAGTGCGCTCGTGTGCACGCCGACTTTCAACAATCCCACCATGGCCGTCTTGCCCGATTCGCGCCGCCGCGCGATTGCGCGTATTGCCCAGCGTTATGGCGTGTACGTGATCGAGGACGATGTGTATGGCGCGCTGCCCGCGAAAGCCAACACGCCTGTCGCGAGCCTGATTCCCGAACTGGCGTTCTATTGCACGAGCATGACCAAATCGGTGCTCACCGGACTGCGCACGGGCTATCTCGCCATGCCGCGCCGGCTTGCGCTGCGCGTGGAAAGCGTGTTGCGCGTGAGCAGCTGGATGGCGACTTCGCCGATTGCGGAAATCGCCACGCGCTGGATCATGGACGGCACCGCGCGCCGCCTCGTGGAACTGCAGCGCGAGCGGCTCGCGGCGCGCCAGGCGATGGTGCGCGCGGCCTTGGGCGACTATGTGCTCGGCGCGCATCCCAACGCGCTTTCCGCCTGGCTGCGCGTGCCCGACCACTGGCAGGCGGACCGCCTCGTGCGCGAGTTGCGCAATCGCAAGATTGCCGTGACCTCGCCGGACCCATTTCTCGTGGGCGGCACGCAACGTCCCAATGCGGTGCGCATCAGCCTTGGCGCGGAAGCTTCGGACGCCGCCTGCCGCAACGCGCTGCAGACCATGGCGGGCGTGTTCGAGCAGTATCCGCACGTGCACGATTTCAGCTAGGCGTTTTTCGTATGCCGCGATGGGCGCGGATTGTACCAGGACATTAGAAAGCCCGTTTTGGCTCATTAGACTGGATTGCACAGATTCACTGGAAGGAACGTGCATTTCATGTCGTCGCTTTCGCTTTCGTCACTCTCGCTTGCCGATGTCTACCGCGCGCGCCAGCGCCTCGCGGGCCGCGTAGCGCACACCCCGCTCGTGGCGTCTCCCGCCTTGTCGGCGCGCGTGGGCGTGCCGGTTTACTTCAAGCTCGAAACCGTGCAGCCCACGGGCAGCTTCAAGTTGCGCGGCGCGACCAATTCGGTGGCGCATCTCGCCGAGTCAGGCGTGAAGCGCGTCGTCACCGCATCCACCGGCAATCATGGCCGTGCGCTCGCCTATGCGGCCCACGCGCTCGGCATGGAGTCGGCCGTGTGCATGTCGTCGCTCGTGCCGCCCAACAAGGTCGAAGCCGTGGCCGCGCTGGGCGCGCGCGTGGTGATCGCGGGCAAGAGCCAGGACGAGGCGCAGATCGAAGCGCTCCGCCTCATGCGCGAAGAAGACTATGCGTTCGTGCCGCCGTTCGACGACCTGCGCGTGATCGCCGGCCAGGCCACCATCGGCCTCGAAATTCTCGAAGCGCTGCCCGATACCGCGACCCTCGTGGTGCCGCTGTCGGGCGGCGGACTCTTCAGCGGCGTGGCGTTCGCGGCGAAGCAGATCCGGCCGGACGTGCACGCCATTGGCATTTCGATGGCGCGCGGCGCGGCCATGCACGCGAGTCTCACGGCGGGCCATCCCGTCGACGTTGAGGAAAGCGAAACATTGGCCGACTCGCTGGGCGGCGGCATTGGTCTCGACAATCGCCACACCTTTGCGCTGACCCGAGCGCTGGCTGACGACGTCATCCTGCTCGGCGAACCCTCAATCGCGCGCGGCGTGGCCCATGCGTACCGCGAAGAGCGTCTCGTGGTGGAAGGCGCGGGCGCGGTGGGCATGGCGGCGTTGCTCGACGGGCACATTGAGCGCAGCCAAGGCCCGATCGTGGTCGTGGTGAGCGGCGCGAACATCGACATGACGGTGCACCGCCGTCTCGTGACGGAGGTTTGAAATGCATTCCGAGTTGTCACCCGAATTGCCACCTGAGTTGCCGCCGGTTACGTTGCTGGGCGCCGGGCAACTGCGCGAACTGGTCCCGCTCGATCTTGCGGCTGTCGATCAGGTCGAATCCGCGTTCGTTGCGCTCGCAACCGAAGCCGTTGTCATGCCGCCCATTCTGAACCTCGCGCTGCCCGAGCGGCATGGCGAGGTCGATGTGAAGACGGCGTATCTACCGCGCTTCGAACAGTTCGCCATCAAGATCAGCCCCGGCTTCTTCGACAATCCCTCGCTCGGCCTGCCGAGCCTGAACGGGCTGATGCTGGTGCTGTCGGCGCGCACAGGTCTTACCGAAGCCGTGCTGCTCGACAACGGTTATCTGACTGCCGTGCGCACCGCTGCGGCGGGCGCAGTAGCCGCGCGCTGGCTGGCGCGTCCCGACGCGCGCCATGCGGCGATCATCGGGGCGGGCGAGCAGGCGCGCCTGCAACTCGACGCGCTCATGCTGGTGCGCAAGATCGACAGCGTGAGCGTCTGGGCCCGCGATGCGGCGCGGGCTTACGACTTCGCCGCCGACGCCGAACGCCGCCACGGCGTACGCGCGCGGGTTGCCGCTTCGGTGCACGACGCGCTCGCGCAGGCCGACGTGGCCGTGACGACCACCCCCAGCCGCGCCCCGCTCGTTCATGCGGCGGACCTGCCAGCCGGTTTGCACCTCACGGCCATGGGCTCCGACGCCGAGTACAAGAACGAACTCGCGCCCTCGGTGTTCGAATCTGCGCGTTATGTCTGCGACCGCTTGCAGCAAACGCGCGTCCTCGGCGAACTCAGGCACGCGATCGAGGCGCACAAGGTCGCGCCCGATCGCGGCTTCGCGGAGCTGGGCGAAGTCATCGCGGGCCGCCGCGAGGGCCGCGCAGACGCAAACGACATCACGATCTGCGACCTCACCGGCACCGGGGCGCAGGACACCGCCATTGCCGTTCTTGCCTTGCAGCGCGCCCGCGCAGCCGGTGCGGGCGCGGTGTTTCACAACGCAGTCACGCCTTGAGAGGGAAAGATGTCCGCAGCAACTGAAAAGAGTGAGGTGGCGCCGCGCCTCGTGTTCGCACGCAGCGAATACGACGCGCGCATTGCGAAGACGCGCCGCGCGATGCAGGACGAAGGCATCGATCTGCTGATCGTCACGGACCCGACCAACATGAACTGGCTGACTGGCTACGACGGCTGGTCGTTCTATGTCCATCAATGCGTGCTGCTGACCATGGACGGCGAACCCGTCTGGTTCGGTCGCGGCCAGGACGCGAACGGCGCGAAGCGCACGGCGTTCATGTCGCACGGCAATATCATTGGCTATCCTGATCATTACGTTCAGTCGCCCGTGCGTCACCCCATGGACTACCTGAGCACGGAAGTCATCGCCGCGCGCGGCTGGGACACGCTGCGCATTGGCGTGGAGATGGACAACTACTACTTCAGTGCGGCGGCCTACGCGTCGCTCCAGCGCCATTTGCCCAAGGCGCGCTGGGTGGATGCCACCGCGCTCGTGAACTGGCAGCGCGCGGTGAAGTCGCTGCGCGAGATCGAGTACATGCGAGTTGCGGCGCGCATTGTCGAGAAAATGCACGCGCGCATTCTCGACGTGGTCGAGCCGGGCATGAGGAAGTGCGACCTGGTTGCGCAGATCTATGACGCGGGCATTACGGGCGTGGAAGGACACGGCGGCGACTATCCCGCCATAGTGCCGCTCCTGCCCACCGGCGCCGATGCCGCCGCCCCACACCTCACGTGGGACGACTCGGCATTCATGGCGAACGCGGGCACGTTCTTCGAGATCGCGGGCTGCTGCCACCGCTATCACTGCCCGCAGTCGCGCACCGTCTATCTCGGCAAGCCGCCAAAGCACTTTCTCGATGCGGAGAAGGCCGTTGTGGAAGGCATCGAGGCAGGGCTCGCCGCCGCGAAGCCCGGCAACGTGTGCGAAGACATCGCCAATGCGTTCTTTGCGGTGCTGCGCAAATCGGGCATCGAGAAGAACAGCCGCTGCGGCTATCCCATCGGCGCGAGCTTTCCGCCCGACTGGGGCGAGCGCACCATGAGCCTGCGCCCGGGCGACCGCACGGTCCTCGAACCCGGCATGACGTTTCACTTCATGCCGGGCCTGTGGCTCGACGACTGGGGCCTCGAAATCACCGAAAGCATCCTCATTACCGAAACCGGCGTCGAAACGTTCTGCACCACGCCGCGCAAACTGTTCGTGAAGGAGTAGGGCCGATGCGTGCGTCACCGATTACGCCGACCGTCGATTACGACGCCAATGGCGTGCAACACGGCTTTTTGAGGCTGCCTTATTCGCGCGACGATTCCGCGTGGGGGGCGATCATGATTCCGCTCACCGTCGTCAAGCACGGCGAGGGGCCGACCGTGCTGCTCACGGGTGGCAATCACGGCGACGAATACGAAGGGCCGATCGCGCTCGCCAAGCTGGCGGGCTCGCTGCAGGCCGCGGACGTGAACGGCCGCGTGATCATCGTGCCATACATGAACTATCCCGCGTTTCGTGCGGGCACGCGCACCTCGCCTGTCGACGCGGGCAATCTGAACCGCAGCTTCCCGGGGCGCCCCGACGGCAGCGTGACCGAAAAGATCGCCGATTACTTCCAGCGTGAGTTGCTGGCGCGCGCCGATTACGTGCTCGATATTCACGCGGGCGGGCGCACGCTCGACTTCGTGCCGTTTGCGGCGATTCACGTGCTGCCCGACGGCGATCAGCAGGCGCGTTGCGAGCGTGCGATGCGTGCGTTCGGCGCGCCGTACTCCATGCGCATGCTGGAACTCGACAGCGTCGGCCTGTTCGACAGCGCCGTGGAGGAAGCGGGCAAGGTGTTCGTTTCGACCGAACTGGGCGGCGGCGGCACTTCCACCGCGCACAGCGTGGCGATTGCGGATCGCGGCGTGCGCGGTTTTCTTGCGCACGCCGGAGTCATCGAGCGCAAGGCCATCGAGCGCAGCGTCGGCTCGCGCACGACCACCTTGCTCGACATGCCCGACGGCACCTGCTACACCACGAGCGAGCATCGCGGCATGCTGGAGATGTGCCGCGATCTCGGCGATACCGTCGAGGCGGGCGAGGTGCTCGCGCGCGTGCACGACATCGACCGCACCGGCGCGCGCGCCGTGGAATATCGCGCGCAATGCGGGGGGCTGCTGGCGGCGCGTCATTTCCCTGGTCTCGTGCAGGCGGGCGACACCGTGGCCGTGGTCGCCGACGTCGTCGAACGCAACCTGCCCGTGGCGGCATGAGCGCGCCGTGATCAAGCTTGACCGTTACGACCTCGCCATCCTGCGCATCCTCGAGCGCGATGGCCGCATCACGAAATCGAAGCTCGCCGAAGAGGTCAATCTTTCGATTTCACCGGCCTGGGAGCGCGTGCGCAAGCTCGAGGAAAGCGGCGTGATACGCGGCTATCACGCCGAGGTGGACTGGGTAGGCGCGATGCGTGGCAGCCGTATCGTCGTCGAAGTGGCGCTATCGCGCCATACCGCGCCCGACATGCGGCGCTTCGAAAAGCGCGTGAGCGCGGCCGAGGAAGTCATGCAGTGCTACGCCACGGGCGGCGGGGTGGACTACGTGCTGCACGTGATGGCGCGCGACATCGACCATTACCAGCGCTTTATCGATGCACTGCTGATGGAGGATCTCGGGATCGAACGCTACTTCACCTACATCGTGACGAAGGTGGTGAAGTGCGCGCCCAGCCACGCGCCTGCGTGGGCCCTGGAGAGCGCGTGAATTTTTCGCGCCCGCGCGCGGCGGTTCCGAAAAAAGCGCAAGTGCGCGGGGCTGAGAACCAAAAAAATCGCGATGCTGTCGGCCCCAGAATGGATTGCATATCGACAGACCTGACAAGGAGTAGACGAGATGCTGCCAGGACACCCCATTCTGTTTAAATCGCTGTGCTACGTGGACGGCCGCTGGGTGCATAGCGACAGCGCGGCCACCTCGGCCGTGCAGAACCCTGCGGACCAGTCGGTGATCGGCCACGTGCCCATGCTCGTCCGCGCACAGATCACCGGTGCAGTCGACGCCGCACAGCGCGCCTTCGAATCGTGGCGGTGGGTCTCGCAAACGCAGCGCAGCGCGGCGCTCATGCGCTGGCACGAGCGGATCGTGCGGCATCAGGAGGATCTGGCGGCGCTGCTCTCGCTGGAGCAGGGCAAGCCGCTGGCCGAATCGCGCGGCGAAATCCGCTATGCGGCGAGCTTTGTCGAATGGTATGCGCATGAGGCGAAACGCCTGGCAGGCCGTACGATTCCCACCCATATCGACGGTGCACATCTGGGCACGGTGATGGAACCGGTAGGGGTCGCGGCGCTCATCACGCCATGGAATTTTCCGGTGGCGATGATCACGCGCAAGGCCGCCGCTGCGCTCGCCGCAGGCTGCACGGTCGTCGTGAAACCCGCGCACGAAACGCCGTATTCGGCGCTCGCCTTGGCGCAACTCGCGGAGGAGGCCGGCTTTCCGGCGGGCGTCTACAACGTGGTGCTCGGCGAGCCGCAAATGGCAATGGAAACGCTGGTGAGCGACACGCGCGTGCGTGCCGTGAGCTTTACGGGATCCACGCGAGTGGGCTCGCTCGTCACGCAGGCGGCGGCGCGCGCGGGCATCAAGAAGGTCGCGCTGGAACTGGGCGGCAACGCACCGTTCATCGTCACGGAAGACGCCGATCTCGAGCAGTCGGTAAGGATTGCCGTGGGCGCGAAATTCCAGACCTCGGGCCAGGACTGCTGCGCGGCGAACCGTATTTTCGTGGCGCGGCCGCTTTACGAAGCGTTCGTCGAGCGCTATGCGGCAGCGGTGCGCGCACTCAAGACCGGCCCCGCATTCGAGAAAGAGGTGGACGTGGGCCCGCTCATGCACCAGGCCGCGTTCGACAGCACGGCCGCGCGCGTGGCGGATGCACGCGAGAAGGGCGCGCGCATCGTGGCGGGCGGCCAGCCGCATGCGCTGGGCGGCTGGTACTACGAGCCCACCGTGATCGCGGATGCCGCGCCCGGCATGCGCGTGTACGACGAGGAAAACTTCGCGCCCATTTCGGCGGTCTGCCCGTTCGACACGCTCGACGAAGTGATCGCCAAGGCGAACGACACGGAATATGGCCTCGCGGCCTACGTGTGCGCGACGCGCATGGATACGATTTTCCAGTTGGTGCGGCGGCTCGACTTCGCGATGGTCTCGGTGAACGGTGTGAAGTTCACGGGCGCGCCCATTCCATTCGGCGGCATGAAGGCCTCGGGCCTTGGCCGCGAAGGTGGCGCGGAGGGCTTCGAGCCCTTCGTGGAAACCAAATATTTTTGTCTTGGCAACCTCGGCCTGCCGCTCGCGGCCATGGCCTGAACCGGAATCAGGAGGACAACATGACTCAACGCATCGACGCACTCTTCGAGCAGGACCGCGCGCACTTCATGCACCCGTCCACGCACGCCTACGACCACGAGAGCGGCGCGCTGCCGGGCAAGATCGTACGCGGCGGTAAGGGCATCCGCATCGAGGACCACCAGGGCAAGCAGTATATCGATGCCTTCGCGGGTCTCTACTGCGTGAATATCGGCTATGGCCGTACCGAAGTCGCCGACGCCATGTACGAGCAGGCGAAGCAGCTCGCGTACTACCACACTTATGTGGGCCATTCGTCGGACGCGATCATCGAGCTGTCGTCGCGCATCATCGACTGGGCGCCTGCCGGCATGAAGAAGGTGTACTACGGCATGTCCGGTTCGGATGCGAACGAAACGCAGGTCAAGATCGTCTGGTACTACAACAACGTGCTGGGCCGCCCGAACAAGAAGAAGATCATCTCGCGCGATCGCGGCTATCACGGCTCGGGCATCGTCACGGGCAGCCTCACCGGCCTGCCGAGCTTCCATCAGCATTTCGATTTGCCGATCGACCGCGTGAAGCATACGGTCTGCCCGCACTGGTATCGCAAGGCGCCCGCGGGCATGAACGAGGCGCAGTTCGTCGCGTACTGTGTGGAGGAGCTCGAAAAGCTGATCGCGCGCGAAGGCGCGGACACGGTCGCCGCGTTCATCGCCGAGCCGGTGATGGGCACGGGCGGCATCATCGAGCCGCCCAAAGGCTACTGGCCTGCCATCCAGGCGGTGCTGCGCAAGCACGACATCCTGCTGATCTCCGACGAGGTGGTGTGCGGCTTCGGGCGTCTGGGCTCGAAGATGGGCGCGCAGCACTTCGGCATCGAACCGGATCTCATCACGGTCGCGAAGGGCCTCACGAGCGCGTATGCGCCGCTTTCCGGCGTGATCGTGGGCGAGAAGGTCTGGGACGTGATCGCGCGCGGCTCGCAGGAGCACGGGCCGATGGGGCACGGCTGGACCTATTCGGGGCACCCGGTGTGTGCCGCGGCCGCGCTCGCCAATCTGGCGATCCTCGAGCGTGAAAAGCTCGTGGAGAATGCGGCTCAGGTCGGTTCGTACTTCGGCGCGAAGCTGCGCGAGGCGTTCGGCGCGCATCCGCTCGTGGGCGAGGTGCGCAGCGTGGGCATGCTCGCGGCGCTGGAGTTCATGGCCGACAAGGAAGCGCGCAAGCCGTTCGACGCGGCGCTGAAGATCGGGCCGAAGGTGTCGGCGGCGGCGCTGCAGCGCGGCGTGATCGCGCGCGCCATGCCGCATGGCGACATCCTGGGCTTTGCGCCGCCGCTCGTCATGACGCGCGCGGAGGCCGACGAGATCGTCGGGATCGTCAAGCAGGCCGTGGACGAGGTGGCCGAGCGCAGTCTGGTAGCGGGGTGAGCCCCAGAGCGCGTGTCAACGATTGACGGTTCACGCCACGAGCCGCCGTACGCGAGTACGGCGGCTTTTTTGTTCCCGCCGGGCTTGCGCAGGTGTTGCTTTTCGGCCTCTTGCGCTCGCGCAAGAGGCCGTAAAACCGCTGCCTGACAAGGCTCAAAGGGCTGCGGTTCTGGTGCGCGGCATTTTGCCACCACGTTGACGCACGCGCATGGTGTGACAATGCGTCGAAATCTTAAAAAATGTTAAAGAAGGAGTCGTTCGATGCTCTCACCCGTCGCAGGATCGGCTATCGTCGTGCGCCAAAGCAGCCGCGCTCCTCTCGCTGGAACGCCACCCAGCGCACGCTGTTCGGGGTGCTCCATGCGCCATCTTTGCATGCCGCAAGGTCTGCCGGCAGAAGACCTGCCGAAGCTCGAGGCGCTGATCTGCGGGGCGCGCAAGGTGCGCCGCGGCGAGGCGCTGTATCGCTCGGGCGACCGCTTCGACAGCTTGTACGCGGTGCGCTCCGGCTCGCTCAAGACGCTGATCGTCAACCGCGACGGCCGCGAGCAGATCACCGGGCTGCGTCTCGCGGGCGACGCGCTGGGGCTCGACGGCATCGCCACCGACGTGCACGCGTTCAGCGCCGTTGCGCTCGAAGACAGTTCGATTTGCACGCTTCCCTACGCGGCGCTCAAGGGCTTGTGCCGCGAAAGCGGCACGATGCAGGACCGGCTGCACCGGCTCATGGGCGACCAGTTCAACCAGGAAGCTTCGCAGATGATGGTGCTGGGCTCGCTCACCGCCGAAGAACGTGTGGCCGCCTTCCTGCTAGACGTTTCGTCGCGCAACTGGCAGCGCGGCTATTCGCAGGCGGAGTTCCGTCTGCGCATGTCGCGCGAGGACATGGGCAGCTACCTGGGCATCACGCTCGAAACCGTGAGCCGGATCCTGTCGCGCTTCCAGAAGCGCGGCCTGATCGACGCGCAGGGTAAGCTGATCCGCATCTGCGATATCGAGGGGCTGCAGACGGTTTGAGCGGGCCGCTGACGCGGCAGCCATCGAACTTCCGATGACTGCCGCAGCGAGCCGCGCCTTGCGCGGCTTCCAACTTCTCCTTACTTCTCGTCGAGACCCAGCCCCGGCAGGCGATGCGTGCCTTCGAGCTGGACCGCATGCAGCAGATGCGGATCCAGGTCGAGCGCGCTCAGGATCGTCGGTGCGACCTGGGTCGTGAAGACGTAGTGGTCGTCCGTGCGGCCGGCGTGGTGAATGCCGGGGAACGAGACGACGAGACCCAGATGGCTGTCGTCGGGGGCGTTGCCGCCGTGCTCTTCGTCCTTCGCCGTGCTCGACGTATAGATCACGCCCGGGTTCGGCTGCACGATGATGTCCGGCGTGCGGCCGTTCGACGGATTGCCGAACCAGTCGGCAAGGCGGTCGCCGGTGAGGATGTACGCCTGCGGACCGTCCGCGCAAATGCCCGGCGCGTTACAGCTCAGGTTCGCCTGCAGCGTCTTCACCACGGCGTCCTTCTGGCTCTGATCGCGCAGCCAGATCAGGCCCACGTCGTCGGTCTGCACCATGCCGGTGCCCGGGAGGCCCGAGCCGTCGTTCAGGTTGCCCGTCTTCGTGCTGTTCTGGCCGAAGTTGCCGTTCGGGTCCAGGTAGTTATTGGCTTCGAGCAGCTTCGTGAGCGTGTCGCCGTTCTTCACCAGCTTCGAGTGATCGGTCGGCGACTGGCCGTGCTTGGCCGTCACGATGATGAGCGTCGACGAGTACAGGTTGCGCTGCTTCAGTTCCTGCACCACGCGCCCGAGCGAGTTGTCCAGATACGTGATGGCCGCGGCGACCTGCGGGCCGGGCGTGAAGTCCGCGTCGAGATAACCGCCTTGTTTCGCCACCGGCGACTTCTGCGCGACGCTAAGCGTCTGGAAGTTCGCGCCGAACATCGTGGGCACCGGCGCGCTCGTCTTGCCCGTCGAGTCGAGGCCGTCGATCTCGTTGATCAGCGCCTGCACGTGGATGTTGTCGAAGACTTCGGTATGCGTGTAGGTGTCCAGATAATACATGCCGGTCTTCGGATCGATCGAATTGATCTCGGTGCGCGCCAGATCGTCCACGCCCTTGCCCGAAGGCCCGTTGACCCAGTCGTAGCCCCAGGCATGCTTGTCCGCCCACGCGGTGCGCGCGCCGTGGATGTTCTGCTTGATGACTTCGAAGACGGTGTTCGTCTTGATGTAATTGTGCGGGTACACGGGCGTGCAAACGCCGTTGACCTTCGCGTAGGGAATGGCTTGCGGATTGAACGCGCCGCCGCCGTCGAGGTGGATCAGCGCGCCGCCGTTCTCTCCGTCGATGCCGGTCGTTTCATCGAATACGACGTTCCAGCCTTGCGGGCCCTTGCACTGCGAATCGAGCGGTGCGTAGAGGGTACGGTCATATGACACGTCATAGAAGAGGCCCGCGCTCTTCGGCGATCCGCCCGTCACCAGTGCCGTAAGGCCCGGGAACGAGTCGGACAGATGCGGCGTATGGGCGTTCGTGTAGGTCACGCCCGACTTCGCGAGCAGCGCGAGGTTGGGGCAGGCATTGCTGCCGATGCAACGAGCCACATCCTGTTCATGCAGGCCGTCGAAACTGATGAGCAGGACGTGCTTCACATCCTTCATGTCGCCTGCGTAAGCCGTTGTGTGCACACCCGCAAGTGCCATCGCACCCGCGCCAACGACTGCGCCTAACCGCGACCACCGGCTCGTATTCTCCATCTTTCACCTCGTTTTTTGTATTGCATTTGTGGGGACCTGCGCACAGCCCGAGCAATGTGGGGCTGGAAGGCGAATCTCTCGTGACGGCATGCTTTCATCTTGCCGTCAGTTGTTATCAGTTGTTGCAAGACGCGTTTGCGAACGAGTGAAGTGAGGGTTTTCGCGGGTGTAGACTCCTGCATTCGAGCGTTCGCGGTTCGCGGTGCAGTGCTCGTTTACAGCGCTCGTTAAGAGTGAGTTCCATTCAGTCCATTCCGGGCATCACATAATCGAATCCAGAGGGAACGTCATGGCAAAGGATGAAATCGTCTGGGGCATCCTGGGTACGTCGAAGATCAACGATAAGGTCGTCGTGCCCATGCACCACGCACCGAAGTGCCGCGTTAAAGCGGTTGCTTCGCGTTCAGCGGAGAAGGCCCAGGCTGCCGCGGCGAAATATGGACTCGCGCACGCGTACGACAGTTACGAGGCGCTACTGGCAGACCCGGAAATCGACGCGGTCTATATACCGTTGCCCAATCACCTTCACGTGGAGTGGGCGATCAAGGCCGTCGAGGCGGGCAAGCATGTGTTATGCGAAAAGCCGGTCGGGCTCGATGCGCAACAGGCGCAACGATTGATCGCCGCGCGCGACAAGAGCGGGCGGTACATCCAGGAAGCCTTCATGGTGCGCACGCATCCGCAGTGGCTCAAGGTGCGGGCGTTGATCGAAGAGGGCGCGATAGGCGAATTGCGGGCGGTGACCGGCGGCTTTACCTACTACAACACCAATGCGCAGGACATTCGTAACCATAGCGAAATGGGCGGCGGCGGCTTGCTGGATATCGGCTGTTATCCCATCACGACGTCGCGCCTCATTCTCGGGCGTGAGCCGAAGCGCGTGGTCGCGCTGATGGAGCGCGACGCGTCGTTCGAAGTGGACCGCCTTGGCTCCGTTCTGATGGATTTCGATGGCGTGCAAGCGAGCTTCTTTTATTCCACCCAGATTCATCCTTACCAGCGCATGCAGTTTCATGGCACGACCGGGCGCGTCGAGGTCGAGATTCCATTCAATGCACCGAATGACCGACCGACGCGGCTGCTGTTGAGCAAGCAGGGAGAGGCCGATCGCTGGCTGGAATTGCCGGTATGCGATCAATACGGCGTGGCAGCGACGGTTTTCGCCGAGGCGATACTGACCGGCACGCCGCAGGCGATCGCGCTGGAAGACGCCTGCGCGAACATGCGCGTGATCGACGCCGTGTTCTGCTCGGCGCGCTCGGGCGCGTGGGAGAGCATCGCTTGACGTCGAAGTACCGCGGGTGGGTTCAACGCCCCCTGGTTTGAACCGCACCCGCCTTGCGGCTCTTCACGTGGTCGATGAATGCGCGCAGCTTGGGCATGATCTGGCGGCGGCTCGGATAGCAGAGAAACACGCCCGGCAGCATCGGCGCGCAGGCGTCGAGCACGCGCACGAGTTTGCCCGCTTTCACCGCCTCGGAAACCATCGGCTCGGGTAGCTGCGCGAGGCCTATGCCTTCCAGCGCCGCGCCCATCATGGTCGGGAAATCGCTGGCGATCAGCGGTCCGGAGACGGCGATCTCCATGGCGTGCCCGTGGTCGTCGAAAGACCATGAGGCCAGCGCGCCGTTGGAGCGCCGCCAGCGCAAGCAGGCGTGCTCGCGCAGATCCTCTGTGTGGCGGGGCCGTTTGTTGGCGGAAAAATAGGCAGGACTACCGACGACAACGAGCCGGAACGGCGGCGTCAGCGGCACCGCCACCATGTCGGCGGCGACGAGTTGACCGAGCCGGATGCCGGCATCGAAGCCTTCCGCCGCGAGATCGACCACTTCCTTGCTCACGGCGATTTCCACCTCCACTTCGGGATAAGCCTGGCAGAACGAAGCGAGCAGTGGCTCGAGCAGCAGCGGGACGACCGCGCGCGGCACGGAGAGCCGCAACAAGCCCGTGGGGCGCTGGCCGAGGTCGCGCGCGACTTCGCTCGCGGCGACCAGTTCCTCGAAGGCGGGCTTTGCGCGCGAAAGAAACCGTTCGCCGGCTTCGGTCAGGCCGACGCTGCGCGTGGTGCGCACGAAAAGCGCCGCGCCAATGCGCTCTTCGAGCACACGCACTGCCTGGCTGATGGCCGAAGGCGTCACCCCGAGGTCCGCTGCCGCCTTGCGAAAACTGCGGTGCCTGGCAACGCTCAGGAACGCCTCCACGCCATCGAGCGCACCTTGCCTGACTGTGAAGTTCTGCTTCATAGCGCATCAACATTGTGATGAATAGTCGCTCGCGGGAAACGATGGTACACCTAACGTGCCGGCCGATGACGCGCGCAAACCGCGTCGCACGCAGGCAGGATCCACGCGAAGTCCGGCATTCATCTGGAGAACCATTGATGAGCACGCCCGCCGTTCCCGTTGGCATCATCCCGCCGCGCCCGGCCTGGCGCAGCCTGCGCTGGGTCGCACCGCTCACGTTGCTGTGGATCGCCGTGATGTACTGGCTGCCGGCGATTCCGGGCAGCGGGTTTCAAACCACGGCGCACCAGCTCATCGCCCAGATGTTCATGGCGCTCGGATTGTGGCTCGGCCTCGAACGCACCGACCTGACGCTGAGCCAACGCCGCGCGACCTGGCTTGCGATTCTCATGGCGCATGCGCTTTGGTTTGCAGTCGTCTGGAGCGCGGCGATCCATGGCGTCTTTCGGCTGAGCGCCGTACCGCCGCCGTTGCCGTGGCTACCGTTGGCGATATTCCTTCCGGTGATTGTCGGCACGCCGCTACTGCTGCTGTCGAAGCGGGTAGGGCAAGTGCTCGACGCGATGCCGGCGGCCTGGCTCATTGCGCTGCAGTTTTACCGCGTGTTCGGCAGTTGGGCGATCGCTGCGTGGCTGCACGGCGCGATAGCCGGCGTGGACGCGCTGCCGGCGGGTACCGGCGACTTGCTGACCGGCCTGTTCGCCGTGCCGGCGGCCATCGCGGTGGCAAGCGGCACGGCGCGGGGGCGCAAGGCAGCCATCGCCTGGAACCTTTTCGGGCTCGCCGATTTCGCCGTCGCCGTGACGCTGGGGATGATCACGGCGCCCGGACGATTCCAGCTGATCGCGCCGGATATGCCGAGCCTCAACGCGGGCACCTGGCCGTATGTACTGACGCCCGCGTTCGTCGTGCCCAGTTCGATCCTGCTGCATGCGCTTTCGCTGCGCCAGGTGTTCCGGCGTCGCGCTGCATGATCTCCCTTCGTTTCATCCACTCATCGCAAAGCACCTTGCAGGAGGCAACATGTCACCGGAATCGATCTTTCGCTTGCATCTCGCGCTAGGGTATGTCGCCTGGCTCCTTTGCTTTACCGTGTACGTCTGGCCCCGGCTCAAGTCGATGGACCCATTCGACGCGCAACGCGCGATCGCCACGCTGCACAGCTTCCGCTTCTTCGGGCTGGTCTTCATGCTGCCGGGCGTCGTGAGTCCCGATCTGCCCGCGAGCTTCGCCGTGCCCACGGCCTATGGGGACCTCGCAACAGGTGCGCTGGCCATGCTGGCGCTACTCGCGGCGAGAAAGCGCCCGGTGTTCTGGTTCTTCGTCGTGGCGTTCAATCTCGTGGGCGCGGTGGATCTGGCTTTCGCCTACTACCACGCCATCCAGGCCGGTGTGCCTGTCCACGCGGGAATATTGGGCGCGACGTACGTGATTCCCGTGATCGTCGTGCCGCTGCTGGCGATTACGCATGGCGCCGCCTTTTATTTGCTGCTGCGTCCGCAGGGCAAGGCCGCCCGAGTGCTCGCTAACGCTTCGCGCACCTGAAAGGCACGGCGGCAAATTCACTGGACAGAGGCCGAGCAGCGTTGCTTTAATAAGCAGCCGTTCATTCGCCAACGCAACCGGGTTCAGGAGACAACACAGTGGACAAAGCCGCCGATCCGATCCTGCAGGTGCTGCACCAATACAAAGCCGCGGTACTGGCCAAAGACGTCGATGCGTTCGTCGCGCTCTACGACCCGGACATCCTGGCCTTCGATATGTGGGGCGCCTGGACGTACGAAGGCATCGCGTCATGGCGCACCATGGTGGAGGGCTGGTTCGGCTCGCTGGGCGCCGAGCGCGTGATCGTGGATTTCAGCGAGGCGCAGACCACCGTCTCGCAGGACCTTGCCGTGGTCCACGCCTTCGTGAGCTACAAAGCGGTGGCGGCGGACGGCGAGGAATTGCGCTCGATGGACAATCGCGTGAGCGCGACGCTCAGGCAAACGGGCGACGGCTGGAAGATCTTCCACCAGCATTCGTCCTCGCCGATCGACCCCGCGACGACGAAGGTCATTTTCAAACGTTAGTCGCTGCAAGGAAAAATGCCCGACACACGGTCGGGCATTGCAGGCGGAGCATGACGGGCGCGAGCGGCCCGCCATGCCGTTACTGCTGCGCCTTGCCGGGCACCTGTTGTCCGCGCAGCGAACAGCCCTTCGTCTCGATCACGAAGAAGAGTGCGATGGCGCCCACCGCGCACGCGGCCATCATGTAGTACGCCGGAACGAGCGGGCTGCCGGTCTTGTCCACGAGCCAGTCGCTCACGATCGGCGCGGTGCCGCCGAACAGCGAGGTCGAGACGTTGTAGGCAATCGCCATCCCCGCATAACGCACCTGCGTCGGGAACATGGCGGGGAACATCGCCGAGATGGTCGCGAGCTGGGGCGCATAGAGCAGGCCGAGCACGGCGAAGCCGATCAGCGCGCCGGCCACGCCGTGGCGCATCAGCAGGAACATCGGCACGGCGGCAACGAACAGCCCGACCAGCGAGAACCACCAGAGCGTCTTGCGGCCCACGTGATCGGAGAGCCGGCCCGCGAACGGCAGCAGGGCCATCATCGCGAGCATGCCGATGAGCGGAATGAGCAGCGACATGTTCTCGCTCACGCCCAGCTCCTTGTGCATGTACGTGGGCATGTACGCGAGCAGCACGTAGTTCACGACATTGAGCGCGACCACGAGCCCGCCGAGCAGGACGAGCGGCACGCGGTGCTCGCGCAGCAGCGTGCTCAGCGAAATGGCCGGGCGCTCCCGCTCCTGTTGCTCGAACTTCTCTTCCATCTCGCGGAATACCGGCGTGTCTTCGATGCGCGAACGCAGATAGAAGCCGATCAAGCCCAGTGGCGCCGCGACGAGGAACGGCAGACGCCAGCCCCACGCATGCATCGCGTCGTTGCCGAGCGAGAGCGACGCCGCGAGCATCAGCAATGCGCCCAGCGAAAAGCCGGCCAGCGTGGCGAACTCGAGGAAACTCCCGCAGAAGCCGCGCCGCGCGTCGGGCGCGTATTCGGCCATGAAGGTCGCCGCGCCGCCATATTCACCGCCGGTGGAGAAGCCCTGGATCATGCGCAATACGATGAGCGCCGCGGGTGCGAGCCAGCCGGCTTTCGCATAGGTTGGCAGAAGGCCCACGAGCAGCGTGGCGCCCGACATCAGCAGCACGGTCAGCGCGAGCACTTTCTTGCGCCCGAAGCGGTCGCCGAGCGGTCCCCAGAACAGGCCGCCGAGCGGGCGAATCAGAAATGAAATGGCAAAGGTGCCGAGCGCGAACAGCGTGGCGCTTGCCGTGCTGCCCGGAAACAGCGCCGCGGAGATATAGGCGAGCCCATAGGCGTAGATGCCATAGTCGAACCACTCGGTTGCATTGCCCAGCGCGGCGGCGGTGATGGCGCGGCGTGGCAGCGTGTGCGCGCTGCCGGTGGGGGCGGCGTGCTGGTCGTGGTCGGGAGTTGACGTGTCGTCCCATAGGGACCGGCCCGGCGTGGGGGAATGCCAAGTTTCGGCGAATCGCATAAGACGTCCTCTTGTCAGGAACCGCGGCCCGAATGGCGCGCTTGAGCGATCAAGTTAGTCCCGTCAATTTCTGTTTCCGATGTCATAGGACGATTTCGCATCGGGACTTTCCCTGCCTGCGCATCACGAGTACCCGTCGCGCCGGTGCAGTGGCGATTTTTGACCGTTCCTTGGGCTTCGCGCTTGATCGAGTGGCAGCAACATTTGCCGTTTTTGTGGTGGTTGAGCTGCTTCGCGGTTCGCCAGCGAGGGCTGTTGCTATGCACAAAAGTTGACTTCCGGCACACTGGAATCGGCCCAGGACTAACCCGAATGCAAGAAAGTATCAGCCTGCGGTCTGATTTTCAGTGGTGGAGGCGTGCCGCGGCGGGTAATTTTCAGTCATGGCGGCGCGCGGTCCGAGGGTAGGTCCAGCGTATGCGCGAGCAGCCGTCGCAGAACAAGAAAAAAACCGTGCAGGAGGAGTCGAGATGCAAACCTTTGGGGCAGCCACGGCGCGCGCGAGCGCGCCTTGCGCCACACATTCCCAGCCTGACCTCGAACTGGTCGCGGTGCCGCGCGACGAGTCGTTCAAGGTCTGGTCGCACGGCTACCCCTATCGGACGGTGCGCTGGCACTTCCATCCCGAGTACGAGATCCACCTCATCACCGCGACCACAGGCAAGTATTTCGTGGGCGATTTCATCGGCAGCTTCGCGCCCGGCAATCTCGTGATGATCGGACCGAACCTGCCGCACAACTGGGTGAGCAGCGTGCCGCACGACGAGCCGGTGGACGAACGTTGTCTCGTCCTCCAGTTCGATGCGGATTTCATCGCCCGCGCGATCGATGCGTTTCCCGAATTCAGGCGCGTGGAGGCGCTGCTCGACGCGTCGCGCTGGGGGCTCCTGTTCACGCAGGAAACGGGCGCGGCCGCCGAGCCGATCCTGCGCGAGATGCTGGGCGCACAGGGCATGCGGCGTGTCACGCTCTTCATCGACCTGCTCGATCTGCTCGTGCAAAGCGAGGAGCCCGCGGCGCTCGCAAGCGAGGCGTATCGCGCCGACCCGGCCCGCTATGCGGGCACGCGCATCAATCACGTGCTCGCCTTCATCGGCAAGAATCTCTCCCAGGAGCTGCGCGAAACGGAGCTGGCGGAACTCGCCGGGCAGAGCGTAAGCGCGTTCTCGCGCTATTTCCGTCGCCATACGGGCGTGTCGTTCGTGCGCTACGTGAACCAGCTGCGCATCAATCTGGCGTGCCAGCTGCTGATGTCAGGTGAACTGAACATTACCGACATCTGCTATCAGGTGGGCTTCAACAACCTCTCGAATTTCAACCGCCAGTTCCTGTTGATCAAGGAAATGTCGCCGTCGCGCTGGCGGTCTTATCAGCGGCTCAATGCCGCGAGCGCGGCCAGCAAGAGCGAAGCCTTGTACGGCGCGCCTGCGATCGGCTAGCGGATCGCCCAGCAAGAGACATTCAAACGCAGTGCGCATGTCAGGTATTGCGGAGGACGAACTCACACGTTCACAAGGCAGCACGACAGCACCGGCAACCCTAGCAGGCATTCAACCAAAAAACGGAGACACCCAATGACCCGACTTCACACCCAACTGATCGGCGCCGCCGCGCTCAGTCTTTCCCTCGCGGGCATCACGTCGGCTTACGCCGCGCCGAGCGGCACGGTCGCGTTCCTGATGCCCGACCAGGCCTCCACGCGCTACGAGCAGCACGACTTCCCCGGTTTCAAGGCCGAGATGGGCAAGCTCTGTCCTGACTGCAAGGTGCTCTACCAGAACGCGAATGCCGATGCCTCGCAGCAGCAGCAACAGTTCAATTCGGTGATCGCCCAGGGCGCGAAGGTCATCGTGCTCGACCCGGTGGACTCCACGGCGGCGGCTTCGCTCGTGCATATGGCGCAGAGCCAGGGCATCAAGGTCATTGCGTACGACCGGCCCGTGCCGTCAACGCCTGCCGATTACTACGTGTCGTTCGACAACGAGGAAATCGGCAGGTCCATTGCGCAGTCGCTCGTGCAGCAACTGAAGGCGTCGGGCGTGGCGGGGAGCAAGGGCGGCGTGCTCGAAGTGAACGGCTCGCCGACCGACGCCGCCGCTGGGCTCATCAAGAAGGGCATTCACGAAGGGCTGCAAGGCAGCGGCTACAAGACGCTCTCCGAGTACGACACGCCGGAGTGGGCGCCGCCCAAGGCGCAGCAATGGGTGAGCGGGCAGATCACGCGCTTCGGGCCGCAGATCGTGGGCGTCGTGGCCGCCAACGACGGCACGGCGGGCGGCACCATCGCGGCCTTCAAGGCGGCGGGCGTGAATCCGGTTTCGCCGGTCACCGGTAACGACGCGACCACCGCGGGCCTGCAGCTCATCATCGCGGGCGACCAGTACAACACGATCCTCAAGCCCAGCGAGATCGTGGCGGGCGCGGCGGCCAAGGTGGCCGTGGGCTTCCTCGACGGCAAGCCCGTGAAGGGCGAGACGACGCTCTTCAAGACGCCCACGCAACTGTTCAAGCCGGTCGTCATCACGCAGAAGAACATCAAGGCCGAGGTGGTGGACAAGGGCTTCGCGAAAGCGACGGACCTGTGCACGGGCCGTTACGCCGACGGCTGCAAGAAGCTCGGCATCGGCGGCTGATATGCATGGCTGGGCCCGGCGCGCGTCGGGCCCTGAGAGCAACGAAGAGGTACCCATTTCATGACTGATGAATCAACGAACCGCGCCACGGACCGAGCCACGGACCGAGCTACGACAAGCGGCGCGCCCGGCGAGCTGGTGCTGAGCCTGCGCGGCATCTCGAAGCACTTCGGTGCGGTTTCGGCCCTCACGGATATCGAGCTCGACGTGCATGCGGGCGAGGTGGTCGCCCTCGTCGGCGACAACGGCGCGGGCAAATCGACGCTCGTGAAGATTCTTGCTGGCGTGCACCAGCCGAGCGCCGGAACGATCACGTTTCGCGGCCAGCCGGTGAACCTGTCCGATCCGGGCACGGCGCTCGACCTGGGGATCGCGACGGTGTTCCAGGACCTCGCGCTGTGCGAGAACCTCGACGTCGTGGCGAACATCTTCCTCGGCCGCGAGTTGAGCCCGTACAGGCTCGACGAGGTCACGATGGAAGTGAAGGCCTGGACGCTCCTCAACGAGCTTTCGGCGCGCATTCCCAGCGTGCGCGACGTGGTCGCCTCGCTCTCGGGCGGCCAGCGCCAGACCGTGGCGATCGCGCGTTCGCTGCTGCTCGACCCGAAGCTCATCATGCTCGACGAACCGACCGCCGCGCTCGGCGTGGCCCAGACCGCCGAGGTGCTGAACCTGATCGAGCGCGTGCGCGAGCGCGGGCACGCCGTCATCATGATCAGCCACAATATGGAAGACGTGCGCGCCGTGGCCGACCGCATCGTCGTGCTGCGCCTCGGCCGTAACAACGGGATTTTCTATCCCGACTCATCCAACGCCGAACTCGTGGCGGCGATCACCGGGGCGACGGAAAACGCGGTGTCGCGCCGCGCGGGCCGCCGCCAGGCGCAACAGGACGTCCAGTGAAAGGAACGATCATGAGCAAGACCATCCATGGCGCTCCGCAGCCTGAAACCCCGGACGCCTCGAAGTCCGAATCGAAGCCCGAGTCGAAGCCATCCACGCTGCTCGACCGCAGCGACGTGCGCGTGAAGCATGCGAGCGGCGTCGGCGAGAGTGTGTCGGCGTTCGTCGACCGCGTGCGCTCGGGCGACCTGGGTTCGCTCCCGGTCATCGCGGGGCTCGTGATCATCTGGACGGTGTTCACGAGCCTGAACCCCGTGTTTCTTTCCGCCGGCAACCTCGTGAACATGCTGTTCGACTGCTCGACGGTCGGCGTCATTTCGCTTGGCATTGTCTGCGTGCTGCTGCTCGGGCAGATCGATCTCTCGGTGGGCTCGATGAGCGGCTTCGCTTCGGCGCTTGTCGGCACGTTGTGGGTCAACGACGGCTGGCCCGTTCTGCTGGCCATTCTCGCCGCGATTGCGGTGGGCGCGGTGATCGGCGCACTGTACGCGCTGCTGCTCAACTGGATAGGCATGCCAAGTTTCGTCTCGACGCTCGCGGGCCTGCTCGCCATCCTCGGCATGCAGCTCTACGTGCTAGGCTCGACGGGCTCCATCAATTTGCCCTACGGCTCGGCGATGGTGAATTTCGGGCAACTGATGGTGATCCCGCCGATCGTCTCGCACGTGATTGCCCTGCTGCCCGGTATCGTGCTCCTGCTGCTCGGCATGCGCACGCGCGCGCGCCGCCATGCGGCCAGGCTTTCGGCGCCTTCAGTCGCAGGCCTGCTCGGGCGCGCGGCGGCGCTGACCGTGTTCCTCGAAATTGTCGTGGCCTATCTCAACCGGGGGCGTGGCGTGCCGCTGATGTTCGGCCTCTTTCTGGGTCTCGCGGTCGTCATGCAGTACGCGCTCACACGCACGCGCTGGGGCCGTTCGATGCATGCCGTGGGCGGCAATCACGAAGCCGCGCGGCGCGCGGGTATCAAGGTCGGCGCGATCTATACGAGCGCCTTCGTGCTGTGCGCGAGCCTGGCCGCGATCGGCGGCGTGCTGACCGCGGCGCGCCTCGCTTCGGCGAGCCAGCAGGCCGGCACCGGCGACGTCAACCTCAACGCCATCGCGGCAGCCGTGATCGGCGGCACGAGCCTGTTCGGCGGGCGCGGCAGCGCATGGTCGGCAGTGCTCGGCATCATCGTGATCCAGTCGATTGCGAGCGGCCTGACGCTGCTGAACCTGTCGTCGTCGCTGCGCTTCATGATTACCGGCGCCGTGCTGGCCATTGCGGTGATCGTCGATTCGCTCGCCCGCCAGTCGCGTGTTTCGCATGGCCGCGCCTGAGGCGTCGGCACCTGATTCAAGGAGAACGTCACCCATGTCTGAATCGATCAAGGGAAAGGTCGCCGCCATTACGGGCGCGGCGTCCGGCATCGGCTTCGCGTGCGCGCGCGCGTTCGTGGACGAAGGCGCGAAAGTCGTGCTGATCGACCGCGCAGAGGACCGGCTCGCGAAATGTTGCGCGGAACTGGGGCCCAACGCGCTGCCGCTCGCCATGGACCTGCTCAACCCGGCGGACTATGCGGCCATGCTGCCCAGGATCCTCGATCTCGCAGGCGGCCTCGACATCTTCCATGCCAACGCGGGCGCGTATATCGGCGGCGAGGTGGCGAACGGCAATCCCGACGAGTGGGACCGCATGCTCAACCTGAACATCAACGCCGCGTTTCGCTCGGTGCATGCGGTGCTGCCGCACATGATCGCGCAGAAGGCGGGCGATATCGTTTTCACGAGTTCGGTGGCGGGCGTCGTGCCGGTGGTGTGGGAGCCCATTTACACGGCCTCGAAGTTCGCGGTGCAGGCCTTTACGCACACCGTGCGCCGCCAGGTCGCGAAGCACGGCGTGCGTGTGGGCGCGGTGCTGCCTGGCCCCGTGGTCACGGCCTTGCTCGACGACTGGCCCAAGGCGAAGATGGACGAAGCGCTGGCCCAGGGCAGTCTCATGCAGCCGAAGGAAGTCGCCGATTGCGTGGTATTCATGCTCACGCGGCCGCGCAACGTCACCATTCGCGACCTCGTGATCCTGCCGAACAGTGTCGATCTTTAGGGCTTGTTATTAGCGTGAACAGGCCCTAACCACACAGTCAACGAGCCATGACCTCAAATAACCAGGCCGGCGGCGCGCGCCATACCGTCGGCGTCGATGTGGGCACGGGCAGCGCCCGCGCCGGCATTTTCGATTCCGCCGGACGCATGGTCGCGTCGGCGAAACACGACATCACCGTGTTTCACGAGAGCGGCGCGATCGTCGAGCAATCGAGCACGCAGATCTGGGACGCCGTGTGCCAGGCCGTGAAGGAGGCGCTCGCGCAGGCCGCGATCGCGCCGGAGCAGATTGCCGGCATCGGCTTCGACGCCACCTGTTCGCTCGTCGTGCAGGGCGAGGGCGGCACGCCGCTGCCCGTTGGGCCTTCCGAAGTGGCCGGGCGCGACATCATCGTGTGGATGGACCATCGCGCCGTGGAGCAGGCCGAGCGCATCAACGCCACGGGCCACGATGTGCTGCGCTTCGTGGGCGGCAAGATCTCTCCCGAGATGGAAACGCCCAAGCTGCTGTGGCTGCTGGAAAACCGGCCCGAGGTGTTCGCCGCGGCCTGGCAGTTCTTCGACCTGACCGACTTCCTCACGTGGCGCGCCACGGGCGATCTTTCGCGCTCGACCTGCACCGTGACGTGCAAGTGGACCTATCTCGCGCACGAGCAGCGCTGGGACGAGAGCTACTTTCGCACTGTAGGCCTTGGCGTGCTTGCCGACGAAGGTTTCGCGCGCATCGGCCGCACGATGGTCGAGCCGGGCACGCGGCTTGGCAGCGGGCTCACGCCAGAGGCCGCCGCGCAGCTCGGCCTGCGCGCGGGCACCGCCGTCGCGACGGGCGTGATCGACGCGCACGCGGGCGGCATCGGCACGGTCGGCGCGCAAGGGCAGCCCGAGGCGTGCCTCGCGTATGTGTTCGGCACCTCGTCATGCACGATGACGACCACGCGCGACCCCGTGTTCGTGCCCGGCGTGTGGGGGCCGTACTACGCGGCGATGGTGCCCGGGGCGTGGCTCAACGAAGGCGGGCAGTCGGTGGCGGGCGCGGCGATCGAGCGCTTGCTCACGATGCATCCGCTCGCCACGCAAGCCGCGAGCCGCGCGGCGAGCGAAGGCCAGTCGCTGCCGACGATGCTTGCCGGGCTGGCGGTTCAGGCCGGGCAGGGTGAGTCGGGCGCGGTGCGACTCGCGCACGATCAGGGCCTGCACGTCGTGCCGGAATTCCTCGGCAACCGCGCGCCGTTTGCCGATCCGCACGCGCGGGCCGTCATCGCGGGACTCAGCATGGAGACGGACATGGAGAGCCTCGTCGCGCTCTATGTCGCGGGCATTGGCAGCATCGGCTATGGGCTGCGGCAGATCATCGAGGTGCAGGCCCAGGCGGGCGCGCCGATCGAGCAGGTCGTGATCAGCGGCGGCGCGGGGCGGCTCGACCTCGTGCGCCAACTGCTTGCGGACGCAACGGGCAAGCCCGTGCTGGCCACCCACGCCGAGGAGCCCGTATTGCTGGGCGCGGCCATGCTGGGCGCCGTGGCTGGCGGGCTATACGACAACGTGCGCGAGGCGATGGCCGCGATGTCGCAGATCAGCAAGGTCTACGCACCGGCCACGGGCGAGATCGCGGCGCTGCACGAAGCGCGTTACCGCGCCTTCACGCAGTTGCAGGACGTGGCGCGCGCGCTCCGCTAATGGCTTGACTGGTAGCGGCTTACGCCGCCTCGCCGCTGCGCGGTGCGAGCGCGGCGGCGGCAGCCTGACTCTGCGCGAGGTGGCGCAGCAGCTTCGTCACCATCACGACGACGGTGAGCGCGAGCAGCACGAAGAACACCGCGAGCGGCGTGAGCACGTGCACGGAGACGAAGCCGGCGAGCCCCATCATCGCCGAGGAAACGAGCAGCAGCGCGCAGCCGAGAATCGCGCTCGTCAAGCCCGCAATATGCGGGAAGAGCGAATTGCCCTTGGCCATCAGTGTGGGATACATCGCGCCCGCGCACAGACCCATCACGAGTACCGGCGTGGCAAGCGTCCACACGCGCAGGCCCACCGTGAGCGCGAGCACGAGCATGGCGATGGCCGCGCCCGCCATCACGCGCGCGCCCACACGCAGACGTTGTTCCGGGCTGGGCAGACGCGGGCCGTGGAGCCGGTTCGAGAGGCCGCCCAGGAAATACATCAGGCCGATGCCGAGCGCGAGGTAGCCGAAGAACGTGGGCGGCCTGTGCAGCGTGTTCTGCACCATGAACGGCCCGACGACGTTGAAGACGAGCAGGATGCTGTAGCACAGGCCCTGGGCCAGAAAGCAGCTCTGGAACACCGGGCTCGCGAGCACCTTGCCCGCGTTCGCGATGAGCGTGCGCGGTTCCAGATGCACCGGTTGCCGCAAGGTCTCGCGAAAGCGCCACAGCAGCGCCCACATCACCAGCGAATACACGAGCAGGAACACGAGGCAGGCCTTCCAGCCGAACAGCTCCTGCAGATGCGCGCCGATCACCGGCGCGATGATCGGCGCGAGCCCCCATGTAATCGACATGTAGGTGAACGCGTGCATGAGCGCGGTGCCCACGAACGAGTCGGTGATGATGGCTTTCGCGAGCAGATTGGTCGCGGCGATGCCGAAGCCCTGCAGGCAGCGCGCCAGCACGAAAGTTTCCAGATTCGGCGCGGCGAGCGAGAGCAGACAGCCGACCGTATAGATCACAAGGCCGAAGGCCAGCACGCGCTTGCGCCCGAGGGCGTCGGAAATCGGCCCGAAGATGAGCTGGCCGAGCGCGTAGGCGGCGAGATAAACGGACACGCTCGACTGGATCGCCTGCGGCGACGTCGCGAAGTAGCGCGCCATGGCCGGCAGCGCGGGCACGTAGATGTCGATGGCGAGCTGTCCGGCGGAGGCGAACAGGCAGATCAGGAACAGCAGGAAGCGCGGCGAGTTCGCCGGGGGGGCGGCGGCTGGACGTTCGGGCAGATCGTGGGTCATGACAGCTTGAAAAGGGCGGATTCCGGTGCGGCGGCGCGGGAGCGATCGAGCTGCAGGTTCGGAAAGCGTGTTCGGATCACGAACATAGCGTCCGGCGCGGCGGCGTAGGCGCGTATTGTGCCCGTTATCGCCGACCTCCGTGCGACGCCCCTCGCAGGCGCGGCGCTTGCTGGATATGTGCATACCTCGCCCCAGGAATACGCGGAGTGCCGACATGCCAGAGAAAAGGCCGAAAGAGGCCGTGCGCCGCCCGACCACCGCGGAAGACTACGAAGTCTTCTGCGGCGAGCAGATCGACGGCGCGGGCCGCTACTACGGATTGCTGCGTATTCGCCGCAGGACCGATGGGCGGCTCATCTATCCGTTCGACGGCTGTCCGCGTCCGGGGCCGTGCGCCACGGGGCCACTGGCAAGGCAACAGGCCCTCGCGCTCGCGGATGAGCTGATTCGCGCGGACATTGCCATGCCCGAAGGGTGAGCCGGCGCTGCCTGCCGAAGGCGGAGCACGCCCAGGCTCAAAGCGAAAACACTTCGTGCACCGAAGTCTGAAACATGCCGCCATTCATGGGGCCGCCGCCCGCGACGTGAATCGCATCGCCCACGACCGCCGCGCCCATGCCATGACGCGGCGTGAGCATAGGCGCATAGGCCTGCCATGAATCGGTGGCCGGATCGTAGCCCTCGTTCTGCCCGAATACGCGCCGCGTGCCTTCTCCCCCCATGCAGAAGAACCGTTCCCGCCACGCCGCGCCACCGTGACCGGAGCGCGGTGTGGGCATGGGCGTGCGTTCTTCCCAGGCGTCGCGCTCCGCGTCGTAGGCCACGTGCATGCCGGTGTTGAAGTCGAACGTATCCATGCGCCCGCCGGCCACGAGTATCCAGCCCGCGAGCGAGACGGCCGCCGTGTGGTCGCGCGGCCCGGGAATGGGCGCGAGCGTCTTCCAGCCGTCGCTCTGCGGGTCGTACGCCTCGTGCCAGTCCACCGAGCGCGTGTCGCGGCCGCCGATCGTGTGCAGCATGCCGTCGTGCGCCACGACGGAGATCGCGCCGCGCGAGCCGCGCGAAAGCGGGTGAATCGCGTGCCAGCGGTCGTCGGCCACGACATAGGCATAGCAGTCGGGCACGGCAATGCGGTTCTGCTCGACAAAGCCGCCCATCGCATAGACCACGCCGTCGAGCGCCGCCACGCCGATATGATTCGCGCCGCGCGGAACGGGCGCGGCGTTGCGCCAGGCGCCGCGCGCCGCGTCGAATACGTGGTGATAGGGGCGCGCGACCTGGCCCGCGCCATAGCCGCCGATCACATGCATGCGCTCGCCCTCGCTCGTCGCCCATGCCATTTCGCTGCGCGGCAGCGGCAAGGGCGCGGCCGTGGTCCACGCGCCTTGCGGCGTGGCGCGCGGCGCGCTCGAGTAGAAGAAGCGCTGTGTGAATGCTTCGGGCGGCAGCTGCGTGGCGTTGGAGTCGCGCAGGCTCGCGTAGAGCCCGCCGCGCTGGGCCGTTTGCATCGCTTGCGGGTCTTCGGGCATGGCCTGCATCTCCGCAGCCATCGCACCGCGCGGCGCGTACCAGGCGGTGCTGCCCGCGGCGAGGCTCAGTTCGAGGAAGTGGCGACGGGAAAGCGGCATGGCGAACCTCGCGGAGGTGGGCGGGAGGCGGGACGGCATCGGACACGCATTTTTCGGGTGTTTTTCTCACTCGCGTGGCGTGCAGTGGACACGGTACTCGCTTACGCTGTCGCCCACCTTGCGTGAGTGTGCATGCCCGATTGAGGGTGCGATCGGCTCCGAGTCGCCACGCTGCATCGCCGCGCGTGTCGAGAATTTCATTTCGCGACAGGCCGGTCGAGGAGAAATGGATACTCCGTCCTTTGGAGAATCCGCTTAATTTTGGAACCATTTTTTAGCGCCCGACGCGTAGCATTTTCGACATTCCGGTGTGCGAGAAACGAAGATGAGCGAGAAGGGCGATTTGCGTTACTTTGACTATGCCGCGACCACCCCGGCGGACCCGCGGGTGATCGAGGCGATGTTCGGCTGTCTGGGCATGGAAGGCGACTTCGGCAATCCTGCCTCCAGCTCGCACGGCGCGGGCCAGCGGGCGCGGCGGCTCGTCGAGCAGGCGCGCAAGGACGTGGCGGCGCTCATCGGCGCCGAGGCCGGCGAGATCGTCTGGACGTCCGGCGCGACCGAGTCGAACAATCTCGCGCTCAAGGGCTATGCGGAGCGCGCGACGCAAAAGCGCCATCTCATCACGAGCCAGCTCGAGCACAAGGCCATTCTCGACACGATGACGAGCCTCGAAGCGCGCGGCATGGCCGTCACGCGGCTCGCGCCGGACGCGCACGGCGAAATCACGGCTCAGGCCGTGGCCGCCGCGCTCACGCCCGACACCGGTCTCGTGTCGTTCATGCTGGTCAACAACGAACTGGGCACACTCACGGACGTCGCAGCGATTGCGCGCGTGGTCCATGCCGCCGGCGCGCTGCTGCACGTCGATGCGGCGCAGGCGCTCGGCAAGACGCCCATCGACGTGAAAGCAATGGGCATCGACCTCCTTTCGATGTCGGCGCACAAGGTGTATGGGCCGAAGGGCATCGGCGCGATCTATGTGAGTCACGAGGCGTTCGAGCGCATCGCGCCGCAGATGCACGGCGGCGGCCACGAGCGCGGCCTGCGCTCGGGCACGCTGGCCACGCATCAGATCGTCGGCATGGGCGTGGCGTGCGTGATTGCGCGCGAGGCGCTGCAAGCGGACAGCGAGCGCATTGCGCACCTCGGCGAGCGCCTGCTGGCCGAGGTGCTCGCGTTGCCGGGCGTCACGCTCAACGCCGCGCGCGCCACGCGCATTCCCCATACGCTGAGCCTCACGATCGATCTGCCGGGCTTCTTCCCGTTCCTGCTGACCGGCGACCTCGCGATCTCGTCGACTTCGGCCTGTAACTCGGCTGCGGGTACGCCTTCGCACGTGCTCACGGCCATCGGGGTTGGCGAAGAGGCGGCAAACCGCACGGTGCGCTTAAGCCTCGGGCGCTTCACGAAGCCGGAAGACGTCGATTTCGCGGTGGACTGCATTCGTCGTGCTGTGGCGCCGTGTCTGCCGGCCGCAGCGGCCGCTGTGCCCGCTTGATCCCGGCGGTCAAGGTCACGATGAACATCGAAACCCGATGATCGTTTCACTCGTACTCGGCGCCATGATCGGCGCGTTGCTGGGACTCACGGGCGCCGGCGGCGGCATTCTCGCCGTGCCGGCCATCGTGGTGGGAATGGGCTGGCCCATGCAGCAGGCCACGCCGGTCGCCTTGATCGCCGTGGCGAGCAGCGCGGGCATCGGCGCGCTCGAAGCCTTCCGCAACCGTCTCGTGCGCTATCGCGCGGCGTTCTGCATGGCGCTCGCGGGCGTGCCGACCACGTGGCTCGGCGTGCGCCTCGCTCAAGCCATGCCGCAACGCCTGCTGTTCGCGCTTTTCGCCGGCGTGATGCTGTTCGTAGCCGGGCGGCTGCTGCGTCAGACCATCGGGAAAAAGCGCGCGCTGCCCGAAGCGTCGCCGCTTTGCGTGGGCCGCGTCAATCCCGACACCGGCCGCCTCGTGTGGTCGAAGGCGACGGCGCTCGCGCTGGCGTCTACCGGCGCGTTGACGGGACTGATGACGGGCCTGCTCGGCGTGGGCGGCGGCTTCATCATCGTGCCCATGCTGCGCAAGCTCACGAACATCTCCATGCACGGCATCGTCGCGACGTCGTTGATGGTCATCGCGCTCGTGGGCTCCGGCGGCGTGGTGGCGACGGTGCTGCACGGCGTGCCGCTGCGGCTCGACCTCACACTGTGGTTCAGCGTCGCGACCGTCGCCGGCATGATGCTGGGGCGTCACGTTTCTCACCGCGTTTCCTCGCGGCATACGCAGATGGGCTTCGCTGGCATTCTGGTGTGCGTGGCGTGCGGCATGCTCGCCAAGGTGGCGCTCGGCTACTGACCGGATCGCGCCTTGCGCCCGCGTTGCCCTCAACCGGCCTGGGCGAGAAAGAGGCGGATTTCGTCGGCGAGCCAGTCGCGCACGGCACGCACCTTGGGGTCGTCGCGGCTGCCGATGCGGTAGACGAGGTCATGGCCGCGCTCGGACTCGAGACGCAACTGCGGGAACGGCGCGACCAGCCGGCCGGCCGCGATATCGTCCGCCACGATCACGCTGCGCCCCAGCGCGACGCCTTCTCCGCGGATTGCCGCCTCGATTGCGAGGCTCCCATGGCTGTAGGCCGTGCCGCGATCGCTGCGCACGCCGCTCAACCCCGCCAGCGCCAGCCATTGCTCCCAGTTCGCGAGCATGCCGCCCTCGTGCAGCAAGGTGCAGCGCGCGAGGCTCTCTACCGATGCCATGCCGCCGATCTTCGCCCGATAGTCAGCACTGCAAACCGGCGTCACGGTCTCGTCCAGAATGCGCTCGGCCAGCACGCGCGGATAGCGTCCGCTGCCGTAGCGAATCGCCACATCGACATCCGAGTCGTTGAGATCGACGTATTTGTCGGTCACGTCGAGGTGGACGTCGAGTTCCGGATGGCGTGTCTTGAGGCGATGCAGGCGCGGCGCGAGCCAGCGGTTCGCGAAGGACACGCTGGCATTGATCTTCAGACGCGTGACGCTGTCGTGCGTGCGCAGGCGCTCGGACTCCTTGGTCAATTCAGCGAGCGCGCGGTTCACGGCCAGCAGGAACTCGGCGCCTGCCTCGGTCAGAACGATGCGCCGCGTGAGCCGCTGGAACAGCGCCACGCCCAGATGGTTTTCGAGCGTCTTGATGTGCCGGCTCACCGCGCCATGCGTGACGTGCAGTTCCTGCGCCGCCAGCGTCATGCTGAGGAGCCGCCCGGTGGCTTCGAAGGCGCGCAGGGTTTGCAGCGGGGGAAGGCGGTCGAACATGGAGCTGGGTGCGTGACGCACGTGTGAGTTTTGCTCACACATTATATGACGACAAATGGTTTGTCAGACACGTTGACGGCATTCAATATGGGCATAAAGCCGCAGGACGTAACGTAACCAGTGCTATGCCCGCGGCGCATTCCTGACAGTTGGCATTCTCCGCATTGCGTCGCTCCTCATGGATCTTCTGCTTTTCAAACTCGTCTTTACGCCGTTGTTGCTGTTGGCCGCCAGTCTCGCTGCTCGCCGTTGGGGCGAAGCGGTTGGCGGCTTGCTCGTGGGGCTGCCGCTCACCTCGGGGCCGGTCTCGGTTTTTCTCGCGCTCGAGCACGGAGCGGCGTTCGCCGCGCAAGCCACGGCGGGTTCCCTCGTCGCAACAGCTGCGCAGGCGGCATTTTGCGTCGTCTATTGCCGGCTCGCGACGCGCGGGTGGAAGTTGGCGCTGGCGGGTGCAGGCGCGACGTTCGCTCTCGTGGCCCTCGTGCTGCAATGGAGCGCGCTGCCTGCCAACGGTCTTTATCTCTTCGCCATTCTGGCCATCGCTCTCGCGCTCAACCTGATTCCCAACAAGCCGGCAAGGACGGTGCGGTTGACGCCGCCGTGGTGGGATTTACCGTCGCGCATGATGCTCATTGCCGGCCTCGTGGTGAGCGTGACACTGATCGCGCCTTACGTCGGGCCCGAGCCGAGCGGCGTGCTCGCGTCGTTCCCGTTCATGGCGATCATCCTCGCCGTGTTCGCGCACCGTCTGATCGGCCATGAAGCGGCGCAGCAACTGATGCGCGGCATGACCACAGGACTGCTGGGTTTCGCGTCGTTCTTCTTCGTGCTGAGCCTCACGCTCACGCACTGGAACCTGCTGGCGGCCTACGGGACAGCAATTCTCTGCGTGCTCACGATCCAGGCGATCTCCCTGTACCGCATGCGTCTGCCGACACCGTGCCTGCACGGCAAGTCCAAGCCCGAAGGCAGCGCGCCGTAACGGCTGGCTTTGGATCCGGCGGGCCTGGACGGGCCACGCCGCGCGTGTTGCGCTGCACCGCGGAACTTCGGCTTCGGCGCGTGCCAACGACTCGACGCCCACGGTGGATGGCCTACACTACAGAACCGGCGGATGCGGCTACTTCCGCACCGCCGGCCCGCCATGGCGCACCTTTTCTTCGCAGCTTCGATTCAGCGGCACGTCGCGACGCCCGAGCGCGAGATCGACGCGCACACGCTTCGCGAAGCGTTCGATGCCGTGTTTGCCGAGCAGCCGCGTTTGCGCGGCTATATCCTCGACGATCAGGGCGCGTTGCGTAAGCATCTGGCGGTGTTCGTGGACGGTGTTCGGCTACGCGACCGGGAGCATTTGAGCGACGCGCTCGGCGAGCAGAGCCGGGTGTACGTCGTGCAGGCGCTGTCCGGCGGATGAGACGCAGCTTTGCATGGGACCAGAGCGCCGACTTTGGCTCGACAGGAGGGCACGCGAGATGAGCGATCGACTGCTGGTCGCAACCCGCAAGGGGTTGTTCGTTCTGGAAGCCGATGGAGAGGGCGGCTGGACAATCGGCGAACCTGAATTCGTCGGCGAGCCGGTGAGCATGGTGATGCCCGACGCGCGCGACGGCTCGCTCTATGCCGCACTCAATCTGGGCCACTTCGGCGTGAAGCTGCATCGCCGGCGTGCGGGCATGGCGGACTGGGAAGAATGCGCGGTCCCCGTCTATCCGCCACAGCCGGCCGACGACATTCAGGCCAGCGAACCGGACGCATTGGGCCGCCTGCCCGCGCCGTGGTCGCTCCAGCAGATCTGGTCGCTCGAACCGGGCGGCGCGGACGAGCCGGGCGTGCTGTGGGCGGGCACGATCCCTGGCGGCCTGTTCCGTTCCGCCGACGGCGGCGACAGCTGGGCACTCAACCGTCCGTTGTGGGACCGCCCGGAGCGGCGCGAATGGGCGGGCGGCGGCTACGACGCGCCAGGCATTCACTCGGTGATGGTCGATCCGCGCGACAGCCGGCACGTGACGGTGGGCGTGTCGTGCGGCGGCGTCTGGCAGACGGTCGACGGCGGCGCGAACTGGCGCCTCACTGCCGAAGGCATGGAAGCCGACTACATGCCGCCCGAGCGGCGCGGCGAGCCCAACGCGCAGGACCCGCACCGCGTCGTGCAATGCGCGGCGAATCCGGATGTGCTGTGGACCCAGCATCACTGCGCGATCTTCCGTTCGACCGATGGCGCGGCGCACTGGCGGCGCATAGAAGCGCAGCCGTCGAGTTTCGGTTTTGCGGTCGCTGTGCATCCGCGCGAGCCGGACACCGCGTGGTTCGTGCCGGCGCAAAAAGACCAGTACCGCGTTCCCGTGAATGGCCAGTTCGTCGTCACGCGCACGCGCGACGGCGGGCGCACGTTCGAGCGCTTCTCGAACGGCTTGCCGAGCGCACCGGCATACGACCTCGTGTACCGGCACGGACTCGACATCGACGAATCCGGCACGCGCCTCGCCATGGGCTCGACCACGGGCGCGCTCTGGACCTCGGACGACGGCGGCGAAAACTGGCGGCTCGTTTCGGCGCATTTGCCGCCGGTGTATTGCGTGCGGTTCGGGTGACGGCGCGCAGGCGCACCCGAGTTGAGCCCGCCTTTATCCCTCCGGCTGAAACATCGTCATGCGCTGCAGGATCCAGTCGAGCAACTCATGCGCGGCCGCGACGAGCGGCCGCCCCGACTTCACGAGCACGCGCGCCTTCGTGCCTTGAAAGAGCGCGTGATCGATCGGCACGGTCACGAGTTCGCCGGCCTCGATCTCGCGCGAGGCGGCAAATTCGCCGATCAGCGTCGCGAAGTTTTCCACGGCGACAAAACGCTTGAGCGCGGTAAGCGAATTCGTGGTGAGCGTCGCGCGTATCTCGATGTTTTCCGCGAACGCCAGCATGTTCGCGAGATGGCCGATGCCGAAAGTGCCCGGCATCAACGCGAGCGGCCACGCAAGCAGGTCGTCGATCGTCGCGGGCGTGCCTGCGCATCGACGGCGTGCGGATCGCGGTCAGCTCGGTCAAGATGCAGATTTTCGACCGCAATCTGTATCGCGCGGCGGGTATCCAACCGGAGCGGATGAAGATTCTGGTGAACAAGAGTTCGGTCCACTATCGCGCCGATTTCGACGCCATAGCCTCGGCGCATCTCGTGGCGAAGGCGCCTGGCCCCATGGCCGCCGACCCCGCCGATTTGCCGTGGCAACGCATCGATACGCGCCTGCGCCTGCGTCCGAACGGGGTGTCGCTGAGCGAAATGCGGGAGTAATGCGGGAGTAGGGAGGGTTTTGTATCGTTGTGTATCCACCGTGGCTACGGACAAGGAGGCTTGCAAAAGCAGGGGTTCGCGGAAACAAGCGGGATACGTGCGGGAGTTCAAATACACCCATGCCAGTCAGCGACGTCACCAGGCAGACATCGAAAAGACTGGACGCACGAGCCACGCAATCGTGGTCCGACATAACTCATTGCTTACAGGTGGATACCATGAAACTCATCAAGTCGCTGATCGTTGCCGCTGTCGTCGCCGTTCCCGTCGTCTCTTTCGCGCAGTCGGCCGAGCCGCTCACGCGCGCCCAGGTCCGCGCCGAACTGGTGCAACTCCAACAGGCCGGCTACAACCCGGCGGCCGACTACAACGACTATCCGCAGCATATCGAGGCCGCTGAAGCGAAGGTGAGTGCGCAGAATGCCGCGGCGGCATCGGCGTTCGGCGGCGTGGCGAATGGTTCGTCGGCAGCGGGCGCGGGCACGGCTTCGGCGCCTCACGACATTCCCGGCCTGGGTCCTATCTACGCGCATCCGTGATCGGTGCGTGAAGGCGCGAATTCAAGGGCGGCCCGCTTCGAGCGGGCCGTTGCCCATGTCGCGGCTTGCCTCATGCTTCGTCCCGGCCTAACCTGTGCCGGATACGACTACCCCGAGGCCAGCATGCAAATCCATCCCGTACGGCTGTCTCCCGGCGACGATCTGCGCGTCGCCGTCGAAAGCTTGCTGGGCCAGCAAGCCTCGCATGCGGCGTTCGTCATTCAGGGCGTCGGCAGCCTGAGCGTCGCGCAGTTGCGATTCGCCGGCGCCGAAACGCCGACCGAATTGCGTGGCGACCTCGAAATCCTCACGCTCGCGGGCTCGGTGTCGCCCGATGGCGCCCACCTGCACATGTCCGTCTCCGACGCGCAAGGCCGCGTGTTGGGCGGCCACGTCGCGCGCGGCTGCACCGTGCGCACCACGGCGGAACTGCTGCTAGTGCTGCTGCCCGGCCATCGTTTCTCACGAGAGCTCGATTCCTCGACCGGATACCCGGAACTGCAGATCCGCAACGCGCCAGGCTGATCCGCTTGCGCCGCCATGCGAGCGGCCTCACGCGCCGTCACAAAATTTAAAAGCGGCTTCGCTATGCTTCGGCGTTGCCTCGCCGCTGCCTGTGCTGCGCGCGAGGCCCCGCTCGGGCCGCTCCTCGAGCCGTTGTTGTGCCTCTATCTGGACGGAGACTTCGATGACGGTCGAATCCGCGCCGGCGCGCTTGCCATGGCAAGGCGCGTCGCGCAGACGTTTGAGCCTGCCCGCTGCATTCACGACGATGCGTGCGCCCGCCATGCTGCTTGCATGCGCAGCCGCACTGTGTGCGCTTGGCGCATGCAGCGCACGCGATAGCGACGCGCGCGCCGCGCTCACCACGAACGCTGTACGCGAACTCGCGCAGGCGCAGCCAGGCAGCAACCCACAGAGCCCGCCGCTCGCCAATGCATTCACGCTGGCCTCGGATGCGAGCGCATCGAATCTCCCAGATAGTGCGAACAGCATGGCAAACGCCGGCGTAGCCTTGCCCGCGAACGCCGTACGCTCGCCGGCGAAGCCACCCGCCGGCGGCAGCGCGCAAGACACACAAGCCGCGCAGATCGAACCGCTTGTCACACCTGTCATCCACACAGCCGATTGACGTACCCGGCCGCGCGGCGTTGCCGCCTGCTGCCCGTCAAGGCGGCGTGCCGTGCGTGCCTTTCTCAACCTGAAGATGGAAACCACAAGATGACCTCGAGAAGCCGCCGTGACTTTCTCCGCACCGCCGCGATGAGCGCCGGTTCGGCCACCGCCCTGACGATGCTGCCGCAGGGCATCCGCAATGCGCTCGCGATTCCCGCGAACAATCGCACGGGGAGTCTCCGCGATGTCGAGCACATCGTGATCCTCATGCAGGAGAACCGCTCGTTCGATCATTACTTCGGCACGCTGCGCGGCGTGCGCGGCTTCGGCGACACGCGCGCGATCACGCTGCCCACCGGCAAGCCGGTGTGGAACCAGCCGCTCGCGGCCGGTGCGGGCGAAGTGCTGCCGTTCCATCCCACGGCGGCCAACCTGGGCCTGCAGTTCATCCAGGATCTGCCGCACGACTGGACCACGACGCACGCCGCCTGGAACGGCGGCCGCTACGACCAGTGGGTGCCTGCCAAGGGCACGACCACGATGGCCTACCTCACGCGCGACGACATTCCGTTCCACTACCAGCTCGCCGACGCGTTCACGATTTGCGACGCGTACCACTGCTCGACGATGACCGCGACCGACCCGAACCGCTACTACATGTGGACCGGCTGGGTGGGCAACGACGGCAGCGGCGGCGGCCCGGTGATCGACAACGCGGAAGCCGGCTATGGCTGGTCCACGTATCCCGAAGTCCTGCAGAGCGCGGGCATCACGTGGAAGATCTATCAGGACGCGGGCGAAGGCCTCGACGCCAAGGGCTCATGGGGCTGGACGGGCGACAATCCGTACATCGGCAATTACGGCGACAACTCGCTCCTGTATTTCCATCAATACCAGAATGCGCAGCCCGGCAATCCGCTGTACGACCGCGCACGCACGGGCACGAACGTGCTGGCGGGCGGCGGCTATTTCGATGTGCTCAAGCAGGACGTGGCGAACAACGCGCTGCCGCAGGTCTCGTGGATCGTTGCGCCCGAGGCGTACTCGGAGCATCCGAACTGGCCCGCGAACTATGGCGCGTGGTACGTCGACCAGGTGCTGCAGATCCTCACGTCGAACCCGGACCTCTGGAGCAAGACCGTGCTGCTCGTGAACTACGACGAGAACGACGGCTTCTTCGATCACCTGGCGCCCCCGTTTCCGCCGGCTTCGAGCGCGAACGGCCTCTCGACCGTCGACACGACGAACGAAATTTTTCCGGGCAGCAGCACGTACGCGGGCGGCCCGTATGGCCTCGGACCGCGCGTGCCGATGCTCGTCGTCTCGCCGTGGTCGCGCGGCGGCTGGGTGTGCTCGGAGACGTTCGACCATACTTCCGTGATCCGCTTCATCGAGAAGCGCTTCGGTCTGCATCACGACCTGCGTGAGCCGAACATCACGCCGTGGCGCCGCGCCGTGTGCGGCGACCTCACGTCGGCATTCAACTTCGCCACGCCTAACGCGGCGATTCCCGCGCTGCCCTCCACGACGGGCTATGCGCCGCCCGACAAGCTCCGTCATCCCGACTACGTGCCGGTGCCGCCGGTCGTGGGCAGCGTGCCGAAGCAGGAAGCGGGCGTGCGCAACGCACGCGCGCTGCCGTACGAGCTGTTCGTGCGCTTCGATGCCAATGCCGGCTCGGGCGACGTCACCACGCGCTTCGTCAATTCGGGTCGCGCCGGTGCCGTGTTCCTCGTCTACACGGCGGGCAGCACCGACGCGCCGCGCACCTATACGGTCGAAGCCGGCAAGCATCTGCAGGACAAGTTCGCGATTGGCGTGAGCGGCGCATACGACTTCAGTGTGCATGGGCCGAACGGGTTTCTGCGCCGTTTCGCGGGCACGCAGGTCAAGACGGGCTGGTTCGGCGGCAACGAAACGGCGCGCCCCGAAGTGGCCGAGGGCTACGACGTGGCGAACGGCAACCTGCAACTGCGCCTCGAGAACAAGGGCGGCGCGCGCTGCCAGTTCACGATCGTCAACGCGTATGACCCGGGCACGAAGATCCAGCGCACCGTGCCCGGCGGCGACACCGAGCAGCTCTATCTCGACCTGCGCAACGCGCACGGCTGGTACGACCTGACGATCACGGTCGATAGCGATGCGACGTTCGTGCGCCGCGTTGCGGGCCACGTCGAGACGGGCCGCCCGAGCTATAGCGATCCCGCACTCGGCGCCTGATACAGCTGAGGCGTGAGGTGAGCCACGGCTTTCGCGAGCCGTGGTTTTTTTTGTTTACTGCGTAGTCGAGCAGGGGGGCCTCTAGCGCCAGCGTGGCGGCGGCGGTCCCCAGCCGGGATGCCGGACGTGTCTCGGACCCATGAAATGCGGAGGACGGTGCCACGGTGAAAAGCCGTGGCGCGAATACACGACGGGAGGCGGCCACATCGGCGCGGCGGGATGCATGAAGAATACGGGCGGCGGCGGCGCGTAGAACGCCCCCGGAATACCGATGCCCACGCCCACATTGACGTTCACACGCGCCTGTGCGGTTTGCATCGCGCACAGCGTCGTTGCGATACAAAGGAATGCAAACTTCAACACACGGAGTTTCATCGCCGATCCTCCGTCGCGAGCGCGCGTTGCCAGCGCTCGCGGCTGGTTATTTCGTGTGCGCTTCAGTGGGCCGGAAAGCGGCGTCCGCAAGCTTCTTCTGCGAGTCGGGCATGGCCGCGTAAAGTGCCGAGAAGGCATCGAGCATCGCCTTGCTGCCGTCGGCATTCGCCTGGGCGATCTGGTTCCACGATTGAAGGTTCTCCACCGCGGTTTGCTGCTGGGCACTATCGTGCCGCTGCTGAATCAGATCATCCACCGTTTTGGCGCTATTGCGCATGACGTCGGCCACTTTCGCCCACTGATCCTCTTCTGCGGGAGTAATCTTCAGTTCGGCATGCAATTCCTTCACGCGGTCGTCGACGGTTTCAACGTGATGCTGATGCGACGACGCAGCCGGAGCGCTGGCCTGCGCCCAGCACGTGGAAGTGCCGAGCAGGGCTAGCGCAAGCAGGACAGGTTTCATTGTCAGCCCTCGCGAAAAGCATTCGCCGGCAATGGCCGGCAAGTCGGAACGAACCGTTTTGATCATAGCAGCGGCGGCAAGCAATTTCGGCATCCTCTATGTAACAGCGAATAACAGGGAATAGGGCGCGATTCCCGAGTGCACCACGCTTCACTCGCAGAAAAGCATCGGCTGGATTCGCCGCGCGGCGAATCATTCTGGCGATACAAGGAGGCAACGTGGAGAGTCGAATGGCATCTTGCAGGATTTCCGCTTCCCGTTCCGAACAAGGCGTCCGGCTGCCTTGGGCAAGGCTGGCGTGCCTGACACTGGCCGTGGCCACGCTTGCGGGCTATATGCCTGCGAGCCGCGCCGCCGTGTCGATCATGCGGCCGCCGCGCGAGGCCAGGTCCGACGAGCCGCTCGTGGTGACGATCGTCTACACGGGCGACACGCCTATCGGCACCTCGGTCGACGTGCCGCGCACCCTGAGCATTACGCTCACCAACGGTGAGCAGTTGCCGAGGGCCGTGCTGCTCACGCGCGAATCCGGTGCGCCCGAGCATGTGCGGCTCGCGGCTGGCGAAATGAAGGCGGTGAGTTATCGCGCGCCCTGGCCCGAGTGGGCGCGCGGCGCCGTGCGAGTGGACGTGCCCGGCGTGGACGTCTCGCCTTCAGTGGTCCTGCTCACGCGCAAGCCGCGCGAAGCCACGGCGAATGCGCCCGCGCCAGCCCCTGCAACCGCGGCGGCCGTTGCGCCCGCATCCACCCCGCTGGCCATTGGGTCCGCCGAAGGGCCGATGGCGGGCAACGAGTCGCTCGCCGCACAAATGCCGCCTTCGACTGTGAAGCCTTCGAATTCGCTCGTGCCCGAGCTTGGCACTTTCCTGGCAGGCCGTCTTTCTTTCTACCAGCCGAATTATTTCGCGGACGGCTGGTCCTCGAGCGATGCGGATCTCGCAAGATTCCAGATCAGCATCAAATTTCGCTTTGTCTTGCCGGACGATCCGCGTTCACGCGGTTTCCTTGACAACCTCTATTTTGCCTACACGCAGACTTCGCTCTGGGATATCCGCGGGGATGAGTCGCCGTTCCACGATACGAGCTACATGCCCGCGCTTTTCTACTACCTCGAGGACACGGGGTGGCGGACCAACTGGTTCACCCGGATGGGCATCGAGTCGGGCTACGAGCACGAGTCGAACGGGACCGCCGGTCCCGGGTCGCGCGGCGTCGACATCATTTACGTGAAGCCGATCTGGGATTTCGGCGACCTCAACGCCAACCACCTGACCATCGAGCCGAAAATCTACGCCTACGAGCACATCCAGGAGACGAATGGGGATATTGCCCACTATCGCGGCTATGTCGATCTGCTGTTCAAATATGGCAGCCCTGACGGCTGGCAACTCGCGACGACCCTGAGAAAGGGCACGAGGTCGACCTATGGGAGCGTCGATGTGCAATTTACATACCCACTCGCCAAGCTATTCGGCAATGCATGGGGCGGGTATCTGTTTCTCAACTATTTCAACGGCTACGCCGAGGATCTTCTCGATTACAATCAGCACCGCTGGGCGGCGCGCATTGGTTTCGCCGTGTCGCGTTGATAGGGCGTGCGGATGTTAGGAAACACTTGTGGTCGAGCGTTGCTCAAGCCATGGATTGACCCACTACGAACCGGTGGCCATTCGGTGTGGCCACAGTGCATTCGCGCATGCCGTACGGGCGATCGACTGGAGGCTGCAGGACGATGGCCCCTTTCTGCACGATTTCCTGATGTAACGCGTTCACGTCGTCGACTTCCAGATAACCAAAGTCGCTATGGTCTCCCGTTGCCGCTGGGGACAACGCATCGGGGCAATGGCCGAGCATGATCCGTACGTCGCCCCTCGCGACGATGCGCCAGTCGGTCGAGTCGGCCCAATCCACGCGAAAGCCGAGCATGTCGCGAAAGTAGGCGGCGTTGCGCTCGAGGTCCTGGACGGCAAGGACGAAAGCGAAGGGACGTAGCGTGTTCGTTTCGGTCATGAGCGATCTTCTTCAACAGGGATTCGACGAGAGTGGCGTAAGTATGACGCACGCGTCGGGCACCGTGTTTGCTCGCTGCACAGGCAGCGCGCCATCGGCAACCCGGGCCACGCGGTTGCAGTACTGCTTACGCGCGCACATCGGAGGGAATGACCATGAATGACCAACGGGAAGAGCGCGTTCGCCGACGCGCTTATCAACTCTGGGAAGACGACGGCGCGCCGGAAGGTCGGGCGGATGAATACTGGAGCCGCGCCGAAAAACAGGTTGCCGCCGAATATGACGCAGAAGGAGAAACGTCGCGTGTCGCCAGCGATCAGGCCGGCAAGCGCCGCCTTGCCGGCGAACCCCTGCAGGAAAGCGACGCCATGCCGCCGAACGAACTGGCGCACGACAAGCGGCGCGGCGGCGGGTGAAATCACGCATGTGCCGCGCTTCAGGCCAATGGCATGCCAGCCGGCGCGATCTGTTCGCACATCAATGATGCGCGAACAGATCGTTGCGGCCCTCGTGTGACATGAATGCGCCGTGGCGCGACGTTTGCGCCACCGAGGCATTCGACGTGCCCGAGCTTTCCATCCCATAGCCGGAGTCGTCGGTGCGTTGCGTGCTGGCGTGCTGCGGGTTTGCCGGTTGCTGCATCTGTCTGGTTTGTGCCGCGGGTTCGGTGTTCTGTGCGAAGACGGCGGGGGACAATACGACGCCGATCGAGACAATAGCAGTAGCAAGTAGAAGTTTCATGATGTACGACTCCAAATAATAAAATTGATTCGGATGACTAAAAAATGTGCGGATTGCAAAAACGGTTTTGCAGACGCTCATTCGTTCTTGCGCAGTCCGATCACTACGGCGCATGTCCCCAGACTACGCAGCCAACCTTAGAGTTTGCTTATGCGCAGGCAACGGTTCGCGTTTAGCGCATCTTCAGCCGTGGTTAAGGCTTAGTTAAGCAACGGCAGCTTATAGTCCCAGGTTGTTTCGTTCCGCCCCTCATGCGGCGCAAGGAGTATTCATGTCCACCACCACGCAAAGTCTCATCGAAGATGCGGTCAGCAAGGTCCCCGCCGTGACGTTCGGCTTCTGGATCATCAAGATTGCTTGCACCACGCTCGGCGAAACCGGCGGTGACTGGGTGACGATGTCACTGAATCTGGGCTATCTGGTCGGCACGCTCATTTTTCTCGCGTGCTTCGTCGTGCTGGTTGCGGCGCAGATCCGCGCACAGCGCTTCTACCCGTGGCTCTATTGGGCGACGATCGTCGCCACGACCACGCTCGGCACGACGCTCGCCGACTTTTGCGACCGCTCGCTCGGCGTAGGCTATCCCGGCGGCGTATCGATCATTCTCCTGTTGCTCGTGGCCAGTCTCGCGATCTGGTACCGCGTGGAAGGCACGGTTTCGATCGAGAGCGTCGCGACGCCGCGCGTCGAGTGGTTTTACTGGATTACGATCCTGTTTTCGCAAACGCTCGGCACCGCGCTGGGCGACTGGGTGGCGGGCGAAGACCGCGGTGGCCTTGGCGTGGGCTACGAATACGGCGCTGCGATCTTCGGCGCGGGTCTCGTTGTCGTGGCGCTGCTGTGGTTGTGGCCGCGCGTGTCGCGCACGGCGATTTTCTGGTTCGCGTTCGTGCTCACGCGTCCGCTCGGCGCGACGCTGGGCGATCTGCTCGACAAGCCTGTCGCCGATGGTGGCCTGCACTTCAGCCGCTTTTACGCGTCCGCGCTGCTGGTGATCTTTGTCGTCGGCTGCATCGTGGTGCTGCCTCAGCGTGCCGCTAGCCGGGCGCGCGACGCGTAGCGCGCATGGGTCATTGCGGCATCACGCACGTGAAACTGGTCGCGCGATTCAGATTGCCCTTGCCCAAGTAGCGCGGAAACGCCGGGTAGCGGCACAGCGGCCGCGTGCGGCCGTTCGTGGGCTGGGCAATGTCGGTCGTGAACAGCGTTTCCGGCGCGCTGCCGCGCGTGACCCAGTCGTCGAGCGCGCCGAGCAGATCGACGGATGGAATGAACACACCGTTGCCGTGCTGATAGCCCGGCACCATGTAAAGCCGCATGAAGCTGTCCACGCGCTCTTCGCCGTAGCGCCCCACCAGCCCCTGGTAATACGCGATGGTCTGGTTCGGGCTGATGACCTCGTCGGCGAGTCCCTGCAAGGTGATGAGCTTGCCGCCTCGTGCGATGTAGCGCGACACGTCGGGATTCATCGCGCCGATCGTCGTCGACAGCGTAAAGAGCCGCTCGCGGTAACGGCCGGGATGCATCACGTCGAAGTTCGTCGAATCGAAAGTCGGGTCGTGCGTGATGAAGTATTTGAGGTAGGCATCGCCCTGCGCGTACAGGTAGCCATTGGTGACGAACCCCAGCTGGGTCAGCCGCTGTGGTGAATGCGCAAGACCCAGCATGCTCGTGAAGCGCGTGCCCTGGAAGACGTTGTAGCCGCGATACGTGTCGGTATTCCAGGCAAGCGCGTAGGGCAGGCGCAGGCCGTCGCGCAAGCTTTCCAGCGTCGCGATCTGCGGCGGCGTGAGGCAGTCGTCGGGGGCGTGCTGGCGATCCGTCTGATCCTGTGAGGAGCAACGCAGCGAGTCGATGATCTCCGGCTCTTTCGCGCGGCAGGAATCGACGTCGCTGATAAGGCCGTCCGCCGCGCCGTCGAGCGTATCGCATACCTGCATCACGCGCTCGTACACATGCTCCAGCAGTTGCGGCGACAGATAACCGCCCGGCGTGCGGTATTCGTGCTGGCCCACCACGACGCCTGTCAGGCGCACGCCCGAGAAGTTCAGCGCGGGCGAATTCGCGATCACGCCGTCGTAGTCGTCGGGATAGCGCTGGATCACGGTGTAGCCTTCGCGGCCGCCCGTCGAGCCGCCCGCGAAATACATGTGCTCCGGCGGCCGCCCATAGCCCAGCGTGATCAGTGCGAGCGCAACGTCATGCGCCTTCTTCAGATGCGCGTAGCCAAAGTTGGTCACGGCTTCTTCAAGTAGTCCGAAGTTGGCCTCCGACGACGTGCCGTTGTGGCCTGAATCGTCACCGAAGGTCGCATAGCCGCGCGCGAGCGGCGCGCGGTCGGGCGAGAAGCGCATCGGGCCGGTTCCCGTCACCACGACGCCGCTGTAGCCGCCACCGCCGAATTGCAGCGCGCGGCCGTTCCAGCGGCTCGGCAGGTTCACTTCGAAGCGGATGTCCGGCGTCCCGGCGCTCTGGGCGCGGATCACGCCGGTCAAGCGGCAGAAGTCGCCGTTGAGATTGCCTGTGGCGGTCGCGGAGATCATCGCGGCGCTCTGCACGAGCGCACCGTTGGTCGGCAGGCCGATGCTCGCGGGCGGCAGTAGCGCGCCGGCAAGGTCGGTGCAATGCAGCGGCAGCGAAGGCGTGTGCTGGGCGAAAGCGGGGCCGCTAGCGATGAGCGTGAGCGTGGCGATGGCGATCGCCTTGAGGGATTCGAGTGCGCGCGTGCCCCGTCGTATCATCCGCGGCCGGCTCCGTTGACGCGCGCACGGGCCTTCTCCTTCTGGCGCCCGAGCGTGCCGCGCCAGGCCCGGGCGAGCATGAGCGTCGCGCCGATCGCGACGATGGCGCCGGCCGGCGCCGCCACGAACGCGGCCGCACGGTGCAGCGCGTGTGGCGTGGCCGTTCCGACGATCACAGAGATCAGCGTGCCGCCGACGAAGCACACGAGCCCCGTGCGGCCCACGGTCACGACGGCGGGCACGCGCGCGGCGATCCGCGCGATCGTGCCGCGATGGACGAAATACGCCCCCACCATGGCAATGCCAATAAAGTTGACGACGCGCGCGAAGGCCAGATGCTGTTTCATTGTCCCAGGTATGGGTTGAGTCAGGACGAACCATTTAACCGCCGCGAACAGCACCACCGCGGCGAACGCGCATCGTACCAGCCAGCGCGAGGTTTGCGAGGTCTTGAAGCCGGGCGGAACCGGGTGCAGCCGGCAGAGCATGCCGAATACGAACATCAACTGCCACGCAAATGGGTTGAACGGCCAGTTCGCGAACGTGCTCGCGCCGACGAGCGCAGCCAGCAGCGGCGCGAAGGCCCAAAGCAGCAGGCTGCAGATCAGCGCGGCGAGTGGCGAGTGGCGCGCGGCGGGCGAAGGGCACGGCCGCGGGCACGCACAGCGCCAATATGACATACATTGGCAGCACGCTCGACAGATACGGCTGGCGGGCGAGCAAGACGACGTGGAAGGTTTCGCGCACTGGATGCGTGGCAAACGACGCCCAGCCGCTCAGGTCGGCGGCAGCAGGATTCAGGTGCGGGAGCGCGAGTAACGCGCCCGGGAGCAGCGTGAGCACGGCGGTCAGCAGATAGGCTCGGTAGATTTCCCAACTGCGGCGCAGGAAGCGCCCTTGCGCGGCGCTCACGCCACGGTGCGTGCGCACGGCCACAAAGGCCGCGGCCGACGCGTAGCCGCCGAGAAACACGAACACTTCGGCGGAGTCGCACAGCGCGTAAGCGTGCATCGTCAGCTGCGACAAGGCGCTGCCCGGAATGTGATCGAGCACGATCACGATCAGCACGACGCCGCGGAAAAAGTCGACTTCGATCGAACGCCCCTGGCGAGACGCCATGGTGCCCTCGCAAGCATCGCGGCGGCGCCGCTCAGGCTGGCGTCGACCGCTCGATGAATGGCCGGGCGGCGGCTCACGTATCGTCGCGCCGCCCTTGTGCGTACGAGGGCATCTCGCAGGTATCGTTCCTTGCGCGCGGTTTGCCTGGCGCTTTATGCGCCTGATATGACGCGCACGCCATGCTGGCGCCATCCGCATGCCAGCTATGCGGCAACGGGATGGCGACTGCAGGACTCCGGTGTGCTGCTTACTTTGCGGCAGCGGCGCGCTCGATTGCGGCGATGTCGATCTTGCGCATTGTCATCATCGCTTCCATCGCGCGCTTGCCGGCCTCGCGATCGGCACCGAAGACGCATTCGAGCAGGCGCTTCGGCGTGATCTGCCACGAAAATCCCCAGCGATCCTTGCACCAGCCACAGTCCGACTCCTCGCCGCCGTTGCCGACGATGGCGTTCCAGTAGCGGTCGGTCTCTTCCTGGCTGTGGGTCTCGACCATGAAGCTCACGGCCTGGTTCGCCTGGAAGTTGGGGCCGCCGTTCAGGCCCACGAAGCGCCGGCCGAGCACCGTGAATTCGACCACCAGTTCCGCCCCCGCGCCGATGCCGGGTATCGGGGAAACATGGCCAGCCCCGACATGGCTGTCCGGAAACGTCGCGGCATAGAACTCCGCCGCTTCGCGTGCTCTACCTTCATCGAACCACAGGCAAGTCACAAGCTCCGCCATCACGATCTCCTTTGACAAGGCGCCTCATTGCCGGCGCGTAGCGCCCATTGTGACAAAGCCTCGGCCGTATGGGGGATTTTTGCTGGTGGAGCATCGCGGCTAGTCGAGGCAACGTTCGATTGCGAGGGACTGGGCGGACTGGGTGCTGTGCGAATCGATCTTTCCGCTCTTCGAATGTGATTCGGACTGCGATGCAAGACACAGCGCAAGATTGGCGCGGGTGCTGTCTGGCCCGAACATGAGCGCCATGACTGCCGCAACCAGAATGGCGACGCCGCGCAAGATTGCGCGCAGAGCGGGCGACAAGGGGGCAATCGCGCTAAAGCGCGAAGTCTGTTCGACGATGGTTCTGAACATGGCGGGCTCTTTGCAGTGAACGTCGAAGGCATGACGTCACGATAGGCAGGCCCGGTAGACGCGACAAGACCCAGTGGTGCCTCAAAACATGGGGCCACGCACGGACGGGATCGAGGGACATACGACTACTTCAGGAATGCTTGACGATAGACATTCGGTGCGGCGCCGAACGCGTCGCGAAAGCGATGGCTGAAGTGGCTCGCGTTCGCGTACCCGCACTCTGCCGCAATTTGTGCGAGCGGCAGGGCGGTCGTGCGCAGCAGCAAGCGGGCCCGCTCCAGACGCTGGGCCGCGATCCACGCATGCGGCGGCAGCCCGAACGAGGCGCGAAACATGCGCGCGAGATGATACTCGGAAAGGCACGCGACATCGGCCAGTGCGCCGAGCGTCAGTGTCTCGCTCAGGTGGGCGTCGATATAGTCGCGCAGGCGCCGCCGTGTCGATACGGCGAGCCCGCCCCTGAGGGCCGCGCCTGCGCGCCGCACGCCCTGGCTGCGCAGCAGCAGGCTCAGCACTTCGTGTGCCGTTTCGTTGCTGCGCAGGAGTCCGTCTGGATCGGCCCAGTTCTCGTTGGCCAGCGCCTGGCAGAGCACGGCAATGCGCTCGTCTTCGAAATACGTGCGATCGGCCAGCGTGAGTTCGCGCGGTTCCCGGTCGAGTTCGCGCACCGCGCGCTGTGTGAAGTGCTCGGGGAGGAAATACAGATGCATGAAATGCATGTGGCCGCGCACCCACCAGCGCGATTCATGGTCGCCGGGCAGCGCGCACAGGCGGCTTGGCGCGCCGTACACGCCGGGCAGCTTCTGCCGCTCGGTGCGATAGCCGCCATCGAGATAGCACGACAGCGTGTGATGGCCCGGCCGGTCATAGACGGTTTCGGCCTCGCGCGTGACGCGCGTCCAGACAGCGGCCGCAAACTGGTCGCCTAGCCAGGCAAAGCGCTCCAGCGTCGCATTGGCCGCGCTCAGCGTGCGGCACACCGAATGCAGCCCAAAGGGCGTATCGGCGAGGGCGGGCGCGGGAAGCGGCACCTGGGCGTTCATGGTCGGGGCGGCGGGCGGCAAGTCGGAGATGGGGTCGTCAAAGCGGTTGCAAAAACAGGTTTTCAAAGTATACGCTCGCGCCCCCGCAGTTGCTGGCCGTGGCAGGGCGCAGGCAAGAAATGCGCAATTCTGGACAAGTCCGCGCCGCCCCCGTGCGCCATAGTTGGGGCATCGACTCGAGGTCCTTTCCGGCAATGAATCTTTTACTCTACGTGCTCACCGTCCTGATCTGGGGCACCACCTGGATCGCTATCAAGTGGCAGCTTGGCGTCGTGCCCGCGCCTGTCTCGATCGCCTGGCGTTTCGGGCTCGCGGCGCTCCTGGTGTTCGCGCTGCTGGGCGTGATGCGCCGCCCGATCTGGCCGCCGCGCGCGGCGTGGCGCTATCTCGTCGCCCAGGGGCTCGCGCTGTTCTGCCTCAATTTCCTGTGCTTTTACTATGCCGAGAATATCGTGCCGAGCGGGCTCGTCGCCGTGGTGTTTTCGACCGCGCCGCTGCTGAATTCGATCAACGGGCGCATTTTCATGGGCCGCCCGCTGCAACCCACCGCCGTGGGGGGCGCCGTACTGGGCCTGATCGGGATCGTCTGCCTCTTCCTGCAGCAGATGGCCGGCCATATCGGCGATCAGACCGCGTGGCTCGGGCTCGCCGTGGCGTTTCTCGGCACGCTGTGTTTTTCCACGGGCAATCTGCTGTCGAGCCGCATGCAGTCGATGGGGCTCAATCCGCTCGTCACGAATGGCTGGGCCATGCTGATCGGCACCGCGGTGCTCGTGGCCGGGAGTGCCGTTGCCGGATTGCCGTTCAGGCTCGAAATGGATGCGCGCTACCTCGGCGCGCTGGCCTGGCTCGTCGTGGCTGGATCGGTGATCGGGTTCACGGCCTATCTGACGCTGGTTGGCCGGATCGGGCCCGAGCGCGCCGCGTATTGCACGGTCTTGTTCCCGATCGTGGCGCTGGCGGTTTCGACGGTCTACGAGGGCTACCGCTGGTCCTTGCTCGCCGTCGTCGGGCTTTTGCTGGTCGTTTCTGGCAACCTCGTGGCGTTCGACCTGACGCGGCGCCTGTTCACGCGGCGCGCCCCGGCAGCGTGAGAGGCTTCAGCGGGCCGGGCTGGCCTTGAGGGTGTTGGCGTAGCGCCGGTATAGCCAGGCGGAACACGGCGCGCTAACGTAGAGCGCGCCGAAAGCGGAGAGCGCGGTCGTGGGCGCGCTGAACGTATTGAGCGTGTTGAGCGAAGCGAGGTCTTGGTGCCGCGACGCGAGTTCGTAGGCGGCCACCAGGGCCCAGGCCGCGAGCGTTGGCAGTCCGGCGCACCACTGTATGAGCCAGAGGCTCCAGCAATGCCCGCGCGTATCGGTCCAGACTTCCCGTATCCTGAGCGTGCCACCTATGGCGACATGCGTGTGCAGCAGGCTCAGCCGCGTGAGCGCGAAACAAGATGCCTCCGGCAAACAGCACGACACCTGCCCCGACGATCGCTATCAGGATGCGCGCCTCGACAGGATGCAGCACAATCGCGATTTTCGCTGTGTGAGCGAGCCCGATCATCAGCCCGACACACAGCGCCATGGCCACGCAGAGGGGCACCAGCGTCAGGCAGACGAGCAGCGGCGCGAGCATGGCCAGTCCCCAGGTGCAGCCAAGAAATCGCCAATAATTCGGCGCCGGGATCGGCTGGGCCTTCGGCGAATCATTGTCAAGCAATACGAAGCGTATGGCGTGCATGACGAGAAGCGCAAATAGCGCGCTGTCCATCAATGCGAAGACGCCCAACGGGACATAGGTGAGGAGCCGGAACGGCGGCGTGCTGTCGGGGCGCAGTCCGTTCATGACGGACGACGACAGCCACGCGTAGAGCGGGAGCAAAACCGCAAATACGGGGCGGTGGCGGAAGTATCGCCAGCCATCGCGCCATGCGCCCTTCACGCACTGACCAAATGTGATCGACTCCATTCGAACCCCTTGCGCGTTGTTTTTTGCGGTCGCCTCGAGGCGCCAGTCAGGCGCTTATGTGTTTTGCATCGTACGCCGCTGCCCGGGGCGGCCGCGTCGATTGTGACCAGCGGCGGCCCGCGAGTATGTGGGATGGCAGACCAAACCTTTCCGTGGCTGATTTAACCGAATTTCGGATGCCTTCATTCTTATTACAAAAGAGGCGGTCTTCATTAATTGATCGCTTGCGCTAAAGATTCGTCTGACGGTTGCCGATACCCTCGGATGAGCAGATAAATATGAATGCAAACACGCGGCGTGCCAGCCGCTCCGGGGTTACCGCGTCCGCCCGCGCCTGCGGGGACTGAAACGAATGCAAAACCGATGGCCTATCTGCGCGTGCAGCCCACGCCCGCGCGCGCTTTTCACCCCCGCACTCAAACCCGATGGCACGGCCACGACTCCAGCGGGCGGATAAGGCTATGGCATTGCGGAGAATGCGGAATTCGTCCATTGCGTCGCGTGGTCAGCGCCGGGGACAGGGACAAGACAAAGACGGGAGAGGCCAGTAATGAAGGTTCACGCTAGTGCGCTCACGCTGCTGCATTGGCTGGCGCAACGCGAAAGTGCGTCGGTCAGCGAAATTACTGCGTCGGGATTGATGAGTTCACGCGAAGCCTCGGATGTCGTTCGCTACGCCATGCGCAACGGCGCCGCCGAGCGCGTCAACAAGGGCGCGAGTGCGCGAGGAACCGCGCGCTACCGCTCGACCGGCGTGCCTCTGCCCGAGCCACGGACAGCACCGGCCGGCACGTCGTTCGAAGGCCTGCTGAGCGCATGGGGAATCGCTAAGGAGCCGCCCGAGCTTCCCGCGGTGCGTACGCGCGTTTATCAGATCGAAGATAACGGCCAGGATAATCGAGGCGGAGATCGCCTCGGCAAACTAAAGCTCAATGATTGAAACCGACTGCGTTCTTCCCCGACAGCACGTCGTCAGCGACGATGTGCAAGCTCGCGATCGGCTTCTACTGCCCCACTTCGACGGTGTCGCGGACGCCTTCCGTCACAGGGTTCAACGGCACCAGCGTTCCGGCTGGGCTTAGCATCGCCAACGCTCTGAGTTTGTTCGAGGACGGTGGCTTCGCGTTCGGAAACGTCGGCGGAATCATGACGGGCGTCGCCTTCGATTTCGGCATGCCGTTCTTCTATGGCCGCACTGTGTAAGTCAATTACGATCCGAACACCGACGGCAATTCTGGCGTTGCCATATCGGCCTACGTCGCCTTCTAAACCGTAGTGCCGTATCCTCCCCGCATTCGCGAGCGGCCACACTGCCGCTCGCGGATGTCCCAGGGGCATTGCGGACCGCTCGAACGGTCGCCCGCATCGCACCACCGCGCGGTCGGGCTGCTTCATCTGGCCTCGGCGCCTTGCTACCGCGCCAGCCGCTCCCGCAGAAACTCGATGAAGCGCTGCGTCTTGGCTGGCAGCAGACGCGTTTCCGTAATGGCGTAGACCGGCGTGGGCGTGCCATGCCACTGCGGCAAAATCCGCCGCAACGCTCCACTGGCCACTTCGTCGGCCACGATTTCTTCCGGCACCAGCACGATGCCCATGTCGAGCGTAGCGAGGCGGCGGATCATGCCGACGCTGTTGAGCGTGAAGCGTCCACCCACCTTCACCGTGCTCGTGCGCTTGACGTCGTGCAAGGTCCACGTGTCGGCCTTCAGGATGCCCAGGCATTCGTGCTGTTCCAGCTCGGCCGGTTTGCCAGGCTCGCCCGCGCGCTCGAGATAGCGCGGCGACGCATAAACGTACGGCGTGAGCGACGCCAGCGGACGCGCAATCAGTTGCGAGCTTTCGGACTCCCCCATGCGGATCGCCACGTCGAACGGATCGCTCACCAGATCGACGCGCCGCGGATTCAGTTCGAAATCGAAAGTGATGGCAGGGTACAGGCCGGCGAATTCGGCGATCAGGGGTGCGAGGTAAGTGACGGCGAAATCGACCGGAAACGAGGCCCGCAGCAGGCCGCTGGGCTGCGCGACCATGTCGCCTAGCTGCTCGTGCGCGAGGCGGGCTTCATCGACAATGCGCTTGCAGCGCTCGAAATAGATCTGGCCTGCTTCGGTCAACTCGATCTTGCGCGTCGTGCGATGCAGCAGGCGCAGCCCGATCGCCTTTTCGAGGCCGCTGATGCGGCGTGAAAGGGTGGAGTTCGGCATGCCCGTCGCGTCGGCGGCACTGCGAAACCCCTTGGCTTTGACGACCTCCACGAACAAGGCCATATCGTTCAGTAGTTCCACCTTGACTGCTCCATGGACGGATCAATGATATCCAAATTACCATATTTATCCCAATCGTGAAGCAGGCGATGATGCACCCATCCAAACCAGTCGAGGTGATCATCATGAGCAAGCTTTTCGAATCCGTGCGCGTCGGGCGTTACACGCTGCCAAACCGCCTGGTCATGGCGCCCATGACCCGTTCGCGCGCGCTGGCCGACGGCACGCCCGGCGAACTGGCCGCCGAGTATTACGCCCAGCGCGCGAGCGTTGGCTTGATCGTCACCGAGGGCACGCAGCCTTCGGAAGATGGCCAGGGCTACATCACGACCCCAGGCATTTATAGCGACGCGCATGTCGCCGGGTGGAATAAAGTCACCTCGGCTGTGCATGCGAGAGGCGGCCATCTCTTCATCCAGCTCATGCACGCCGGCCGCATGTCGCATCCTGACAATACGCGGCACCACCGCGTGGGCGTCGCGCCTTCCGCTATTGCGCCGGGCACGGCCATGTTCACGGCCAGCGGCATGCAGGACATTCCCGTGCCGCGTGCGTTGACCATCGAGGAAATCCGCCGTACCGTCCAGGACTTCCGTACCGCCGCCCGCCGCGCGGTCGATGCCGGCGCGGACGGTGTCGAAATCCACGGCGCGAATGCCTATCTGGTTCAGCAGTTCTTCGCGCCGAGCGCCAATACGCGTACCGACGAATACGGCGGCCTGATTGAAAACCGCGCACGCTTTGCGCTTGAAGTCGCGGCCGCCATTGCCGGGGAAATCGGCGCGGACCGCACGGCCATCCGCCTCTCGCCGGGCACGACGCTGTGGGGCATCGACGAGGGCGCGCAAGGCGCCGATCTTTACCACTATCTGGTGGCCGAACTCGACAAGCTGGGGCTCGCCTATCTGCACATCGCGCATCAGGGCGACGAGGCGCTGCTGGGTGCCATTCGCAAGCTGTGGAAGGGCGCGTTGATCGTGAACCGGGCCGGCCGCCCGCGCGAACAGATTGGCGCCGATGCGGCCACGGGGCTGGCGGATCTGGAGTCCTACGGTCAGATGGTGCTGGCGAATCCGGATTTCGTCACCCGCCTGCAGCGCAACTCGGCGATGAACGCGGCGGATCGCAACGGCTTCTTTGGGGGCGCCGCGCAAGGCTATACGGACTATCCCAGCCTGAGCGAAGTGGCCGACGCCTGACGCGGCGAGCAGGCGCGGGGCGTGCGTTGCATTCGCCGCGCCAATGCGAAACCGCCTGCCTTGCGCGGTTTCGCATGGCTCACCCGAGCGGTCCCGCGAGGGCGCGCCGATACCACGCATGGAAATGGCGCATGCCGTCTTCGAGCGGCGACTGATACGGCCCGGCGTCGCTGATGCCGCGCCGGTGGAGCCGCAGTCGTCCCGCGTCCATGCGCTCGGCGATCTCGTCGTCCTCGATCATCGTCTCCAGATACGCCGCGCGCTGGGCTTCGATGAATTCGCGTTCGAATGCCGCGATTTCTTCCGGGTAGTAGAACTCCACCACGTTGAGCGTTTCCTGCGGACTCTTCGGATATAGCGTCGAGACCACGAGAACGTGCGGATAAAGCTCGATCGTCTGCGTGGGGAAATACGCGAGCCAGATGGCGCCGAACTCGGGCGCCTCGCCGCCGCGATAATCGAGCAATCTATCGTGCCACGCGCGATAGATTTCCGAACCCGGCTGCGCAAGCGCGGCGTGCACGCCCACGCGCTGCATGCTGTACGTCTCGGCGAATTCCCAGTCTAGCGTTTCGCAGGTCACGAAGCGTCCGAGCCCCGGGTGGAATGGCGCGACGTGATAATCCTCCAGATAGACTTCGATGAACGTCTTCCAGTTGTACCGGCAGGTATGCGTTTCCACGTGATCGAGCACGTACTCGGAGAAGTCGAACTCCGGGCGGGCGAACACGCGTGCCATGTCGCGCGCGGGCTCGCGTGGCCCTTCGTAGAGCAGGCCATGGCAATTTCGCAGTTCGAAACGTTCGAGATTGCGGCACGGTTTGCGCTCGAACTCGGGCGCGCCGATCAGCTCGCCGCCAGGGGTGTACGTCCAGCGATGCAAGGGACACACGATGTTGCCGCCGCTCGCGGCGAGATTGCCTTGCGCAGGGGCGCCGCCGGTCGCAGCGACTTTGCCGGCCATGCCGCCGAGCATGAGCGCCTGGCGATGGCGGCAGACGTTCGAGAGCAATTGCACACCGTGCTCGCCGCGCACCAGTACGCGTCCGCCTTCGTCCTGCGGCAGGTGCCGCCAGTCGCCGCGCTCGGGCACCGACTGTTCGTGGCCCACGTATAGCGCCGAGTGCGCGAAGATACGCGCCATCTCGCGCTCGAACAGCGCCTCGTCGAAATAGGCGCTCGCGGGCAATTGCCCGTGCGCTTCCTCCGTATCGGGCGGCAGCGCGAGATGCGCGAGGTCACTGATATCGTTCATCGGTCGGTTTCATCCTGTTTCGTGTTGCGCGTTCAGGCGCACGATGCGTTCGTGCTGTGCGAGCCGCGGGCAGGTGCTGCAGAGTTCGCCGTCGCGGCGGCGATAGTGGTAGCAACAGGTGCGGCGCTCCAGCGCGAGCGCGCTCGCGCCGTCCGTGCGCGAGAACGGGAAATAGCCTGAGCAGCCTTGCAGGCCGAGCGCCGCGAGCCACTGCCGGCCATGCGCCTCGACCTGGGCGTCGCTCCATTCGGGCCGCGCCTTGCGTGCTGCAAGCAGTGCGGCTAGCACCACGTCGGCTTGTGTACCGCGCGCCGATGCTGGATTCAGGCGGATCACCGGCATCAACTCGTCGTGCATCTGCTCGCAGCACGAGACGATTTCGCGCGCGGCGTGCGCGATCAACGCGTGCATGTCGCCCTGCGCCGGTTCGTGATCGCGTATGCGGACCTCGCGGGTCCAGCCCTCGGCAACGGGCTGCGCGATGTCCGCCAGCGACAGCGAGACGCCAGCCGCATGCACCCCGATCACGCTCAAGTAGAGCGGTTGCCAGATCAGGATGCCCCAGCAGCGCGACGACCAGTAAGGGCGGCCCGCTTCGGGATAGGTGCGCGACCAGAAGGCCAGGAGCGCATCGAGCGCAGCGCGATTGGCGCCGCCGCTGGGCGGTGCCGGGCGCGTATGCACGATGCCTTGCGCGGGGCGCGCGGCTACCACGCCCTGCAACCCCGGCACGAGCCGCGCGGCGAGATGCAGCATGTCGTCGAGCGCGCAGTTCGCCGCCATGCTTATGCCGCGACCGCTTCGGCGCTCATGCCACTAGCCTGCGCGGCGTCTCGCGGCACGCCGCGCCTGCCTGCCAGCGGATTGCGCAGATTGCCCGCCATCTTCAGATTGCCCGCGGGATCGGCGAGATTGACCATCTGCAGGTTGTTGCCCAGTTGCAGACGGTTCAGGCAAGAGTGCAGGAACTCGGGCGCGAAGAGGTCGTATTCGGCGTATTTGCGCGCGAGTTGCGGGTGCTCGTCCTGATAGCGCGCGACGCAGCGCGCCACGGTGTTCCAGAACACGTCTTCCGTGCAGCAACCGTGCTCGACGAGTATCTGATTCATGTAGCGGAAAAAGCCGTCGAACACATCGATGAAGATCGCGAGCAGCTTGACGCGCTCGGGCACGTCCACGGCGAGGCGCTTGACGTTTTCCGGCAGCGGCGCGTCCTTGTTGAGGATGGCAGATTCTTCCGCGATGTCCTTCATGATCGCGTGCACAGGCACATGGTTTTCGAGCACGAGGATGAGATTCTCGCCGTGCGGCATGAACACGAGATCGTGCGCGTAGAAGCAATGGACGAGCGGCGCCAGATACGCCTGCATGTAGCGCTCGAGCCAGGCTTGCGTCGTGAGCCCCGAAGCTTCGATCAACGCGGGCAGCAGCGCCGCGCCATGTCGGTCCGTATGCAGCAGCGCGGCCATGGTCATGAGCCGCTGGCGGTCGCCCGCGAGCCTGAGTGGATTCTCGCGCCAGAGCGCCGAAAACATCTTCTTGTAGGGGCTATCCACCTGGACGGCCGTTTCGTAATAGCGATTGCGGAAGCCGATCGACGCGACTTCGCGCAGGATGGTGAACCCTTTGTCCTGCAGATACGGATCGCTCGCCACGAGGCCCTTGATGAAGTCGTTGATGGCGGGCGTGCCCGACATGTAGTACGGCGAGAGTCCGCGCATGAAGCCCATGTTGAGGATCGAGAGCGACGTCTTCACATAGCGCTTCGAACGGTCAGAGAGATTGAAGAACGTGCGGATCGACTGCTGGGCCTGATAACGGTCCTCGCCGAAGCCGAGACAAATGATGCGGTTGGTCGCGACGTAGCTCGCAAACGCGATCGAAAGTTTGTTGAACCACTGCCACGGGTGCGCCGGCATCAGCCGATAATCGGCAAAGTCCACGCCGCGCGCTTCGACGAACGAGCGAAAGCGCGCGATGGTCTCCACGCCCAGTTCTTCTTCCATGAGCTGTTCGTAGTCGAGGTCGGCGGCGCTGTGGAACGCGGCGTTCTCCTTGTGCACGGCGAGCCAGACGATCTGGAGCGGTGAGCCCGCCTCGGGCGCGAACGCACGATAGTCGCCCGCGTCGAAGCCGAGCCTGCCGTTGTTGGCGACGAAGCCCGGATGGCCTTCGCTCATCGCGGTTTCGATCGCCTGAAAATCGGCATCGAGCAGTTCGGCCGTGTCCGGGCCGTCTTTCACCGCTTTGTAGGCCGCGCCATACAGGGTGCTGCTGATTTCATCGAGGTAAATGGGCAGCATCTCCTCCTTGATGCCAAGCCGCGCTTTCACGTCGAGAATGAAGGCGAGCGCGTCGAGCGGTTGCGGCGCGCCGTCCTGCGAGCACACGATGGTTTCGGCGCGAATGCTCCAGTGGCGCAGCGCGAGCAGGCGCGCATCGAAGGTGTAGACGCGTGTGCCGTCGTCGGATTCCAGCGCATAGCGCGCGTAGTGCTCGCCGGGCGCATCGCCCACGCGCTGCGGCTCGACGATCAGTTCGTGCGCGTACTCAGCAATGGCCTTGCGCACCAGCATGCGGTTCGCGCGCTGCCACACCTCGGGTGTGAGGTGGGCGGTAGCCTCGTGGGGCGTGAGGGGAACATGTTGCATGGAAGCCTGAGTTGCGACGTGATTCATGATGCGATGTCCTTATGGAATTTAGTGATCCTGCTTAATGGCAGCGTAAAAAGCGGCTCGTGTGCAGAACGCGAGCGAGGCGGTCTTCTCGCGAAACGCGACGTCCTTCGTATACACGAAGCCCATCGCGCGATTCAGCGCGTGGATGCGTGCGTTACGCGCATCTGGCTCGACGACGACGCGTTGCGCGTCAAGGTGCTCGAACAGGAACGCCATGAGTGTTTCGAACACGTGGTGCGTATAGCCGGATGTTCGCCTGGCAGCGGGGCCGACGAACAGATGCATGCCGAGGTCGCCCGCGCGCACGTCGTAGTGCTCGCCGATCTCTTCGTGGGCCGGGTCGTAGCTTTCGAACAGGAAGGCGGGTACGTCATCCTGCAAGCCGAGCCAGGCGCGCGCGTGCCCCGAGTCCTCGATCGCCTGATAGAAAGCGGCCACGTCCGCCACGCTCTTGTCGCGCATGTTCCAGAAGGCGGCGCGTTCTTCGATGAACCAGCGGTGCAGCGCGGGCGCGTCGCATTGCGCGTCGAGCGGGCGGATGTGAAAGGCCTCGGCTCCGGCCATGCGTCCAGCCGGGACATGACGCAGCGCGATTTCGTCGGCAGCGATTTCAGTTCGCACGGGCGGTGACTCCTGTTTCGGTAATTGGGTTGGAAAGGGCGGCGTCCTGGGCGCGCGGCCCGGCGAGCAGCCAGACGCTCGCGAACGCCGTGAAAACGAGGCCCACGGACGCCACGAAGAACGGCGCACGCAAGCCGGCTTCGTCGACAATGGCGCCGGCCGCGAACGAGGCCAGCAGCACGCCAAGGTTCTGGAAGAAGTTAATGACGCTGTAGTCGGCGGCATACGAGGCGGGCGTGCTCAGTGCGAACATCGTCACGTCGAGCTTCACGACGATCTGGAACAGCGCCCAGCCGAACATCACGCGACCCACCACGATCCACAGCGGCGCCTCCACGCCTTGCAGCAGCATGCCGGCGGTGCACAGCAGCAGGTTCGCGAGCATGTGGTCGGGCACTCGCTTGCCCTGCGTGGCGAGGCGCTTGTTCAGGCGCAGCGCGACGAGCGCGACCATGCCGGGTATGGCAAACACGAGCCCTGGAACCAGCTCGCCAGGCGCGTGGGTGACCGCTTGCCAGTACGACGCCATGAACGGTCGGATGAGATACACGCAGAAGTCGAACGCGAGCATGAGCAGTGCGAGGCGCAGGATCGGCATGCGCGCACGCAGACCCGGCTTGACGTGTGCTTCATCGGCATCGCCCGCGAACCGGCAGCGCCGCGCAATGCCATGCGTGCGGATCAGCGCAAGGCAGATCGCCATCTGTACGAAGTCGCCGGCGGCCATCGCGAAGATGCAGTGATGCGCGTCCCAGACCTGCATGACGAAGCCGCCCGCCACCGCGCCCGCAATCGCGCCGAAGTGCACCACCACCGAAAGCACGCCGATGGTATGCGCATGCGATTCTTTCGCTTCGAGCCGCATCATGTACGGGTACATCAGCAGATAGCTGCTTTTGCACATGAACATTGCGAGCGAGAGCACCCAGAAGAGCGGCACCGTCGCCGCGAAATAGCTCGCGAGCGAAAGCACGCCCGCGGCGCACTGCGTATAGACGAGCAGATGCATGGCGTCGAGGCGCTTCGCAATGCGCGCCCAGAGCGGCAGCGTGAGCATCACGACAATGGAGATGAACGCCACGTAAGCGCCCGCATGCACGGGGCTCGTGACGCCATAGCGCGCGGCGAAGAACTGCGGGTAGAACGGAATCAGGATCGCATCGCTGACGACGGCGAAGGTCGTCATCAGGATGATCGTGCTGCGCAGCTTCATTGCGCCTCCAGCGGCATCTTCACGAACGCTTCCGTGTCGGGCACCGAGAAGTCCTGCAGCGCGATGCGCCGCTCGATCTTGTAGTGCTCCACGCCGGTCAGCTCGCGCAGAATGCAGGAGTTGCGATAGCAGCTCATGCCGAGGTCGGGGTTGGTGAGGCCGTGGCTGTAGAGCCCCGCGTTTTGCACGAAGATCTCGCGCCCGCTCACGTCGATCGCGTAGTTGCGCGAGAGCCGGTAGCGCCCCTTGTCGTCCCAGCGGATGCGGGCGCGAATGCCGTCGATGAAGCCGGGTACGTTCTGCCCATAGCCGGTCGCAAAGATCGCGCCGTCCGTGACATGGGTGTACTGCACGCCCTCGTCGCGCTGCACGAAGCGCAGGTGAAAGCAGTCGTCGATGCGGTCGTGATGACAGGCGCTCAGCTCGGAATTGGTGATGAGACGCGCGCTGTTGCTGCCGCGGCTGCGGCGGTCGTCGAGCAGGTCGTAGATCTGGTTGATGAGCGAGGCGTTCACGCCTTTGTAGAGGCTGTCCTGCTTGGCGATGATGTTTTCTCGCACGCCGTCCGGCAGGTTATAGAAGTAGTCGATATAGTCGGGCGAGATCATTTCCAGCGTGAGCTTCGTGTTCTCCATCTGGAAAAAACGCGGCGAACGCGTGATCCACGTGAGCGTGTAGCCGTGCTCGTCGCTTTCCTTGAGCAGGTCATAGAAGATCTCGGCTGCGCTCTGGCCGCTGCCGATCACGGCGATCGAACGATTTTGCTGCAGCTCGGCTTTACGCGCCACGTAATGCGCGCTATGGATGCAGCGCTCGCGCAGTTCGCCGCAGCACGGCGGCAATTGCGGCACGGAACCCACACCGATCACGAGGCGCGCGGCGCGATGCATGAACCGCTGGCCGGTGCGCACGTGCCGCCCGCGCACCACGTAATGACCTTGCTGCGCGTCGTATTCAACGTGCTCCACACTCGAGCCGAACGCAATGCTCGACAGCTGGCCGATGGCCCATTTGCAGTAGCGGTTATATTCGGCGCGGCTCAGATAGAAGCGCTCGCGGATGTAATACGCATAGAGCTTGCCTTCTTGCTTGCAGTAATTGAGGAAGCTGAACTTGCTTTGGGGATCCGCGAGGCTCACGAGGTCGGCAAGAAATGGGTTTTGCAGCGTGGTGTCGTCGATCAGCATGCCCGGGTGCCAGTCGAAGTCCTCGTTGCGTTCGAGGAATAGGCCGCGCAGAGCGCGGATCGGATCGGCCAGGCAGGCGAGACTCAGATTGAACGGTCCGAGGCCGATCGCCACGAAGTCGAGCACGGGCGAGGGCGGACCTGGTTTGACATTAGTTGTACTCATGATTGAACTTTCACCTGGAGCGGAAAGGACCATGTCGGGTTACCTCATCGAAGGACGAAGACGGCGAGAAAGCTCACGAGGCGCAACCGCGCAACCGTTTGCGCGGGCGGTGGCGTTTCGATGCGAATGAGAGTGATTCGCGTTTGATGATCATAGGAAAGACGCCGCCCAATGGCAAGAGCGAAACGCATGGCGGTGAGGAGACCGAACTATCGTGCCTGCCCAATACGCATCATGGCCGGCATGCGCGATCGGCGGCAAAGTCCGGCTGCGCCGGGGCGGGCGGGGGATCGGCTACTTTCGGGAAACAGCGGAGTTAGCAGTCGCGCCGCCCCAATTTTGGCGTCAAATCATCTGATAAAAAACCCTGTGCGCGACAGGGGTTAGCAGCACACAGTGAATATTTCGGCTCTAATCGCGCGCGATTCGCGTGTGCGGGGCCACGACGATCCCAAACGTCTTGCGCTTTGAGCCATCACTCAGTCTTGCGCGGCGGCGGACTATGCCGCGCGAGAAATCGATCGAACTGGCCGGCAAACGCCTTGCTGTCACGCGCGCTGAACGGCGCCGGACCGCCCGTTTCGATGCCTGCATTGCGCAGTTGATCCATCACGTCGCGCATCGTCAGCCGTTCCTGAATATTTTCGCGCGTGAACCAGTTTCCGCGCGGATCGAGCGCCTGTGCATTCTTTTCGAGCACCGCGGCGGCAAGCGGTATGTCGGCGGTAATCACGAGGTCGCCCGGCTCGACCAGTTCGACAATGCGGGCGTCGGCCGCGTCGAATCCCGCCGGCACCTGAATCGACTTGATGAAGGGCGACGGCGGTGTGCGCAGATATTGGTTTGCCACCAGCGTCACCTGGACTTCGGCACGCCGCGCGGCCCGAAACAACATATCCTTGATGACGGCGGGGCAGGCGTCAGCGTCGACCAGCACTTGCATGTAGATATTCCCGGCACAGTAAAGCGCGATCATATCGCAATGCCGGCGATGCGCCGCGCATTGCACGACGTTTCCAGTCGTTTCCGGATGCACTGCGTTTTCCTTGCATTTGCCTGCATTCCTGCCAACATTGATTTCGCAATGGAGCCGGATGCCCCCGACCTGACACTGCGAAGACGGAGCGGATATGAGCGACGCCACCCACGGGTTCGATGCCGCCGGGGAACACAGGGACACAAACGGGCTCCGACTGGGCGCGCTCGTTGCCCTTGTCGTGGGCTCGATGATCGGCGGCGGCATCTTTTCGTTGCCGCAGAATATGGCCGCATCCGCCGGTGTGGGCGCCGTTCTGATTGGCTGGGTCATTACGGCCTTCGGCATGCTGGCCCTCGCGCTGGTATTTCAGACGCTCGCCAACCGCAAGCCGAATCTCGATGGCGGCGTCTACGCTTACGCCAAGGCCGGATTCGGCAATTACATGGGCTTCGCCTCGGCCTGGGGCTACTGGATCAGCGCGTGGCTCGGCAACGTCGGCTACTACGTGCTGCTATTCAGCACGCTCGGGTATTTTTTCCCCGTCTTCGGCGAAGGCAATACGTTACCCGCAATCGCCTGCTCATCGGTGCTGCTGTGGAGCGTGCATTTTCTGGTGCTACGGGGCATCAAAGAGGCGAGCTTCATCAATCAGATCACGACGATTGCGAAGATCGTTCCGCTCGTCCTTTTCATTCTCATCTGCCTACTCGCGTTTCGGCTCGATGTCTTCTCGGCCGATATCTGGGCGCGCTCGAATCCGGCGCTGGGCGGTGTGCTCGATCAGGTCCGGAACATGATGCTCGTCACGGTCTGGGTGTTCGTCGGCATAGAGGGGGCGACTGTTTTTTCGGCACGCGCCGCGGACCGCAAGAGCGTCGGCAAGGCCACGGTGATCGGATTTTTCGTCGTGCTTCTCGTGCTGGTGCTCGTCAACGTGCTGGCGCTCGGCATCATGACGCAGCGTCAACTTGCCGGGCTTAAGAACCCCTCGATGGCGGGCGTGCTCGAACACGTTCTCGGACATTGGGGTGTCGTGCTGGTGAGCGTGGGGCTCGCCATTTCGCTGGCTGGCGCACTGCTTTCGTGGGTCATGCTGTGCGCGGAGATTCTGTTCTCGGCCGCGCGCGACCGCACGATGCCTGCCTTCCTGCGCAAGGAAAACGCAAGACAGGTGCCGGCCAACGCGTTATGGCTGACCAACGGCATGGTGCAGATGTTTCTGCTCATCACGCTGGTGTCTAAAGGCACCTACCTCTCGCTGATCTATCTCGCCACCTCGATGATTCTCGTGCCTTACTTCTGGTCGGCGACCTATGCGTTACTGCTCGCCATTCGCGGCGAGACTTACGAACTGTCGCAAAAGGAGCGCCGCAGGGATTTGATGATTGCCGCGGTTTCCGTGCTCTACGCGGCCTGGCTGCTTTATGCGGGCGGGGTGAAATACCTTCTCCTTTCGTCACTGCTTTACGCGCCGAGCGTCGTCTTGTTCGCCAAGGCGAGGCGCGAGGCCGGGCAGCACGTGTTCACGCATCTGGAGAAAATCGTTTTCGCAGCCGTGCTCGTGGCCGCGGTCGTGGCGGGCTACGGCTTGTATCGCGGGCTGCTGAGCCTTTGATCGGGCGGCCGATAATCGAAAAGTGCGCTCATACCAGCAGGCACCACAGCGCGAGGAGCGGGGTGGTACCCGCGCGCATGGCGTGCAGGCTGTTGGGCGGATTGTGCAGGCCGCCGCCGATGCCCGGATCGAACCAGTCTCCATCACGCTGGCGGAATTCGCCTGCGCTGAGCAGCACATAGGCCTCTTCAGGGGGATGTTGATGATCGGGGTATCGCGTGTGCGGCGCGAGCAGCGAAAACCCTAGCTGCACGTCGTATCGGCTTTCCATGCCGCCGGGGCCGCAAATCATGCCATTCACGTGCTGCTCGACATAGTCCTGGCTTCCATTCGCTCCGGACGTTCGCCGCTGCCAGCCGATAGCGGGTTCGAGCGTTTTGACAGCGCGGGCCGCGTCGCCGAGACGGGTCGAGTCAGCAAGCAGCGGTGCGAGCGATGCATCGAGGAGATCGCAGGCGGGATAGCGTTCGCGGTTGCGCTTGCCGTCGTCGGACGGTTGTTCGAGACGCTCGAATACTTTCGCGGCCATCTGGCGGCCAGCCTCCGGCAAGGCTGGCGCCTGAAACAGCGTTCGGGCAACGCGAATGAAATGCTCGAGGTTCTGATGCCGCTGATACATGGGGGCTCCGGTAATTGCGTTGCCGCGCTATGCCGACGCTTCCAGAAAGATGCTCGCGGACGGCGGCCATGACCCCGCCCGCTACCATCAGGAAAGCTTCAACTTCGCGCAGACCGTGGACTGTGGTGAAGCGCCAGTCGCTGAGGCCAGCGCCGCACCGGCCGCGCAGGCCGGCTTTACGGTGCAGCTGGCGCGCTCGGGCCGCTCGTTCACGATGGACGCCTCGCAGACCGTGCTCGTCGCCGCGCGTAAGGCCGGTGTGCCCTTGCCATCGTCATGCAGCCAGGGCATATGCGGGACCTGCAAGACGAAGGTGCTCGAAGGCTCCGTGGACATGAAGCACAACGGCGGCATTCGTCCGCGCGAAATCGAGAAGGGGTTGCGGTTAATGTGCTGCGGCCGCCCGACTTCAAACCTGGTACTCGATTTGTAGCGGGACGACTGCAGTCTGAATGGCTTCGGCAGTCGTTCAGCCTGAATTGAAATACGCCAATGCCCCGTCGTGCTCCGCAGTGCGTTGCGTGGCGCGCCGGGGCATTTCGATTTTGTCGTCTGAGCTTTCGCCTGATTCCCTCGCAGCTTCCTGCATTTTCCTGGTAGTTTCCCTGACTCAATCGCCCTCAGGACTTTCCCTTGTTCGGTACGGCGCGCGCCGTTTCCCGTTCATTGCCCAAACGCGGCCATTCCCGCCACTCGATTGCCCGCAAAGCCGCAACCTATATAGGGTCCACGCGCCTCTCGCCTATTCGCTAAACGTTTCATTGCTCACCTGGCGCCTCGCACGCATTACCAAAGGTATGGGAAAGGGCCGAAAAAATGTAGCTGGAGCGCGCAATTTGGATTGCTACGCTGCAATCACTGCATCAACGGCCGCGCCAGAACCGAAACCGCCGAAGTATTGGATTCGAAGCCGGGATGCTAGCTGAATCGCCACGCTAGAACTTCAGGTCGTACCGGAGTTCGCCAGCGCCAATTTTTTGAACCAGCCAGTTGGGATGACAAATGGCCCCTCATCTGACGTTCGCACCGGGCGACGCGTTGCCGCCAGGCGCAATCAACACAGCGGGTACGCCTTCGGTGGCCCGGCCCATTGCCATATCAGGCACCGACATTCTGACGGTCAAGAACCTGTCGAAGATCTTCGGCCCGAAGCCCGAGGTTGCCGCGCAACTGGTCAAGCAGGGCCTGGGACGCGATGAGGTCTTCAAGCGCACCGGCAACATGGTGGCGGTCAACGACGTCAGCCTCAACGTGAAGGCCGGCGAGATCTTCGTCATCATGGGACTCTCGGGTTCCGGCAAGTCGACGCTCGTACGGCTGCTCAATCGCCTGATCGAGCCGACGTCCGGCCAGGTCGTTCTCGAAGGGCGCGACATTGCGCCGATGTCCACGCCCGAACTGCGGGAAGTGCGCCGCAAGAAGATGGCGATGGTGTTCCAGTCGTTTGCGCTGCTGCCGAACCGCTCGGTGCTCGACAACATCTCGTATGGCCTGGAAGTCGCGGGCATGAAGAAGTCCGAGCGCTATGAAATCGCACGCACTGCGCTTACGCGCGTGGGACTCGGCTCATACGAAAAGCTTCTGCCCAGCGAACTCTCGGGCGGCATGCAGCAGCGGGTCGGTCTTGCGCGCGCCCTGGCGGTCAATCCTGCCGTGCTCCTGATGGATGAAGCCTTCTCGGCGCTAGATCCGCTGATCCGCTTCGAAATGCAGAGCGAACTGCTGCGGCTCCAGAAGGAGGAGCAGCGGACCATCGTCTTCATTTCGCACGATATCGAAGAGGCCATCAAGATCGGCGGCCGTATCGGCATCATGAAGGACGGCTGCCTGATTCAGGTCGGCACGCCGGCCGAACTGATCCAGTCTCCGGCGGACGACTACGTGCGGGACTTTTTCCGTCACGTCGACGTGTCGCGTTTCCTCAAGGCTGAGAGCCTGCTGACCCGCGTCGAGCGCGGACTGATTTCCGGCGACGTGGGCGCGCCCGCAGAGCGCTACCTCAATCAACTGATCGATAGCGGCGCCGAGTGCGGTTACGTGTGCGATCAAGCCGGCCGCTACCAGGGCTGCGTCACGCCCGCGTCGCTGCACAAGGCGGGTGCCCAACCCCTGCGCGAAGCGTTGCTCAAGGACTTGAGCACGGTCTCGCTGGACACCGACCTGCACGAACTCTCCGCGATCGCACTGAGCCAGCAACACGACGTGCCGGTGACGGACGCGGCAGGCAAGCTCGCGGGCGTCGTGTCGTGCCGAACGATACTCAAACAGGTTATGGAGCGGAGGGCAGCATGAATTCGTCAGTCATCGGCAAGTTCGCAGAGAACGCCGTCAATTTTCTTTTCAATCACTTTCAGGGCGGATTCAACGCGTTTTCCGCGGCGCTGGGCGCAGTCGTCAAGCTGCTCGAAGACGGCCTCGGGGCGATTCCCTTCGTCGCAATGCTCGTCTTTCTCGTGGCGTTCGCATTGTGGCGCCGTGGGATCGCCTTCGCGGTGTTCGTCGGCATTGCGCTGCTGCTCATTCACTACATGGGGCTGTGGCCGCAAACGGTCGCGACGCTCGCGCTTGTCGTCGCCGCGACGGTTTTCAGCCTCATCGTCGGCGTGCCGCTCGGCATCTGGGGCGCGCGCAACAAGCGGGTCGAACTGATTCTGCGCTCGCTGCTCGATTTCATGCAGACCATGCCGGCGTTCGTTTATCTGATTCCCGCTGTGATCCTGTTTGGCCTCGGCCGCGTGCCTGCCGTGATCGCGACCGTCGTGTTCGCCATGCCGCCCGTGGTGCGGCTCACGACGCTCGGCATCCGTCAGGTCCGCGAGGAATTGCTGGAAGCGGGCCGCTCGTTCGGCAGTACCGACGCGCAGCTGCTCTGGAAAATCCAGTTGCCGAATGCATTGCCGTCCATCATGGCCGGCGTGAACCAGACCATCATGATGTCGCTTTCGATGGTCGTGATCGCCTCGATGATCGGCGCGGGCGGGCTCGGCGAGTATGTGTTGAGCGGCATCCAGCGGCTTGACATCGGCATCGGCTTCGAAGGTGGCCTCGGCGTCGTGCTGCTGGCCATCGTGCTGGACCGCCTGACGGAGACGTTCGGCGTGAAGTCGAAGAAGAGGAGACCCGTCACGAAAGTGGGCAAAGCTGGCACCACCGAAGCGGCGCATAGCTGACTAGCCGGATGCCTGTCTGAAATCACAGGCAGGTCATCCGTGACGAATGGATAGTTTCAATATAAATACGGAGTACTAACATGCTTAGCGATATTCTCAAATCATTCATGACGAAGGTTGCGCTATCGGCGGTCGTCGCCATGAGTGTCGGCGTCGGGTCTGCCGTGGCGGCGGAGCCGATCAAGCTGGCGATCACCGACTGGGCCGACGTTCTCGCCACGGCCAACGTTGCCAAGTACGTGCTCGAAGCGAAACTGAATCAGCCGGTCAAGTTCGTCAATGCGGACATCGGCATTCAGTTCCAGGGCGTGGCGCGCGGCGACCTCGACATCATGGTGGGCGGCTGGCTGCCGGTGACGCACGCCGTGTACTACGCCAAGTACAAGAACGATATGGACGACGTCGGCGTGATCTACACGGGTGGCCGAAACGGCTGGGCCGTGCCCGCCTACGTGCCGGAGTCCGAAGTGTCGTCGATTTCGGATCTGAACAAGCCGGGCGTCAAGAGCAAGCTCGACGGCACGATTCAGGGCATTGGTCCGGGTTCCGGCCTGATGCAGGCGTCCGAGAAGTCGGTTCAGGCTTACAACCTGAATGGCTACAACCTGCAGTCGTCGAGCGAAGCCGGGATGCTCGCTGCCGTGTCGCGCGCGTATCAAACGAAGCAGTGGGTCGTCGCCACGGTCTGGAGCCCACACTGGCTCTGGCAGAAATGGCAGATGCGCTATCTGAAGGACCCCAAGGGCACGCTGGGCGGCGAAGAACAGGTCCACGCGTTCGCGTCCAAACAGTTCGCCACCAAGTTTCCCCGCGCCGATGTGTTCTTCAAGCACTTCAAGCTGACGCTGGCTGACGTCGAAGCCATCGAACTCGAAGGCAACAGCACGAACGACTATGCGACCGCCGCGAAGAAGTTCGTCGACGCACACCCGGACAAGCTGAAAGCCTGGCTGCAGCAGTAACCAGCAGGTTCGTATTCACGGGGGCAGGAAAGGCCCGCTGCCCCGACGATTCATGTTCCAGCAGGGCCTGCTTGACACGAATACTTCCTGGAGTGACCTGTGAGCGAAAACTCGTGCTTCTTTTCTGAAACGCTCCAGAGCCGTGACCCGGTCATTGCATCGGAGATCGCGCTCGAATTGCGCCGGCAACAAACGCAGATCGAATTGATCGCTTCCGAAAACATTGTTTCGGCGGCGGTGATGGAGGCGCAAGGGACGGTGCTGACCAACAAGTATGCCGAGGGTTATCCGTCGAAGCGCTATTACGGCGGCTGCGAGCACGTCGACCGCATCGAGGCGCTCGCGATCGACCGCGTGAAGGCGCTGTTCGACGCCGGGTACGCCAATGTGCAGCCGCATTCCGGCGCGCAGGCAAACGGCGCCGTCATGCTCGCGCTGGTCAAGCCGGGCGACACGGTGATGGGCATGTCGCTGGACGCCGGCGGCCACCTCACGCATGGCGCGCGGCCGGCGCTTTCCGGCAAGTGGTTCAATGCCGTGCAGTACGGTGTGAGCCCGCAGACGTATCGTATTGACTACGACGCGGTGCGGCGGCTCGCGCAGGAGCATCGGCCGAAGCTCATCATCGCGGGCTATTCGGCGTATCCGCGCGCGCTCGACTTTGCGGCTTTCCGCGAAATCGCGGATAGCGTCGGCGCGCTGCTGATGGTCGACATGGCGCATATCGCCGGCATCGTCGCGGCCGGCCGTCATGAAAACCCGATCAAGTACGCGGACGTGGTGACGTCGACCACGCACAAAACGCTGCGCGGCCCGCGTGGCGGCTTCATCCTGACCAACAACGGCGACCTCGCCAAGAAGATCAATTCCGCCGTGTTCCCCGGCTTGCAGGGCGGTCCGCTCATGCATGTCATCGCGGGCAAGGCGGTGGCGTTCGGCGAAGCGCTGCGTCCGGAGTTCGCGGGCTATATCGACCGCGTGCTGCGTAATGCCGAGGCGCTCGGCAATGTGCTGCAATCCGGCGGGCTCTCGCTCGTCACGGGCGGCACCGACAACCATCTGCTGCTCGTCGATCTTCGTTCCAAACGCATTACGGGCACGCAGGCCGAGAAAGCCCTCGAGCGCGCGGGCATCACCTGCAACAAGAACGGCATTCCGTTCGACACGGAAAACCCGACCGTGACTTCCGGCATCCGTCTTGGCACGCCGGCCGGTACGACGCGCGGATTCGGCACCGCTCAATTCGAGCAGATCGGCGAAATGATTCTCGAAGTGCTGGCGGGCCTCGAGCGCGAGCCGGGCGGCGATGACCATGTCGAGCGCGCCGTGCGTAGCCGCGTGCGGGATCTGAGCAACCAGTTTCCGATTTATTCGCACGCCGACGCTCTGGCATGAGCCCGGTGCTCAGCGTGCGAATGCAGTGAAGACCCGTTTATCTGTTTGAAGATTACTGAAGAGAGGAATCGAAATGAGCTTCGAGGGCGTACATACTCCGCTGGTCACACCGTTCAAGGAAGACGGTGAAATCGACCATGCCTTGCTCGGCAAGCACGCAGCGAATCTCGCAGGCCGCGTATCGGGTCTCGGGATCGGTGGCACCACCGGCGAATACTATGCGTTGAGCTTCGAGGAACGCGTCAAGACTTTCAACACCGTTGCCGAGGCGGCGGGTGGAAAAACGTATCTGACCGCGGGCATCAACGCGACCACGACGAAGGAAGTGATCCGCCTGGGCCTCGAGGCCAAGCGTGCAGGTTTGTCGTCGCTGCTGGTTGCCGCGCCGTACTACGCGCAGCCGACGCAGGATGAACTGCTCAGCCACATGCTGAAGGTAGACGACGCGCTCGACATGCCAATCATGCTGTACAACTTTCCGGCCCGCACGGGAACGGAAATCAGCGATGGCGTGCTGGCAACGCTGCTCGAGCGTCCGAACTTCATCGCCATGAAGGAGAGCACGGGCGATATTTCGCATCTGCATCATCTCGTCACGCACTTCAAGGACCGCCTGGTGCTGAGTTGCGGCATGGACGACCAGGCGCTCGAATTCTTCGCGTGGGGCGCGAAGAGCTGGGTAGGCGGCGCCTCCAACTTCCTGCCGGAAGCGCACACGGCGCTGTTCGACGCGTGCGTCAAACAGAACGATTTCGTTCTGGGCCGCAAGCTGATGACACAACTGTTGCCGGTGCTCGAACTGCTCGAGCGCAGCGGCAAATTCATCCAGTACGTGCGCTACGGCTGCGAACTGGTGGGGCTGCCGGTTGGCGTGGCGCGTGCACCGCTCGGCTCGCTCACGCAAGAGGAGCGCAGCGCGTTTGCGCAGCTTGTGAAACCTCTCATTCGCAACGCCCAGTAATCACTGAAAATGGTCTCGAACCTGGAATTCGCGCGGTTTCCTGCTCCAGATGGCGTCAACGCATGGTGGGAGAGTCTCCCGCCGGCGGGGCCTGCCAGAAGCGTGTCGTCGGAGCATCGATACGACTGGGTCGTTGTGGGCGGAGGCATCACCGGGCTTTGCGCCGCTCGCCGGCTTGCCGAACTGGCGCCCGATGCGTCGATCGCGCTCGTCGAGGCCGATCGCATCGGGCGCACGACGGCCGGACGCAATTCCGGATTCTTCGTCGACTTGCCGCACGACATCAGCAGTGAAAGCTATTCGCGCAGCGTGGCGGAGGACAAGGCCGACGTGCGGTTCCAACGGCACGGGATCGACTACGTGCGTTCGATCGTACGGCAACACGACATCGACTGCGATTGGCGAGACGAGGGGAAATTCCACGCCTCGGTCAACAAGAAGGGGCTCGACGCGCTCTCGCACTTTGCGCAGGGCCTGACGCGCATCGACGAAGCTTTCGAATGGCTCGATCAGGCGGCCATCCGCAAGGTAACGGGCACGGACTTTTATCAGGGGGCGCTATTTACGCCGGGCTGCAGCACGGTGCAGCCGGCTGCGCTCATGCGCGGCCTCGCGGCCACGCAGCCGGAAAACGTCACGGTCTTCGAGCTGAGCGCCGTCACCGAAATCGAGAATCGCAACAATGAAAAAGTTCTACATTTCGCTAGAGGAAAGATCGTCGCCAAACAGGTGATTCTGTGCACGAACGCTTATGCGGCGACGTTCGGCATCCACCCGAATGGCTTGCTGCCCGTCTACACATTTGCATCGATGACCCGCGTCATGAACGCCGGCGAGGTTGAAAGGCTGGGCGGAACGCGGTCGTGGTCGCTGATCCCGGCGGATCCCATGGGCACGACCGTGCGCCGTCTAGATACGGACCGTATTTGCGTGCGCAACCATTTCGCGTTCAGGCCGGGACTGCAGGTGTCCGACGCCGATCTCGCGAAGGCGAAAGCGCTGCATCAGCGCTCGTTCGACCGTCGATTCCCCATGCTCGATGGCGTCGAACTGGAGTACACGTGGGGTGGTCCACTATGTCTCTCGGCGAATAACGGCGCGCTGTTCGGCCGGCGCGACGATGGAATTCTGGAAGCGGTGGGCTGCAACGGGCTCGGGCTGAGCAGAGGATCGTCGTCGGGCAAGCTGATCGCCGAATACGCGCTTGGCCAGACCAACAAGCTTGTCCACCAGCTTCTGAACCAGCCCCATCCGCGCTCGCTGCCGGTTCGGCCCATTGTGGACATGGCGGTGTCGGCCACGATCTGGGCAAAGGAAATGTCGGCGGGCGCCGAGCTTTAATTAACCAAGGACATGAGATGACGACGCATCAGCAGTGGAAGCAGAAAGCCGCGGACCTGGCGCTCGACGGCCGGGCATTGATCGCCGGAGAGCGGTGTGGAGCGGCGTCGGGAGAAACGTTCGCCACGCTCAACCCCGCGTCGGGCAAGGTGCTGGCGCAAGTGGCGAAATGCGATGAAAAGGATGTGGATCACGCTGTCGCCGCTGCCCGCAATGCATTCGAATCGGGCGTGTGGTCGAAGGCCGCGCCGGCCCATCGCAAGGCGGTCCTGCTTCGCCTCGCGCAATTGATCGACGAGCACGCGGACGAACTGGCGCTGCTCGAAGCGCTGGAGGCGGGCAAGCCGATCAGCGAATGCCTCGCGCTGGATATTCCCGAGTCGGCAGCCTGCATTCGTTGGCATGCCGAAGTGACTGACAAGCGCTACGACGCGCTCTCGCCTTCGGGCGCGGATGTCGTCAGCATGATTACGCGTGAACCGATTGGCGTGGTGGGCGCGGTCCTGCCCTGGAATTTCCCCGCGTTGATGCTGGCCTGGAAGATCGGTCCGGCTTTGTCGGTTGGCAATAGCGTGGTCGTGAAGCCTGCGGAGCAAACGTCGCTCTCGACCTTGCGCATCGCGGATCTCGCGCTCGAAGCCGGCGTGCCCGCGGGCGTGCTCAGCGTCGTCACAGGTTTCGGCGATAGCGCGGGACAGGCGCTGGGCCGCCATCCCGATGTCGATCTCGTCGCATTCACCGGCTCGACCGCGACCGGCAAGCGCTTTTTGCACTATTCCGCAGATACCAACCTCAAGCGCGTGGTGCTCGAATGCGGCGGCAAGAATCCGCAGGTGATTCTTCCCGATGTCGCGAATCTCGATGCGGTCGCCGAACAGGCCGTCGCCGCTGCGTTCTGGAACATGGGAGAAAACTGCAGCGCCGGCTCGCGCATTCTCGTTCCTTCGAGCAAGCGGGCGGAACTGGTGCAGAAAGTTCAGGCTGTTCTCGCGGGCTGGAGGACGGGTGACCCGCTCGACCCGGACGCGAAGCTCGGCGCGCTGATCGAGCAAAAGCATTACGAAAAGGTCCTGGCGCACGTCGAGAAAGCGAAGGAGCAGGGCGCGCGCGTGATTTGCGGCGGACGTGCTGCGCTGACCGAGACCGGCGGATGGTTCGTAGAGCCGACCATCTTCGATCAGGTCACGCCGGATATGGCCATCGCGCGGGAAGAAGTATTCGGACCGGTCGTGTGCTTTATCGAATACGACGACGTGGAAGACGCCATCCGCCTCGCGAACGACACCTGCTACGGACTGGCGGCTTCGCTGTGGACCGATAACGTGAACAGTGCGCATAAGGTTGCGGCGCGTATCCGTGCGGGCACGGTCACGGTAAACTGCTTCGGCGAGGGCGACCTCTCGACGCCATTCGGCGGCTTCAAGCAATCGGGCTTCGGCGGCCGCGACAAGTCGGTCTACGCACACGACCAGTATTGCGAGCTAAAGACGACCTGGTTGAAGCTCGCTTGAAGTGGCAGCGGTAAAGCGCGCGAGCGGGCCGTCAGGCCCGGCTCGCATTCCGTGGCGGGCTTGCGCCACACCTGAACAGGACTTGCATGCAGATGCGCATCGGATTCGTTGGAACGGGGGCAATCACAAAGGCCGTGGTGACCGGGCTGCTGCGCTCGGGCATGTCATTCGAGCGGATCACGCTGTCTCCGCGCGGCGAAAAAACGGCCGCCGAACTGGCGGCACTCGACGACCGGATCCGCATTGGCGCGAACAATCAGGACGTGCTCGACGCGTCGGACATCGTGTGTCTTGCCGTCGTGCCGCAAATCGCGGCCGATGTGCTCGGCGAGTTGAAGTTCGATTCGCGCCACCACGTGATCAGCTTCGTCGCCGCGATTTCTGTCGACAGGATGGCGAGTCTCGTGCGCCCGGCCGCCAAGGTCGTGCGGACCATTCCCTTGCCCGCCGTTGCGCAAGGCAAAGGCAGCACGGCGATCTGCCCGCCGGATGCGATCGCGAAAGCGCTGTTTTCTGCAATGGGTGAGGCCGTCGAAGTCGAAGACGAGCAGAAGTTCAACGCGATATCTGCGGTGACGGCGACCATGGCGAGCTTCTATGCGGTGCTGGAAAGCCAGGCGGCATGGCTCGTTCGACAAGGGCTTCGATACGACGACGCAAGGGCGTTCCTGTCCGGCTACTGCGTGGGCCTGGCGCACGACACGACGCTCACGACGCAATCCTTTTCGTCACTGGCTGAGCACTGCATGACGCCCGGCGGCCTCAACGCGCAATTGCACGCCGAGCTAACGGAGCGCGGCACCTACACTCACTATGGAGAGGCGCTCGACAGGGTGTTGAAGCGGGTCGTCGGCGGGACGTAAGCCAGGCACCACATTGGAGGGGCGGTGCTTCGCCATTTATAAGACCCTTATTATGGAACACCTTACTTGCCACCGGGAAAACGGACTCGCAAACTATTCTCATCCGAATTCCTCTATGGTTCGTGGCGCGCCTGATCGCGTCATGCGGGCACCCGTTTAAAGAGCGCAAGCCATGTTAAAGAAGCAGCTATTCGCAGACAGACTCCTCGCCCAGATGCCGTCGCTCCGTGCACTCCGATGCTTCGTGACGGCGGCGCGATATGAAAGCTTCACCCAGGCGGCTGAGGTTCTGTGCGTAACGCAGGCCGCAATCAGCAGACAAATAAAAGAGCTTGAAGATTCGCTCGATGTCGCGCTGTTCGAGCGCACCGGCCGGCATATCGCGCTGACTGATGCTGGACGCATTCTGTACAACGCGTCGTATCTCTCCATTATGAATATCGCCGAAGCGGCGGAGGCGGTGCGACGCACGGATCGGCACGCATTGACGATTTGCGTCTCGCATACGTTCTCGGCCCTGTGGCTGTCGCAGCGCCTGCCGGCGTTTTGCGCGCGCTTTCCGGATATCCGGTTGCATGTGATGGTTACCGAGCACTTCATGGAGTTGGACGAACTCATGGAGCCCGACATCATCATCACGAAGAATCCGCCTCGCGAGCCGGAATACGAAGTCGAGCCGCTGTTTCATGATGTCGTGTATCCGGTTTGCAGCCCGACGTTTTACGACCGGTATTTTCGCGGCAAGAAGCTCAAGCCGCTCGACCTGCTTTCGCAACCCACGTTGAATCTCTCCTTGCTCGGCCGCGCCCAGGTGTGTGAACACGTGGATTGGCGAGTGTGGCGCAACTGGTTTCAGCAGGGCGACGGCACGGACATTCTGGCTGAAAACCGCAGCCTGGAGAGCAACGACTATCGGCTCCTCGTCGCGCAGGCGGAGGCCGGCGAAGGGACGCTGCTCGGCTGGCATCATCTGCTCCATCTTCAGGTCGAGCAGGGACGCCTGATACGGCCTGTTCCGGATGCGCTTGTCTTTAAAGACCGCTACCACTATCTGATTACGCACCGGAATGCGCGGCCTCGCACGGAGTATCTGCAGTTTCGGAACTGGCTCAGCGAAGAAGCCGGTGCGATGATGCGCGACTGGCTCGATGCCGGTGTTGCGGTCACCGGCTAATTAACACAGGCTAATCAACGGGCAACGGATTTCGACCGTATCGATTGTCTGGAGTGCATTGACAGAGGCGGTCCTCATGGTTCACCACGCGATTGACAGCGAAGCCACGGCGGCGAGGCGGCTGCGTTTCGGGATCGTGCTATTGCCCAACTTCACGTTGACCGCGTTCTCCGGCTTCGTCGATTTGCTCAGGCTCGCAAGCGACGAAGGCGACATGAGCCGGCCGGTGCGGTGCTCATGGACCATCGTCGGAGAAAACCTCGTTCCGGTTCGCGCCAGCTGCGGAATCCAGATCACACCGTGGACGACGTTCGATGCGGCCGAGGCGTTCGACTATGTCGTGATCGTAGGCGGGCTGCTGCATTCGGGACCGCCAGCGAGCGACGCAACACTCTCCTTCATTCGCGCGATGGCCGAAACGCCGGCCACGCTCGTGGGACTCTGCACGGGGGCGTTCGCACTCGCCCGGGCCGGGGTGATGAACGGCTATCGAATTTGCGTGAGCTGGTTCCACTACTGGGATTTCGTCGAGCGTTTTCCGCAAGCCGATGAGCGCGACCTCATTGCCGACCGGCTCTTCGTGATCGACAGAAGGCGCATTACGTGTTCCGGCGGCCGTGCGTCGATCGACGTGGCCGCGGCGATTCTGCTGCGCCACGTCGAGGCCACGATCGTGCGCAAGGCGCTGCGTATTCTGCTCGTGGACGACGCGCAGAAAGGCAACGCGCCGCAACCGCATCCGCCGGGCCTCGAGCCTGCCACGCATCCCAAGGTCAGGCGCGCGATTCTGCTGATGGAGCAACACGTTGGCCAGCCGCTGAGTCTGCCGGACCTGGCGCACAGGCTCGATGTTTCGGTGCGCCAGCTCGAACGCCTTTTCACGACGGAAACCGGCAAATCGCCGGGCGCGTACGCGAGGCAGATCCGCATACGCATGGCGTCATGGCTGTTGACGAGTTCGGACCGCACGGTTGCGGATATCGCTTCGTCATGCGGCTTCTCCGACGCATCGCATCTTGGGCGCGAGTTCCGCAAGGAGTTTGGCGAGTCGCCCAACGAATATCGCACGACGCGGCTGCCAAATGCTCATGAGGCGCTACTGGGCACGCCGGAGGCGGATACGCCGTTTCCTGATGAATATGTCGAGACACCGGCTCGGCAAGTGCGAGGCGAATCGCATAGATTGCGGTAGAAGTGCTGGAAGGTCACATAACTTAAAGTCATTCGAAAAGGAAAATAAATCACGTTGACAGCTTGCGGCGTTGCTTCAATACTCCGCGCACCGCTTCCTCGTCGTGCCAAAGATTGATTGCAAGAAAAGGACACTATCAGCGCGAAAATACGTAGGTTAACTACGCATTTAATCAATCATAAAACTTGCATACGAACATTCGTTATCGAATGGCAACCAGGTTTGGAGGACTTCGATGAGATGGCGGACTACAATCTGTCGAAACGTACGGATCTGTATTTGCAGGGAGCCTATCAGCACGTTGGCGGCGACAAGACTCAAACGGTGCTCGACGTCGCCTATGTTCCGGGTGCGGCAGACGTTTCCTCGAACTCGAATCAGCTCGTGATTCGCGCTGCAATCCGTCATAAGTTCTGGCCACCCGCGCAATAGCGGACGGCGTGCTGGCGGGCACGTTATGCTTGCGCAATTGTTCCTGCACGCGCACGAGCCGCCAGGCCCGGACATCTCGCAAAATCGCGTCTTTGCTGGTCGGCTCGGTCGTGTTGCGTGCCGCATCGAAAAGCGGGGCGCTCGTCATCCTCTTTCTCCTGGCTGGCTTTTATGGTGTGTTGCCGTTGAGTATTGGAGGATGGCGGCGCCTCGCCCATGCACGACTATAGAAAACGCGCCCGGCCGCCGAAACAAGCGGACGGGCGCCGGGCGCGTGTCAAGCCAGCGCTTTGGCGTGAAAGGCCATATGCTCGCCGATAAAGCTGGCGATGAAGTAATAGCTGTGGTCGTAGCCTTCGCGAACGTTGAGCGCCAGCGGTTGCCCCGCCTTTTCGCAGGCCGCCTGCAGCAGTTCCGGCCGTAGCTGCGTATTGAGGAATTCGTCGCCGCCGCCTTGATCCACGAGTAGCGGCAAGTGTGCCCTCGCGTTGCCGACCAACTCCACGGCGTCATACTGCCTCCACGCCTCGCGGTCATCGCCGAGGTAGGCGGTGAGCGCCTTCTCGCCCCACGGCACCTGGCTCGGTGCGACGATCGGCGAGAACGCGGATACGCTGCGATACCGGCCCGGATTGCGCAACGCAACGACCAGCGCGCCGTGCCCGCCCATCGAATGCCCGCTGATCGAGCGCGCGTCGCTCGCTGCAAACCCGGCTTCGACGACGGCGGGCAATTCGGAGACCACGTAATCGTACATGCGGAAATGCTTCGCCCACGGTTCCCGCGTGGCGTTCACGTAGAAACCCGCGCCCTGGCCGAGATCGTAGTCGGGCGAATCGGGCACATCGCTGCCACGCGGACTGGTGTCCGGCGCGACGACGATGATCCCGTGTTCCGCCGCGTAGCGTTGCACACCCGCCTTGGTGATGAAATTTTGCTCGGTGCAGGTCAGGCCCGAAAGCCAGTACAGCACGGGACACTTCTGCCCGCGCAGCGCGGCCTCGGGCAGATAGATGCCAAACTTCATGTCGCCGCCAACGGTGGAAGAGGCGTGCTTCCAGACCTCCTGGCTTCCGCCGTGGCTGACGTGTCGTTCAATGCGCTCCATAAGCGTTTCAGGCCTCCCGGTAAGTGCCTTTGGCCTTGGCGGCCTGGGTGGAGAGAAGATCCATGAGCGCGGGGCTCAGGCAGTCGTATGGCTCGAGGCCCTTGTCGCGCAGCGTCTGGCGCACGTCGGCCATGGCCGAAGGCGGCGTGCCGCTCTCGATGATCGACGAGACGAAGGCCGCGAAGCCGGGGCCGTCCCAGCCCGCGTCTTTCGACAACTCGGTGTGGATGAAGTCGAGACCGTAGAACGCGTGATCCTTCTTCTCGATGCGGCCATACAGGTGCGTACCGCAGGCCGTGCAGGCGTGACGCAGGATCGTGGCCTTATCGTCCGCGACCTTCAGCTTTTCACCGTGCGCCGTGACCGTCACCTTGTCGCGCGGCACGACGCCCACGACGGAGAACAGCGCGCCGGCGGGTTTCCAGCACTGGGTGCATCCACAGGCGTGGTTGAACAGGACCTGCGAGTCGATGCGCACTTCGACCGGATCTTGCGCGCACTGGCAGCGCAGCGTGCCGCCCGCGAAGTTCCCGGCGCCTTTCTGGATGCCGCGGTCAACGGTGGGGTGAATGGCTGAGGCCATGGTCTCTCTCCTTCCTTGCGCATCAGAAGTGAACGACGGTCCGGATCGATTTGCCCTCGTGCATCAAGTCAAAGGCTTCGTTGATGCCCGAGAGCGGCTTCGTGTGGGTGACGAACGGCGCGAGCTGGATCTTGCCCTCCATCGCGTCTTCGACCATGCCCGGCAATTGCGAGCGGCCCTTTACGCCGCCGAAGGCCGTGCCCAGCCAGCGGCGGCCGGTCACGAGCTGGAACGGGCGCGTGGAGATTTCCTGCCCTGCGCCGGCCACGCCGATGACGACCGACTGGCCCCAGCCGCGGTGCGCGCATTCGAGCGCCGCACGCATCACGTTGACGTTGCCGATACATTCGAAGCTGTGATCCACGCCCCAGCCCGTCATGTCGACGATCACCTGCTGAATGGGCTTCTCGTGATCCTTGGGGTTCACGCAGTCGGTGGCGCCAAAGGCGCGCGCCAGATCGAACTTGCCCGGATTGGTGTCGATGGCGATGATGCGGCCGGCCTTGGCGAGCTTCGCGCCCTGGATCACAGCAAGTCCGATGCCGCCCAGGCCGAACACGGCGACGGTATCGCCTTCCTGCACCTTGGCGGTGTTCTTCACCGCGCCCAGCCCCGTAGTCACGCCGCAGCCCAGCAGGCACACCTGCTCGGGATTGGCTTGCGGGTTGATCTTCGCGAGCGAGACTTCGGCCACCACGGTGTATTCGCTGAACGTGGAGCAGCCCATGTAGTGATAGAGCGGCTGGCCGTTGTAGCTGAAGCGGCTCGTGCCGTCGGGCATCACGCCCTTGCCCTGGGTCGCGCGCACGGACACGCACAGATTGGTCTTGCCGCTCTTGCAGAACAGACACTCGCCGCATTCGGCGGTGTAGAGCGGGATCACGTGATCGCCGGGCTTCACGCTGGTCACGCCTTCACCCACTTCCACGACGATCCCGGCGCCCTCGTGGCCGAGCACGACGGGGAAGAGGCCTTCGGGGTCGTCACCGGAGAGCGTGAAGGCATCGGTATGGCAAACGCCGGTATGCGTGATCTTGACCAGCACCTCGCCCTTGCGGGGCGGTTCGACGTCGATCTCGACGATCTCGAGGGGCTTGCCCGGCGCAAACGCAACTGCAGCACGCGATTTCATAGTAGTCCTGTAAAAAAGAGGGTCGGCCAAATCGGCGCGGGAAATCCCGCAGTGAGCTAGCGTAAATAGGTTCGAACGAGGGTCACGACATCGTCGATCGATCCTGGGGACTCCGCTGATCCCGCAAGGTGGGTGAATTCTTCGCGCAGGTGGCTTTCGAGCACACCGGCCATCACGCCGTTGATCGCGCCGCGAATCGCTGCCAGCTGCTGGAGCACCGGCGCGCAGTCCGCGCCTTCCTCAAGCGCCCGCTCGAGCGCGTCCAGCTGGCCGCGAACCTTGCGCACGCGCGTGAGCACGCGCTTCTTTTCTTCGGGGGAATGTGGCATGACGGCGGTGATTGAGGATACTGTGGGGCAGTATAGGCGAATACTGGCAGGGAGTATACGTTTGCATCGATGTTGCCAACGCCATGCCAGGTGAATATCGGGGCTGTTCCCTCAGGGCATGCGGCGCATAATGAGCCCATGTTGGTCCCTGGCCGCGACGAGGTTGTATGCGCTGCACAAACTGCGGATTCGAGAATCTCAACCAGGCCAGATTCTGCGAAGCATGCGGGACCCTGCTCACGCGCACGTGTCCCCGTTGCGGGCATGAGGCCGCCGCCGCCGCCCGATTCTGCAACGAGTGCGGGGCGCAACTCGGCGCGACGCCGGAGTCTGCGCGATCCACCGCGGAACCGCCGCCTGCACCAATTCATTACACCCCCCATCACCTGGCCGAGCGTATCCGTGCCGAGCACGTCGCCATGGAGGCAAGAGGCGAGACCGCGGGCGAGCGCAAGACCGTCACGGCGCTGTTCGCCGACATGGCCGGTTCCACGGCCTTGATCCACGGCCTCGACCCGGAAGAGGCCCACCACCTGATCGAACCGGTCGTCGGATTGATGATGGAAGCCGTCCACTATTACGAGGGCTATGTCGCCAAATCGCTGGGCGACGGCATCCTCGCGCTGTTTGGTGCGCCGATCGCTCACGAAGACCATCCGCAACGCGCGCTGTTCGCGGCCTTGCGGATGCAGCAGGCCATGCGCCGGCATGGCGACCGCATTCGGCTGGAAAAAGGCATTCCGCTGCAGATCCGTGTGGGCGTGCACACCGGCGAGGTCGTCGTGCGCTCGATCCGCACCGACGATCTGCACACCGATTACGACCCGGTTGGCCACACGATCCACATTGCATCGCGCATGGAGGGCATTGCCACGCCCACGTCGATCCTCGTGAGCGAATCGACTCACAAGCTCGCCGAGGGCTACTTCGAGTTCAAGGCGCTGGGGGCGGCCCAGGTCAAGGGCGTTCCCGAACCGCTTCCGGTGTACGAGGTGCTGGGCCCGGGCGCGCTGCGCACGCGACTGCAACTGGCTGCGCATCGCGGCCTCGCGCGCTTCGTCGGGCGCGACGCGGAAATGGCCCACCTGAACCGGGCGCTGGAGACGGCGCGGGCGGGGCGGGGACAGGTCGTCGGCGTGGTCGGCGAAGCCGGTGTCGGGAAGTCGCGGCTCTTTCACGAATTCAAGGAGCGTTCCCGCCGAGGGTGCCTGGTGCTGGAAACGTTTTCGGTCTCGCACGGCAAGGCGTTCGCCAATCTGCCGCTGATCGAACTCCTGAAGAGCTATTTTCAGATCACCGCGCGCGACGATGAGCGGCGTTGCCGCGAAAAGGTCGTCGGCAAGGTGTTGACGCTCGAGCGCAGTTTCGAGGACCTCATGCCTTATCTGCTGTATCTGCTCGGCACCGGGGAATCCGCGCCGGCGCTGGCGGACATGGACCCGAAGATTCGCCGCGACCGGACCTTCGACGCCATCACGCAGATTCTCACGCGCGAGAGCCAAAGCCAGCCTGTCGAGTTGCTGTTCGAAGACCTGCAATGGCTGGACCGTGAGACCGAGGCGTTCCTCGTCTATCTTGTCGAGCGCGTGCCGGGCGCCCGTATCCTGCTGCTCGTGAACTTCCGGCCGGAGTACCGGCCGGCATGGGAAAGCAGTCAGCTACGGCTCGAAGCGCTCGGACCGGGCGAAGCCCAGGGACTCCTCACGGTACTGCTCGGCGACGATGCGTCGCTCTCGCCCCTCAAGCAGCGCATTCTCGAAAAGACGGAGGGCAATCCGTTCTTCATGGAGGAAGTGGTGCAGACGCTCGCGGAGGAGCGCTCGCTGCTCGGCGAGCCGGGGCGCTACCGGATCGAGCGGACACCGGCCGCGCTGCACATCCCGACTACGGTGCAGGGGGTGCTCGCCGCGCGTATCGACCGGCTTCCGCTCGCGCAGAAGGACCTGCTGCAAACGCTCGCCGTGATCGGCAAGGACTTTCCGTTCAGCCTGATGCAGCGTATTTGCGGCGGACAGCTCGCGCGCACCGACGACGACCTGCGCGGGCTGCTCGCGCACCTCGAAGCCGCGGAGTTCATTTACGAGCGGCCGGCTTACCCGGAGGTCGAGTACTCGTTCAAGCACGCGCTGACGCAGGAAGTGGCGGGTCATTCGCTGCTCACGGAACGTCGCAGCGCGTTGCACGAGCGCACCGCGAAGGCGATCGAGGCGCTGTTCCCCACGCGCATCGCGGACTACTGCAGCGAACTGGCGCATCACTACAGCCTGAGCGGCAATATTCCGAAGGCGGTGGAATATCTGCACCGCGCGGGGCAGCAGGCGCTCAGGCATGCGGCCGACCCTGACGCGATGCATCACCTCGGCGCCGCCCTGGGTCTGCTCGAGCGATTGCCCGATACGCCCGCGCGCGCGTCCCGCGAGCTGACGTTGCTGCTGGCACTGGGGCCGGCCTTGATGAACGTGCGCGGCTATGGCGCGCCCGAGGTCGCGGCGACCTACACGCGCGCACGGCAGTTGGGCGAGCAGCTCGGCGAGACGCCGCAGCTATTTGCGGCGCTGCTCGGGTTGAGAATCCATAACATGACGCGCGCGAATTACGCGGTGGCGCGCGAACTGGGCGAGCGCATGCTACGCATGGCGGAGCATGCCGGGGATGTGGACTGGCTGCTGGAGGCCCACGGCGCACTCGGGGCGTGCCTCTTTCTGCAGGGCGAACTGGACGTGGCCGCTGCGCACCTGGAACAGGCGCTCTCCCTCTATGATCCCGAGCGCCATCAGGCCCATGTGTTCGCGCATGGCGTGGATCCCGGCAGCCGGGCGTTGAATTTTCTGGCCTTGATCCGCTGGCTTCAAGGCTATCCCGATCAGGCGCACGCGCGCAGCATGGAGGCGCTTGCGCTCGCGCGCAAGCTCGCTTACGGGCCGACGCTCGCATTCACGCTCGCTTACGTGGCTGAGCTGCATCAGTTGCGGCGCGAGGCGCCGCTGGTGCGGGAGCGCGCCGAAGCGGCCCTCGCGGTCGCGAATGAGCACGGCTTGCCGTACTGGCTCGCCTGGGGAACCATTTTATCGGGCTGGGCGCGCATCGAGCCGGGCAGCCTGCAGGAAGGCATCGTCCAGTTGCGCAAAGGCTTGCACGCCGAGCAGTCCGCAGGCGGCGAGGAGCACCGCTCGTACTTTCTGGGCTTGCTGGCCGACTGCCAGGGCAGAGCCGGCGACGCAGAAGGCGGCCTGCGCACGCTGGCGCAAGCCATGGCGATCGTGGACACAACCGGCGAGCGTTTCTACGAGGCCGAATTGCATCGGCTCAAGGGGACCCTGCTGCCCGCTGCGTCGAGCGACGAAGCGCAAGCGTGCTTTCTCAAGGCGATTGCCGTGGCCCGCGCGCAGGGCGCGAGGTCGCTGGCGCTGCGCGCGGCTTCGAGCCTGGCGCGCCTCTGGCAGCGTGCAGGTCGAGCAGACGAGGCGAGGCAGGTGCTGTCCGCAATTCTCGACACGTTCACAGAGGGCTTCGACACCGCCGACCTGCGAGAAGCCAGGACATTGCTGGACACGCTCGTATCGAGCGATGCGTGAGCGATCGATGACGTGCATGGATGAGCGTGCCGCCCGAGGAGGCGACCCATGGCGACGAAGCGAACAAGAAGCCAGAAAAGCGATCATGACCCCGCGGCGCCCAGGCCGATCGCGCTCGCATTACAGGGCGGCGGAATGCACGGCGCGTTCACATGGGGCGTGCTCGACCGTCTGCTCGAAGACGAACGGCTCGCGATCGAAGGCGTGAGCGCGACCAGCGCCGGCGCCATGAACGGCGCGGTGCTCGCGTACGGGCTGTTACAGGGAGGCGTGGGCGGCGCGCGCCAGGCGCTGCACGACTTCTGGCAGGCGGTTGCCGAGTCGGCCGAGCGCTACAACCCGCTGCGCTGGGTGCCGTGGCTCAAGGGCTCGCACAGCTTCGGGCTCGATCATTCGCCGCTCTATGCGATTGCCGACATGATGCTGCGCGTGTTCTCGCCTTACCAGTTCAATCCGGGCAACCTGAACCCGCTGCGCCAGGTGCTCGAAAGCCAGGTCGACTTCGCCGCGCTGCGCAAGGCGTGCCCCATTCTGCTGTACCTGTGCGCGACCAACGTGGAGACGGGAAAAATCCGCCTCTTTACCGGCGAGGACATCTGCGCGGACGCCGTGCTCGCCTCCGCATGTGTGCCGACGCTGTTCCATGCGGTCGCGATCGCCGGCCAGCACTACTGGGACGGCGGTTATATGGGCAACCCGGCCATTTATCCGCTGATCTATCACTGCAAGACGCGCGACGTGGTGATCGTCCATATCAACCCGCTCGTGCGTGCCGGCGTGCCGGTCACGGCGGCAGACATTCTGAATCGCATCAGCGAGATCAGTTTCAATTCGTCGCTCATGCGCGAAATGCGCGCGATTGCGTTCGTCACCGAGTTGATCCAGCAAGGCAAGCTCGCTCGCGACGAGATGAAGGAAATGCTGATTCATTCGATCCGCTCCGACGCCGCCATGTGCGCGCTCAGCGTGTCGAGCAAGTACAACGCGGACTGGGATTTCCTGTGCGAGCTGCGCGACAACGGCCGCAAGGAAGCGGATGCCTGGCTCGCGCAGCACTACGCGGATATCGGCCAGCGCTCGAGCATCGACATTCGCGAGGAATTTCTCTGAGCATCGCGCAGTGCGCAAAGGAGCAGGGGTGAACCGCACGCAGGGACGCTTCGTCGAGTTATGGTCGCGCAGCGGGGGAGCACGCGCCGAGGCCGTCTATGCCGATCTCGCGCGCCGTTATGGCGAAGCGGGGCGGCACTACCACACGTTGCGTCACGTGCGCCGCTGCCTGCGCGATTTCGATCGGGCGCGCGAGGCCATTGCGCATGGCGATCTCGTGGAGCTTGCGCTGTGGTGCCACGACGTAATCTACGTTCCGGGCGCTCAGGACAATGAGGAGCGCAGCGCGCAGTGGTTGCGGCGCTGCGCAGACGATCGTATCGCGGCTTGCGAGCGCATTTGCGAAGCGATTCTCTCGACCCGGCACACGCGCGCGCCGGATGCACTGGATGCGCGCTTCGCGTGCGACATCGATCTCGCGTCGCTCGGCGCACCGCGCCGCCAGTTTCAGGACAACGGCCTGCGCCTGAGAGCCGAACGCCCGGACCTCGACGACCACGCGTACGCCATGCACGAGCGGCGGATTCTGGAAGCCCTGCTCGCGCGGCCGCGCATCTACCTGACCGATTACTTTTATTCGCATTGCGAGGCGGCGGCACGCGCCAATCTCGCGTGGCGGCTCGCGCAGCCGACGCCGGGCGCCGGAACCTGAGGCGAGTCGCGGCAAGGTCGCTCGTCATGCAGAAGTTCATCGAGCTGGCCTTGCCGAAACTGACGCCGGCGCAATGCGGCGAGATCCATGGGGCGCTCAGGCGAGTGCTGGAAGACGTCATGTCGGTCATGGACGACATCACGCTGCCTGGCGCCTATCACGCCGCGCTTCTCGACAAGACCAACGAGATGCTGCGTGCGCTAGAAAAGCGCCAGGCGGATGAGGCATGACTACCTAAGTTCGTTGTCGGCGGTCAGGGCCCGACTGGCGTTTTCCGGCGTCTCATTGAACACGATGCGAACCGTCGATCCCGGCCCGTCCCGGCTTTCGATATGGAACTGCGCGCCGATCATCCGTGCGCGCTCCTGCATGCCCTGTAGCCCATACGAATTGCCACGGATCGCTTTCGCCACGTCGAATCCGTTGCCGTCGTCATGGACCTCGAGTTCGAAGTGGTTATGGATGCAGCGCAGGACGACCTCCGCATGCGAGGCCTGCGCGTGCCGGCTGACGTTGGTGAGCGCCTCCTGGACGATGCGGAACACCGCCGTCGCGCGGTCGTCGCCCAATGACGGTTCACGGCCTTCGAGCCGGAACGTGCAGACGGTTGCGTTGTGGCGTGTGAAGTCCTGAACGAGCCATTCGAGCGCCGAAAGAAGGCCGAAGTTCAGCGCGGCCGGCCGCAGGTGGCTCGCGACGTTGCGCACGATGTCGATGGTGCGTTCAGCCAGCCCGCCGATGTCGCCCACCTTTTGTCGCCACTCGGCGCCCTGGTTCAGCGCGAGCTTGAGCAGGGACACATTGATTTTGATCGCGGTGAGCAATTGGCCCAGTTCGTCGTGAATCGTCATGGCGATCTGCCGCCGCTCTTCTTCGCGGATCGATTCCTGATGGGACGAAAGCTGGCGCAGCTGTTCGCGCGAATGCCGCAGCAGCTGCTCGGTTCGCGTGCGCTCGCGCACTTCCTCCTCGAGTTGATCGCGATGGCGCGTAAGGATCTCCATCGCCTGCTTGCGGCCCGAGATATCGGTCAACTGTCCTTCGAGGCATTGGGGTCCCGCGCCGTTGTAGCGTATGCCGCGGGCGTTGAGCTGACACCATACCTCGGTGCCGTCGGCGCGAGCCAGCTCGATTTCCAGCCCCGCGATCTTGCCAGTCAGTTGCAGCATCGCGAAAAGTTGGGCGGTCTTCCCGCTGGTGAATGGCTGTAGCGGAGCATGAACCGCGCTCGCGTCGTAGCCTCGCGCCGTCATCATGCCCCGAACGTCGCGATAGCCGAGCAGTTGAGCCATCGCGGGATTGGCGTCGCAGAGCTTGCCGTTGCGATCGAGGACGAAGAACCCTTCGAGTGAGTTCTCGATGATGCTGCGGTACTTGCGCTCGCTCTCCCTGAGCGATGCCGTCGAGTCGCGCAGCCGTTCCGCCATCACGTTGACGCGCGCGGCGAGCCGGCCCAGCTCGACACTGGATTCGATTGCGCAGCGGCTGTCCAGATCGCCGGACGCGATGCGGTCGACCATTTCCTCCAGGCGCCGGATGGGCTCGCGCACCAGGTGCTTGATGAGTAGAAAGGTCGTGACGTACAACACGGCGAGCACGAGCGCGAGTGTTCCCAGCACCGCCGCGCGCGCGGCCTCGAAGCCCCGGTCGGCAGCGGCCCTCGTCAAGACCACGCGGACCTCGCCGATCTTTTCGGGCGGCGCGTCGCCGGGCGGCGTGAATTCTATCGGCCGCACCCGAACCACGCGCGCCTGCGGGGCAGGCATCGGCGCGTTGCTCGCGTCGGCAAGCACGCCGTAGTTGGTCGCGGTTACGGTGAAGCTCACCACCTCCGGATTCGGTTTGAGCACATTCAGTTGTCGCGCGATCGCCTCGCGATCGACATTCCAGAGCGGCTGTACGAGCGACTGACTGAGGAGATCGGCAATGCGGTTCGCGCGTTCGTCGAGTTCCGCGATCCGGCGTTCGCGCGCATGCTCCAGCAGGAAGAAAGCCGACGTGCCCGCCACCAGCGTACAGAGCACCAGCAGCGAGAGCATGAGCTGCGCATGCAGGCTGCGTGGGAAGCGCGCACGCAAAAGGGTTTGCAGCATCACGCGGCCTTTGAAGCGGAATTGAGCAGGGTGTCGAGATCGAACGTGTAGGCGCCGGCACGCCGGCTTTGCACACGTGAGAAACCGCTGAAGTCGGGGGACGTGCGGCCTTGAAAGGCAATCTCGGCGTAACGCCTGGCGTCGCTGCTGTCGAGCACCTTCAGATAGTCGAGCCGCTGACGCGGTCCGCCCACTTGCGCAAAGTCCGCGCCGTTATGGTAGTCGTGAATGAGGACCATCGCGCAGGCGCCGATGAACTGGTCGCCTGCGACGATCGCGGCCAGCTCGCCGTGAATGACCGAAGCCACGGCTTCGGGCAGCGCACCGAGGCCGCCGACGATGGTGGACAGATGCCGTTCCTGCACCGCACTCAATGCGCCAAGCGTCATCGTATCGTTGGCAGCCCAAAGGATATTGGCGTCCGGATAGCGCGAGAGCAGCACGCGCGCCTTGTCGCGGCCGTCGGAAAAGCTCCAGTCGCCATAGACGAGCTGATCGATGCGGTCCTGCGGCCGGCGCGCCAGCGCGGCCTGCACGCCCGCGGCGCGCTCCGCCGAAACCGGCGTGGCAGGGTCGCCGGTAATGCCGATCACGCGTGCGGGCCCGCTGCCGTTCAAGCGGATCAGGTAGTCCATGAGCCGAAAGCTTCCGCGCCCGGCATCGGCGGTGACGGTGCCGATCCAGTTCGCGATCCGTTCGCGCTCGTTGCCGGTCTGGGCGCGCTGGGCTTCGGTCAGATCGTTGTGGATCAACAGCACTTTGGCGGGCGAGCGCGCCAGCGTTTGCAGCATCTGGGGCGCGGCCATCTTTTCGTTGACGATCACCACATAGTCGGGCGCCGCCGCACGCGCCGCCACCGATTCGGCCTGACGCAGCATCAGCAGATGATCGCGCTCCGCATAAAGCACTTCGAGTTGCATGCCGAAGCGGCTGGCAGTCGCACCCATGAAGCGCGACACGAGTTGCCAGTGCTGGCCCGTATCGTGTTCCACGCTTTCGCCGGGATTCAGAAATACGACGCTTGCTGGCGGGCGGCTGACCGGCAACGCCATGGTCGCCCGCATCGTTACCAGGCTCGCGCCTATACCGACGCATTGCGCGATCATCTGTCTTCTGTTCATACGAAATCAGCGTATGCCATGCGCGGCATTGTGTGGAACCGAAGGGGCAGTCGCGCGCAGCATAACGCGACGTAATCTCGCCGACAATCCGCTTTACTTCGGGCGAGGACGGGAATTCGCGGCGGACATTCAAGGGTGCGATTGCCGGTTGAAGTCCGCCATTCAGGATTTCCTGACACAAAATTCAGGATTCCCCTTTACCGTTTGCAGTCGAAGACGACTGCACGCGATCATTGGCGGGATCATCATGACGTCAGCAAATTTTCGAAGCAGCAGAGGCGACGCGCGATGATTTCCGAGTGGGGCGACCGTAAGGCGCGCGTGCAGGACGTGAACTCGATCTGCATGCGCCTGTTCGATACATGGTGCGAATCCCGCAATCTCACGCCGCTGGCTTATTTGATGCACTGCTGGCCGCTGCCGGACAGCCGCGCGGGCACGATCCGGCGCTTGCAGGAAAGCATGAAAGACTTGCGCCGCAACCATGCGGACAAGCTCGATCTGTATGCATTATCGGCGCTTGGCGAACTCGCTCGCAGTCTCGACGAACTGATCGACCGCGCGGAAATCTCTGCAAGACATTCGTTCGCCACGTAGGGCACCTGGAGCCTGGAGGGCTGACGGGCGCGCGGAATCCGTATTACCCGCATACGTGATAAAGGGTTGCCGAAGGGCCATGGCTTTGGCGACGAGGACAAAACAAAGCAACCAGGGCCGGAGCAACCGTGGGCAAGATGACTGACTCGCAGGCCACGACAACGAACGCCTGCACGATTCTGGTCGCGGGCGGTACGCCGAACGAGACCCGTTTGATCGCCGATCACCTCGTATGGGAGGGCTTCGAGGTGCTCGCCGCGAACAGTGGCCTCGAGGTACTGGAGCGTTCGTGCGTCTCCCAGCCCGAACTGATTCTGCTCGATTCAGAGGCCGCCAGCGTGGGCGCCCTGGCCACCTGCCGCAGCCTGAAGTCGGACGCGCGCACGCGCGATATTCCGGTGGTGCTCATGATGCCGGCAGGCCATCATCGCGACCTGGCCGATGGTCTCAGCGCCGGCGCAGCCGACCATGTGCGCAAGCCCGTGCACGTCGAGGAACTGATGGCCAGGGTCCGCACGCACCTCGCGTTGCGTTCGGCCCACCGCCAGCTCGGCATGCAGCAGCGCGGCCTCAAAGCGTGCGAAACGCGTTTTCGCGCGATCGTCGAATCGGGCCCGGTGGCCATGGGCATTACCTCGATGCCCGACGGCCATCTGCTCTATGCCAACGCACGGTTTCGCGAACTGCTGCGCCTCGATGAAGCGGCGTGCAAGAACGTCAATATTGTCGACTTCTACGTCGACCCGCTGGAGCGCGAAAGACTGGTGCGTTGTCTCGCGGCGCAAGGCAGCTTCGGCGACGCCGAGGTGAAACTGCGTCGGCCGGACGGGACGCAGTTCTGGGCCATGGCGACGGCACGGCTGTCGAACTACGATGGCGCAGCGGCCATATATGTGGGCCTGCACGATATTTCCGGCCGCAAGCGCGTGGAAGACGAACTCGTGCGCTCGCGCGAGCAGCAGCGGGCCCTGTCGGCCTATCTGGAGGGGATTCGCGAAGACGAGCGCAAGCGCAGCGCGCTGGAGATTCAGGACGAACTGGGCCAGTTGCTGACCGCGCTGAAAATGGATGTCTCGCTGCTGAGGATGCGGCTCACCGACGATCCCGAGGCCGTCGGCCGGGCCGACGACATGCGCGAACTGGTCGAAGGCACGATCTGGATGGTCCGCAATGTCGCAAGCCACCTGCGGCCCGCTGCGCTAAACTTCGGCCTCGTTTCGGCGCTCGAATGGCTGACCAGTCAATGGAGCCGGCACAACGCCATCCCGTGCGAACTGCACGTGGCAAGCGGCGAGCCCGCCTTGTCGGACATGCAGGCCACGGCGCTCTTCCGCATCGTGGAGGCTGCGTTGACGAACGTCGCGCGCCACGCGGCGGCGCAGCGCGTCGAGGTCGCGCTCACTACGGGGCCCGGCTCGCTCGACTTGCGTGTGCGCGACGACGGCCGCGGCTTCGACGTGGCCGCCGCGTATGCAAGGTACGCATACGGCCTGCTTGGCATGACAGAGCGCGCGCGACTGATTGGTGGTACGTTGAGCATCGACAGTCAGCCCTGCAAAGACCTGACTATTGGCATTGCGTCTGGCACCACGATTTCGATCCACGTTCCGCTTGAAAACCCCCATGATCAGAATACTCATCGCCGATGACCATGCCATCGTGCGTGGCGGACTCAAGCAGATCCTCGCGACGACTGCCGACATGGTCGTGACCGCGGAGGCCGGGCAGGGTTCGGAGGTGATCGAAAAGCTGAGGACCTGCGAAGTCGACCTGCTGCTGCTGGACATGACGATGCCGGGCATCAGCGGCGTCGATCTCATCCGCCGCGTGCGCGCCGAGGAACCTGCGTTGCCGGTGCTCGTGCTCAGCATCCACAACGAAGCCCAGGTCGCGTCGCGAGCGCTGCGGGCCGGCGCGACAGGCTATGTGACGAAGGACAGCGATCCCGAGGTGCTGCTCGCCGCGATTCGCAAGCTCGCGGACGGCGGGCGCTTTATCGACCCGAAACTCGTCGACGCCATGGTGTTCGAGAAGCATGCGGGCGACGTGCCCCCGCACGAGGTGCTCTCGGACCGCGAATTCCAGGTGCTCCAGATGCTGGCGTCGGGCAAGAGCATCAACGATATCGCCGATGCGTGCGCCCTTAGCGCCAAGACGATCAGCACGCACAAGATGCGGCTGATGCAAAAGCTCGGGCTGGGCAATAACGCGGAGGTGATCCGCTATGCGATCCGGCATGGTCTGGTCGGCGAGTGACGCGCGGCGAGAAGGAAATCCTGACAAGCGAACCAGACAATCCCGAGGGAACTATCTACCCGTCCCGATGGCGGCCGGTTTAACGGCTGTCTACGATGATTTCACATGAAGCGCGGGGGGGCGGCGATGGCGGTGCGGCAGTCGTTGGGGGCAGCAGTCGTGAAGTGGCTGAACCCCACCAGCAGACAGACAGTGCGGGTCGTGACGGTGCATCGTTCGCCGTCCGGGCGGATCGCGAGGGTATTCATCGAGGCGCAAACAGCGGACGGACCGCGCGCGCTGTTTTTCTTCCGCCATCCCGACCGTGGATGGCAAGTGTTTCCACCCGATATCCTGCGTCCTTCGATGGGCGCAGCACGTGTAGCGACAAGAATATAGCGGCAGGCAGGCCGCGAGCGGAGATTGCGCATGGAAGAGATCGCGCCAGACGAATTGCCGTCCCCCTATGAAACGAAGCTGCGCGAGTGGATGAGCCGGTGGTACGACCACGCGATTGCACAAGGGCTCGTGCGTCCGCCGTTCTTGCTCGACGACGCCAAGGCCGAACGCCTCGAAGGCTATTTCGCCGCCGGACTGACGCCATCGGAAGGTGCGCAGGCCTTCTTCGGCCCTGCGCATTGACTGTGGCGCCTTCGTCAGGGTGGGTCGGGCGCTCATGCGACCTTGAGGTGATCCAGCAAGTGCCGAAGTCGCCGGGCCTGGGCGGGCATGATCTCCGGAGTGGACGCAATGCGCTGGACGCGATCGAGCCAGTAGCGCTGGCCGAACACGGCGATGTTGCCGTCGAAGGCGATGGCGATTTCGAGGTGCGTGATGGCGCCGTCGAGATTTTTCGCCGTATACGGACTGACTCCCTGCGCCCCGGTTTTCGCGTCCTCGCGTGCGGTCACACGCTTCGCATCTAGATTGGCGGACTGCGGACGCTGCGATGTTTCCCGTTCAATTGCAATTATCATTATTTTGCCTTGCCGTCGAATATATTCGCCATCCACGCGTATTGCGTATTGCGCTCTGTTCATCGACCCCGTCGTGATTTCGTGCGCGTGTCGGCTTTCTTTCTGGTCCCGAATATTCAACAGTGAGCAACGATCGTGCCCGCGCTGCGCGGCCCCGTGGTGACGGGTTACGGCAGCGCGTGGGAGGGCGGCGCAGGACGATTTCGACCGGAGAAATTGCCGGAACTGGACGATTTCGTCCAGTTCCCGGCGTGGCGTGGCGTGGCTTGGGTGACATCGTGGCGTAGCTTGCGTGGCTTAGTGGCCCGCGGCGGGTCCCTGGTCGCCCGGTCCGGCAGACGCTTCATGGCGCAGTTCGGCCAGCAACGCGATAGCGTCCGCTATGCGGCGGGTGGAATCGGCCGATTGATCCCGCAACGCGCGGGCGAGCGTGTCGATCGCTTCGCTGCGGCGACCCGTGGCGCGCAGGAGGTTGGCGAGATAGCGCGCGGCCTCCACGCGCGCGGGCACCGAACCGAACGCGAGCGCCGTCGAAAGGGCGGTGCGCAATCCCTGCTCGGCGGACGTCAGATCGCCGAGCGCCCACTGCGCCCGCGCGCGGGTGACCAGCAGTTCGCCAAGGTGGGCGCGCTCCTGGCGCGCGAGGGTTTCGTCGACCGCGGCGGACAGCATCGTTGCGCATTGTTGCGCGCGGCCGGATCGCAGCAGCAGTTCGCCGTGCTGCCACATCTTGAAGGAATGGAACAGCGCGCCGCCGTTGCAGACCATGTGGTTGTCGTAACCGTCGAGCATCACGGCTTCGGCTTCCGCGTTCAAGCCTTGCGCGCTGAGATCGACGCCGCGGAGGATCTGACCCATGCCCCGATAGAAAGGGAAGCCGTTGGCGATCGACACCGATTCGAGTTCGCTCGCGAGCGGCCCGCTCCGCTGATCGTCGAAAAGGGACGCCAGCCACGCGGCGCCCTGCAGGTTGAGAACGTGCGCCAATGCATGCGCACCCGGCTCGCCCGCGCGCAGGATCAGCATATCCATCGCGCGCCGGGCTTGCCCGAACTCGCCGATCTGGTAGGCGGCCAGCCCCTCGAATGTCAATGCGAGGCTCGCCAGATCGATTCCCTGCGAACCCGTGCGCGCATCGTCGCGCGTCACGCCGAGCAGATTGCCGCGCGCTAGGCAGGCGAGGGCTTCTTCGCTGTCGCCCAGCCAGTAGAGCGTGTTGGCCATGGCGACGTGCGCTTCGTCGTGCGATACGCGGTCCCCGCTGTTCTGGGCGCGCTGCAGCATCTCCTGTGCGCTCGCGCGCGCCTGCTTGAGCTGGAGCGTCGTCAACTGGGTGGTCCAGACGCCGAACTGGATCGCTGCGATTTCGCCAGGCTCGCAGATCCCTTCTCCGACCTCGAGCGCCGCCGCGTAGCAGGCCGTGGCTTCTGCGTACAACCAGCCGTGCACGCTGCGCAGGCTCATGCCGAGCAGCCGGTAGGCATCGAACTGGGCGCGGCGCGCGCCGGCCTCGTCACGGCTCGTCTGCAGCACGTCGAGGCAACGCCGCAAATGGGGAATGGCCTCGGCGAAGCGCGCTGCATCGATCAGCGCCATCGCATGTTCGAGACTCTTGTGCGCTTCGCGATGGTGTTCCTCGCGCGACTTCAGGCGGCGTTCGACTGTTTTGCGACCCACCCCGAGCAAGGTCGCGGCGGCGCTCTTGTTCCCCGTGGTCCGCTCCAGCGCGCGGTCGATGAGGAGGTCTTCGGCGGCGGCGAGTTTGTCGCGTCCTTCGAGTTGCAGCAGCATGTCGGCGAGCGCGGCGCGCGAAACCGCTCCGGCCGTTTCGCTAAGCAGAAACGGTTCGAGCGTGTCTTCCTCGATCAGCGGCTTTTCGGCAAGCACGCTCAACTGGCTGACCAGGTTGCGCAATTGCCGGATGTGGCCCGGCCAGGTATGCCGGCCGAGCCGCCGCAGCGCAGCCGGCGAAAACTCGATGCGGCGCTCCTGTTGCGAGGCGAAATGGGCGGCGAGCGCAGGAATGTCCTCGACGCGCTGGTCGAGCCCGGGCACGGCCAGCACGAACACCGCGAGCCGGTAGAACAGGTCTTCGCGAAACAGCCCCTGGCGCGCCAGTTCGCGCAGATCCCGGTGCGTCGAGGCGACCACGCGCCCCTCGAAACGCACGCTCGACGAGGCGCCGACCGGGCGGAACGTCCGCGTTTCCAGCGCACGCAGGAGCTTGGGCTGCAGCGCGAGCGGCAGCTCGCCGATTTCGTCGAGCAGCAGCGTGCCTTTGCCGACCTGCTGCAAGAGCCCGGGACGACTTTCGCCGGCGCCGGTGAAAGCGCCTTTGACGTGCCCGAACAGTTCCGCTTCGACGAGGTGCTCGGGAATCGCCCCGCAGTTGACGTCAACGAACGGTTGATCGCGGCGCAGGCTGCGCCTGTGCACGCGGCACGCGACCAGTTCCTTGCCCGAGCCCGTCGGCCCGATGATGAGCAAGGCGTGATCGGTGGGCGCGACGCGATCGATCATCCTGACCAACTGACGAAACGCCGGCGCCTCGCCAATCAACGCGTCGTAGTCCGCCTTTTCTCCGGATGGGGGAACGAAGGGGAAAGTACTCATTGCCTCGTGGACTCCAGATTAACGCGTGGCATGCTTTTATGATTGTCCCGGAGTCTGCGATCGGAGACCGCGCATCGATCCCGCCCTCCGCCTTTCGGTTCGAGGGCGGACAACGCAGGCGCAGTCTGTCGAGAAAGCTCACTAGAACCTGCAGTTTTCGAACTTGTAGCGCGAAGGGGACTTGCCGCTGTTCTCGAGAAAGAAACGCGAGAACGCGGAGGGAGAAGAAAAGCCGAGAAGATCGCTCACCGCGGCCACAGAATAATCGGCCAGCGGCAGCAACCGCCTGGCCTCCTCGAGCCGCGCGTGAGCCAGGATCGCCTGGAAGTTCGTCCCTTCACCCTGCAAGCGCCGGTGCAGGGTCGAGCGTGAAATGCCAAGGCGGCCGCAGACTTCCTCCATGGGGTTCGAAAACGGCAGGCCGGCATGCGCCTCACGAATCATCTTCGTCACGAAATCTTCGATTCTCGAAGAAAACGAATGGCCGACAACGAAGCGTCGGATATCGGCGTCGGCCTGCCCGCAGAGTATGTTTTCGGTGATCTCGTTGTACTTGCGATACGGCAGGTCCGCCGCTCCAGTTTTTATCAGCATGCGGTTGCGGCTTTGCCTGAATTTCACCGTCGCGCCACACAGGTGCGAGAGCTGGGAGACGGGCGCAAACGATTCGCCAGTCAGCTCGATCTGGGTGGGATAGGGCTCACCGTCGTAGTACTGTTCGGCGAGGCGAATGAGCAGCAGAAAATTATAGAAGGCGCTCGACGAACTTCTGCGCGCGCCGTCCAGAACGTATTCGAATTCGAACGTCTGGCCTGCCCGCTTGACCTTCACGGTATCGACATTCCCGATCAGCACCCGGTAGCGCAGAAACTGGTCAAAGGCCTTCGTCAAAGTCGGGCTATTCGTGACGATGGCCAATAACGTGCTAATGGGTGCCCGAAAGGAGTAACTGGAAAAGATTTCGAGCCGCTCCGAAGCCTGGTAGCCAGGCTCCAGCAGATTGAGCATCGCAATGTGTTTGTGAGCGGCGATGCGCCCGTCCGGATGGGCGAGTTCCGCCTCCGTTATGCCGGTGAGGCGCGTGAAATCGTGCGGCGACATGCCGTGTTCGACGGCGGACTTGAGCGAGAGTTGGGCAAGGACGTTTGAAACGGTCTTTTGATCGGTCGTCATGGGAGACACCATGGAACGGAGAAACGTCGCCTCGGCTAACCGCTGGTAGCTGGTGACTTTAGCATCCTTGCCCCAATCCTCAAACGGCCCGATGGGTCCGGATATCGAATCCGCATGAATCGACATCGGGCGGCCTGAGTCCGTACGACGACGCCGTAAACCGCCTGCAAGGTAACGACGAAATGGCACTCGGCGCGGGGTTAAGGCAAACCCTGGTGCCGCGACGCAAGGTTAAGTTCTGCGACGGCACGATAAGCGCAAACGTTTCGCCGGGTGCTATCGTCATCTCGCTACGTAGGGCAATTCAACACAAAACTAGAAGAAAAATGTAGTCCGATTACGGTCCCGCAATCCTGCGGGTCATCGCTCATGCAATCGGCAAAACAGGAGAGACACCGTGAGGAATGCGAAGCAAATAGTGGTTGCCGTCGCCGGCGCGTTGTGTGCCGGCTCCGTGGCGTACGCGGATCAAGCCGCCAGCAGCAATACATGGGGCGCCAGCCCATTTTCGATGGTGGCGCAGTTCTTTTCCCATGCTTCGGGTGCGTCACAGCCGGCCTTTGACTGGAAGGCGAAGGGCGACCAGGCCGACAGGCGCGCGGCAGTCCTGGTCTCGCAACTGACGCTCGACGAAAAGATCCAGTTGGTGCACGGAACGGGCATTCCCACTGTCGGGCTGGGCGGCCCGTTTCCTTCGTGGGTGCAGGGCGCCGGTTATATCCCCGGCGTCAGCCGTCTGGGCATTCCGCCGTTGGCCACGGCGGATTCGGCTGGCGGCGTGAACGTGCAGAACGCGCATACCACGGCCTTTCCCGCACCGATCGGGCTCGCCTCGAGCTGGGACGTGGCGCTCGCGGGGGCCTACGGGGCGCGTATTGCCCGTGAGCTGCGCGTGCTCGGCTATGCGGAAGGACTGGGTGGCGGCGTCAATCTCGCTCGTGAGCCGCGCGACGGCCGCACGTTCGAGTACATGGGCGAGGACCCCGTCCTGACCGGCACGATGAGCGCCGCGCGCACCATGGGCACGCAGTCGCAGGATGTGATCGCCACGGTGAAGCACTACGCGATGAACGACCAGGAAACGAACCGGATGACGAGCAATTCGGTGGTCGACGAAAGGACGATGCGGGAAACGGAGCTGCTGGCCTTCGAGATTGCCGTGCGCGAGGGGCACCCTGGCAACGTGATGTGCTCGTACAACCTGGTCAATGGTGTGTATGCCTGCCAAAACCCGGAACTCCTCACGACCATCCTGAAGCAGGAGTGGGGATTCAAGGGCAAAGTGCAGTCGGACTGGACGGCCAACCATAGTACCGTCGCATCCGCGATGGCGGGTCTCGACGAAGAGCAGCCAGGCGATCTCGGCACGGCTGGGGCGGGCTTCGGCATTCAGTCGTATTTCAGCAGCGCGCTCAAGGCCGCGGTCCAGGCCGGTAGCGTTCCGGTCGCCCGTCTGAATGACATGGTCTTTCGCAAGCTGCGCACCATGATCGCCCTTGGCGTCATGGACAACCCGCCACCCCCCGGCGGCTCGGTCGACCAGACGGCTGGCAACCGTGACGCGCTGGCGGTGGCGCACGAGTCGATCGTTCTACTGAAGAATGGACCGGCGTCGGGCAGCAACCAGCCGGTCCTTCCGCTCGCCGCCGGCGGCCTGCACTCGGTCGTCGTGATCGGCGGCCATGCCGATGTCGGCGTGATGTCCGGAGGCGGGTCGGGAGGCGTGCCCGCGGCAGACGGCAATGCGGTGTCGGGATGCCAGTCCGGCAACCCGCTGCTTTCGAATTGCGCGACCTGGTACAAGTCCTCGCCGTACAACGCGATCAAGGCCAAGGCGCCTCAGGCCACGGTGACGTACTTCGACGGCACGAACGCCACCGCCGCGGCTAGCGCAGCCGCCAGCGCCGATGTCGCGATCGTGTTTGCCACGCAATGGGAAAGCGAGGGCACGGATCTGGCGAACCTGTCCTTGCCGGACAACAAGGCGGACCCGAGCAATCAGCTTTACGACCAGAGTGCGCTGATCAACGCGGTGGCTGCGAAGGCCAAACGGATCATCGTGGTGCTGGAGAACGGCAGTCCCGTCACGATGCCGTGGCTCGCCAGCGTTCACGGCGTCGTGGAAGCGTGGTATCCGGGTGTGCAAGGCGGCCAGGCGATCGCGGACATTCTGTTCGGCGACGTGAATCCGTCCGCGAAGCTGCCGATCACGTTCCCGCGCCAGGAAGCCGATCTGCCGCAGCCGACCATCGACCCCAACAACCTGAACGTCGTCTATAGCGAAGGACTCCTGATGGGGTACCGTTGGTACGATGCGAAAAACATCGACCCGTTGTTCCCGTTTGGCTATGGGCTTTCCTATACGACTTTCTCGTACTCGGGGCTCAGGACGCATACCGATCAGGGCGGCAACGTAATCGCCTCGTTCACCGTCGCCAACACGGGCTCGCGTGCCGGCGCCGAAGTCGCCCAGGTGTACGCCACGCTGCCGCCGGGTCTGGGCGAGCCGCCGCAGCGCCTGGTGGGATGGGCGAAGGTCGCCTTGCGGCCTGGGCAGTCGCAACAGGTGAGCGTCGTCATCCCGGCGCGGCGCCTCGCGACGTGGAACGCCACCACGCACGCGTGGCAGGTGCATGGCGGAAGCTACGAGATCCGCGCCGCGTCGTCGTCGCGTGATACGAACGCGTTGTCGGCACGCGTTGTCGTTGGCGATATGCACTGAGGCGGGGGCGGCCTGGGCGGACTGGGGGCCCAGGCCTTGTGGACACTGCCGGCTTCCGCCCGATACCTTCGGCCGGCAAACGACCGCATCGCAGGTGCTCGCGGCACGCCACCGCCATCGGCCGGTCGAGGGCGAGGCTGCAGCAAGCGGACGCGAGCGCCTCCTTGGGCGGCGTTACCGCCGCCTCATCAGCAACGACGTGTCAGTCGCATCGACCACCTGAAACGCGAAGCGCTGGTAAAGGCTTATCGCCCGATTTCCCTTCAGAACGCTGAGTTTGACCGGTACGCGAGCGTCGTCCGCCTGGCGTAGAAAATCACCGAGAATATGGGCCGCGATACCGCGACCCTGATGTTCGGGCAGGATCTGGATTTGCACGATGGTCCATGCGTCCGGGTCGCGAAAGAATTTGAAGAGTCCGAGTTTTTCCGAGCCGCAACAGATGACATAAGCGTCGTTGTAGCGATAGCGCAGACGCTCCCAATGCGCGTGCTCGTCGGTCGCTTCGCCCGCGCGTTCCAGGTGCTCGTTCATCGTTGCCCTGCGTAAATCGAACAGAAATGGCTCGTCGGCGGGCGTCGCTGCGCGAAGTGTGAATTCAGGTTGATTCATTCGTGGCGGTCGAAACCGGCATAGGCGGGCCCGGTGATTGTTGACCATCTCTAACTCGTTGTCGACCTCGATGCCGTGGTAGCGAACGGCGCTGTCGTGCCTCCTGCACGAGTTGCCGTGTCAGAGGAGATGCGCAAAGTTTGCTATCGATCGTGAGCGCGTCTGAATCCCTTATATTCCGTTATTCAGATGCCGAGGACTAGTGGTTTCCCGATGAAATAAGGGGTCTCGTCAGGCGATTCTTGAACTAGACTGTAAATCTTGCTGAATTCAAGAGACTTTCCAATGTAAGTTGATGCGGCGATCGATAAGCAAGGGGAAAGTTTTATGGCTATCGTCGTACACAACATCCCTGTAGGTCATTTGCGCCGGAGCGTAGCGTGACGGCGAGCGATGCCGCGCGCGCGACGAGCGACTGGCGGCATATTGTGCGCGCGCAGGGCATCAGCCTGTCCTACGGCAAGATACGCGCGCTCTCCGGCATCGACCTCGCCATTGGCCGCAACGAGATCGTCGGCCTGATCGGCGATAACGGCGCGGGTAAATCGACGCTCATCAAGGTACTGACCGGGGTCGTGCGGCCGAGCACGGGCAAGCTGTTCATCCGCGACGAGGAGGTCGACTGGAGCCGCTTTTCCGTGCGCGAGGCGCACCGGTTGCGCTTCGAGACGGTGTATCAGGAGAAATCGCTCGGCGAGAAGCAGCCGCTGTGGCGTAATTTTTTTGTCGGCCGGCAGATCACCAACCGATTCGGTTTTATCAATGTCGCCGAAGAGCGGCGCATAGCCAACGATATTCTGAAACAACAACTCGGTTTTCGCGGCGTGGGGATTGACGCGGATTCGTTGATTGCGAAACTTTCCGGTGGCGAGCGCCAGGGCGTCGCGATCGGACGGGCGATGCATTTCGACAGCGATCTGATCATTCTCGATGAACCCACGGTGGCGCTTGCCATCAGCGAGGTGCGCAAGGTTCTCGACTTTGTGCGCTCCATTAAGGAGTCCGGCCGCGCCTGCGTCTACATCGAACATAACCTCGCTCATGTGCACGAACTCGCCGATCGGCTGGTCGTGCTCGATCGCGGCCGCATCGTCGCGGACATCAAGTCAGGTGAAATGAGCCTCGAAGACCTGACGCGGTTCCTGATTTCGCTACAGCAAAGCGGGCACGGCCCGGCGCCGGTTGCGGGGACAAGGACGTGAGCGATCCGATAAAAGAAAAGCGGCCGGTGCGCCTGGTGGGTTTGCGCCTGCCGGGTTTTGCCCGCATGGAGGGATTGCCGAGCCTGGTCGTATTTGCGCTGGTGGTCGGCCTGTTCATGGCAACCGCGCCACGCGTCTTTTTGGGCTGGCCAATCTACTTCTCCTTCCTGACCACCGTGCCGCCGCTGGTGGTGCTGGCAATCGGGCTGACGCTGGTGATTGCGGCAGGGGAGATCGATCTGTCTTTCCCCTCGGTGATGGCATTCTCGGGCTTTCTGTTCGCCTGGTGCGTGAACACCACCGGATCCGCCTGGCTAGCCATTATTGCGGCGTTGGCGGGCGGTGCGCTGGTCGGCGTGGTGAACGGGGTGTTGGTCGCGGTGGTCGGCATGCCGTCCATCATCGTGACGATTGGCACACAGTTCCTCTGGGCCGGTGTCGCATCGATCCTTTCCGGCGGGCTCTCCTATGCTCTGCAGCAGCTCGCCAGCGGTTCAGCCTATGCAGTATTCACGGGCACGCTGTTCGGTTTGATCCCGATGCAAGCGCTCTGGGCGCTCGGCCTCGCCGTGTTCATGTGGTTCATCCTCAATCGCCACCGTTTCGGCGAGCACGTGCTGTTCATCGGAGACAACCGCAACGTGGCGAAGGTCGTGGGCATCAACGTGCTGCGTGAGACGGTGAAACTGTTCACGCTGATGGGTGTGCTGGCCGGTTTCGCCACGGTCCTGCTCACGCTCGAGAATCTGAACTACTTCTCGACCCAGGGGCAAGGCTACCTGCTGCCGGCGCTGGCCGGTGTGTTCATCGGCGGAACCTCGGTGTTCGGCGGCACGGCGACGATCGTGGGCACCTTCTTCGGCACTTTCGTGATTGGCATGCTGGAGGCAGGAATCGTTGCGACCGGTATCGCCGGCTTCTGGGTCCAGGCGATCGAAGGGGTCGTGTTCATCGTCGCCGTGATCCTGCATCTGTTGGTCGAGAATCCCGCCAGGCTGCGCGCGCTGCGCGAAAGATTGAGGCTTGGGCGGCGATAAAGCCGTTAAATCAGGAGATAGGAGCGGAAATGAACAAGATCATGACGGGATTCCTCCTGGGGACGAGCGTGCTTGCGTTCGGCCTCGCGCCGACTGCCGGTGCCACTGAGCCGACCACGTCGGGGCAGCTCGGCGCCGGTATGACGATGTATATGCAGATGGGCGGAAACCCCGGCGATGGCGCGACGCTGCCACGTCAGACCGGGGCGGCGGATGCGGGACATGCCTTCGGCATCAAGGTGATCGAGCAATTCTCGGCCTGGAGCCCGGAGACGATGCTTGCGCAGTTTCGCCAGGCGATGGCGGCAAAGCCGACGTGTATCGGCATCATGGGCCACCCGGGCGATCCGGCCTTCGCCCCACTGATCAAGCAGGCGGTGGACCAGGGCATCATCGTGACCGTCGGCAACACGCCGCTACCCGACAACCAGAAGCTCTACGACGCGAAGGGCTTCGGCTACGCCGGCGTCGAACTCTACGTGGGCGGGCAGATCACCGCTCAGGCCATGCTCAACGCCGGGCTCAAGAAGGGCGACGAGGCGCTCGAATATGGTGTTTTCAACGAGAGCGTGCGCAGCCAGTCCGACCGCGGTCTTGCCGAGACGCTGGAAAAGGCCGGCGTGAAGGTGACCCGGCTCAATATCTCGCCCCAGGTGGATTCCGATTCATCGCTGGCCGTGCCGATCCTGGTCGCCTTTATTCAGGCGCACCCTGATCTGAAGGCGATTGGCACCCAGCACGGCGGCGTGACCGGGTTCATTCCGCAGGCGCTCCAGCAGGCCGGCAAGAAGCCGGGGCAAATCATCGTGGGCGGTATCGATCTGGCGCCCGCCACGATTTCCGGGCTGCAGAGCAAATACCTTACCGCGACGCTCGACCAGCAACTCTATCTGCAGGGCTTTCTGCCGGTCACGCAGTGCGTGCTCTCGGCGGCTTATCACTTCGCGGGACTGACCATCAACACCGGCGCAGGCGTCCAGACACCCGCGACGATCGACTCGCTCATTCCGCTGATCAAGCGCGGGATCCGCTAAGGACGAATGATGCGAAATGGAATGGCCCGGGTGCCGTCGTCACATCGAACCGATCTGGCGCAGGTATCCCGGCCTTCCGCGCGTGTCAGGCTGTATTGACGTGAACGCGCAAGTGCAGCCGCCGGAATGCATTCGGCGTCATGCCTTTACTCTTCTTGAACAGCCTCCGGAAATAGCCGCTGTCTTCGAATCCGCATTCGTAGGCGACCTGCGCGATCGTCAACCGGTCTTCGGCAAGTACGATGGCGGCGTGCAGCATACGACGTTCATGGACGGCGTCGGTCAGCGTACGGCCATAGACGGCGCGATAGACGCGTCCTAGATAGTCCGCGTTGCAGCCGAGGTGCGCCGCAATCGACGACGCGCTGATCGGCTCGTGAAAGTGCGTGCGAATCCACCGGTCGGCGCTTGCCGCCAATTGCTGCGGCGCGCCGTCGACAGCGGTGGCCGCCACGCGCGAGCGCTTCAGTTCGCAGAGCATCTGCACGATCGTGAGGCTGTCCGGCAATGGCTGGACGCCGTAGATTTGCTGGTCGTTCAGGAGACGCTGGAACATGCCCGATAAATGATCGGGCCGCTCGACCCGCGCGTGCTGCGGAATCTCGAGCCACTCACGGCATGCGGAACCAGAAAGCGGCGTTTCGGGCAACGTGAAATGCACCCAGTAAAACTTGAGATCGGGGGCAAACGGCGACGTGCCGCCGTGCAGCCGGCCCGGCCAGAGCAATAACGTTTCCCCCGCATTCACCTCGAATTGTTTGCCGTCCTCGTGCAGTTCGAGGCAGCCCTGCCGGACATAGATCAACTCGTATGACTGGATGCGCCGCGACGGATGCACGCCCACGCCGCGCGATACGAACAGGCCGCCATTGCTGGCTTCGACAGGCGGCGACCAGGCCAGGCGGAGTGCTGGATCTGTCATGGGCGGAAAAGTCGGAATTGTCCTGTTTTACTGCGGTTTCTTCATCTTGCGGCGGCAAATGGGGCATGTCAATCTCTGCGCACCGGCCGTTCGCGGAAAGCCGGAAAAGGCTGCTGCAACGCACAAAGGTAGAAAAAAGCCCATTTTCCCGAAGTTTGGCGGCATGTCCCGCGCGGCGAAGCCAGCATGACGGTCTGGCGGACGTCGCAAGCGGCATGTCGATGACAAGAGGAGACATCCATGAATCGATGCAAGCGGTGGCTTGGCCGCCTGGCATGCGTGGCACTGTTCGCCGCGACCCACGCACAGGCCGATGATGGCATTTCCTTCTGGGTGCGCGCGTCGGATGCGGCGTTCGTCACACCGCTCGTCGCCACATGGAATCAAGGTCATCCCACCAAGGTCAATCTGACCGTCATTCCGAACGACGACTTCGTCACCAAGTTCGGCACCGCATCGGCGGGCGGCGCAGCGCCTGACGTGATCGCCATCGACCTGATTTTCGTGCCCCAGTTTGCCCGCGCGGGGCAACTGACCGACATCACCGACCAGGCAAAAAAGCTGCCGTTCTACCAGAGCCTCAGTCCCTCTCATCTGCGCCTGGGGAATTACCACGGCAAGCAATATGCATTGCCTTTCAGCGCGGAAAGCTCGATGCTGCTCTATAACAAAAGCCTCTTCAAGCGTGCGGGCCTGAATCCCGATCAGCCGCCGAAGACGTGGGCCGAACTCGAAGCCGACGCCAAAAAGATCACCGCGCTCGGCAACGGGGTCAAGGGCTTCTATTTTTCCGGCGCGTGCGGCGGCTGCAACATCTTTACGTTGACGCCCTATGTCTGGGCTTCGGGCGGCGACCTGCTCTCGGCGGACGGCAAGACGGCGACGCTGAATAATTCCGCGCTCGAAGGCACGCTCGCCATGTATCGCCGCATGTGGGAAGCGGGCGATATTCCCGCGAGCGCGAAAACCGACAGCGGCGCGAACTTCATCAATGCGTTCCTGACCGGCAAGATCGGCATGGTCGGTTCCGGCGCATTTTCTATCGGTATCCTGAAGAAAACGCATCCCGAGATCGACTTCGGTCTCGCCTATTTGCCGGGACAGAATGGTGGCTGGGCGAGCTTCGCCGGCGGCGACTCGATCGCGATTCCGGTCGGTTCGCAGCACAAGCAGGACGCGCTCGAATTCATCAAATGGAGCCTCGGCGAGCAGGTCCAGGTCGATCAGTTCGCGAAGAACGGCAGTATTCCCGTGCGTGTCGACCTCGCCGACAACGCCTATAGCAAGCTCGACGGCCGCTATCTGCTGGCGGCCACGGCGATGAGCAAAGGCCGCACGCCGTACAGCACGAAGTTCAATCAGTTGATCAACGATCCCAACGGTCCCTGGCTCGCCATGATTCAGGAGGCGGTGTTCGGCAAGGGCGTCAATACCGCCGTCTCGACTGCGCAGGCACGTTTCACCGAAATCCTGAACGCCCAATAACGCTGAATAACGCGCATCCGGAGGCGAAAACGATGGACGTCCTGAACGAAGCGCCGCCCGGCGGCACGGGTTTCGCGTTGCCGGCCAGGCGTCGGCAGCAGCGTGGAGGAGTCGGCCGGCGCCGCGCAGGGTACTGGTTCGTGCTGCCATGCTTCGCATTCACGGTGGTGTTTTTCCTCCTGCCGTTGGCGATGACGATCGGCATGTCGTTTTACCACTGGCCGCTGATGGGCGTCCCCTCGTTTGCGGGCTTGCGCAACTATCTGGAACTGCTGCACGACGCGTCGTTCTGGGGCGCGCTGTGGTTCACGACCGAGTACACGCTGCTCGTGACGCCCGCCATCTTCGTGGTGGCGTTCCTGCTGGCGTTGCTCGTGAATCAGGCGAGCCGCTTCGTCGGCATCTTCCGGACGGCGTTTTTTCTGCCCGTCGTCATCGGCATGACGACGGCGAGCCTGCTGTGGGTCTGGCTCTTCAACGACCAGGTCGGCATCTTCAGTGCGATCCTCATGCAACTGGGCATCGTCAGCGAACCGGTCCAATGGCTCGGCGACACGAATTCCGCGCTCGCCTCGCTGATCGTCATGGTGGTGTGGAAAGCCTGCGGCTTCACGATGGTGATCCTGCTGGTCGGCATGCAGGCCATCCCGCGGGATCTCTATGAGGCGGCGCGCATCGACGGCGCGCGGTGGTGGGCGCAACAGCGCTACATCACGCTGCCGATGATGCGGCGCACCTTCGCGCTCGCGCTGATCATGGCGGTGATCGGTTCCTATCTCGCGTTCGAGCAGTTCTACGTCATGACGCGAGGTGGGCCGATGAACAGCACGATCACGGTGGTCCACTGGATCTATCGCGCGTCGTTCACATATTTCAAGCTCGGCTACGGCGCCGCGATGTCGGTGGTGCTGCTGATCGTGTTGCTCGCGCTGAGCGTGATCCAGATGGTTCTTCTGCGAGACGACGATGAGTAACAAGCTGCGTTCCGCCGAGACCGGCTTCGTGCAGATGCCGCCGGCCGCGCTGAAGGCCCGCGTGCCCGCCTTGAACTATGCCGGCCATGCAAGCCGGCTGAAGAAGCAGCTTTCGGTGGCGCTTTACTACCTGATCTGCGGGGTATTGACGCTGCTGTTTCTGTTCCCGATCGCCTGGTCCGCGCTGACCTCGTTCTATTCGGCAGCCGATGCGAGCGCGTCGCCGCCTCGCTGGATCCCGTCGCGTCTGTCGCTCGAGAACTACCGGAACCTCGCGGACTACGGAGAAGGGATCTGGCGGTATCTCGGCAACAGTGCGTCCGTGTCGCTGATGACGGTTGCGATGACACTCGTGCTCTCGACGCTCGGCGGTTATGGCTTCTCGAGATTCCGCTTCCGGGGGCGCAATCTGATCTTCGTCGTCATCCTCGCGACGCTGATGATTCCGTTCCAGTCGATCCTCAACCCGCTCTTCGTGTTGCTGCGCTGGATGCATCTGCAAGGCACGCTGTTCGGGCTCGCACTCGTCTACACGACGTTCCAGTTGCCGTTCGCCGTGTTCATGATGCGCAACTCGTTCGACTCGGTGCCGCTTGAAATCGAGGACGCTTCGCTGATCGACGGATGCAGTTCGCTTCAGTCGCTGCGCATGATCATGTTGCCGCTCGTCATGCCGGGGCTCGTCACGGCTGGACTGTTCGCGTTCTTCGGTTCCTGGAACGAACTGCTGGCCGCGCTGATCCTGCTTGGCGACGCCAGGCACTACACGCTCCCGGTCATGCTCCTGAACGCGCAAAGCGGACAGCTCGGCGCGATCGACTGGGGGTTGATGCAGGCCGGCATCACGATTTCGATCCTGCCGTGCGCGCTCCTCTTCCTGCTGCTGCAGCGCTTTTATATCAACGGTCTGATTGCTGGCGCGGTCAAGGCATAACCTTCCCCATACATCATGAACGACACAAGAACCTTGCGACAGTCCGTAGTCGTCGATTCCGCCTCCACGCGCTACGCGCGCATCAAACCCGTTGCCGTGACCGCGGTCGAACTGCGCGGCGACTTCTGGGGGCCACGGGTTGCGACGAACATCGACAAGACCTTGCCGAGCCAGTGGGACCTGCTTGAAAGCACCGGGCGGCTCAACAATTTTCGCCGCGTGTCCGGCGACTACGATGGTCCCTTCGAAGGCATCTTCTTTAACGACTCCGATCTGTACAAGTGGCTCGAAGCCGCGTCGTGGGTGGTGGCGCGCGGGCCTCACGCGCTGCTGGAGGCGCGCATCGACGAAGGCATCGCCCTGATCGAACGTGCGCAGGACGAAGACGGCTATATCGACAGCTATTTCAGCGTGGAGCGCAAGGCGGAACGCTGGAGCAACCTGCGCGACCTGCACGAGATGTATTGTGCGGGCCATCTGATCCAGGCTGCGGTGGCGCACCACCGCGCGACCGGAAAGCGCCGCCTGCTGAACGTGGCGATCCGTTTCGCCAACCTGTTGTGCGATCGCTTCGGGCCCGAGGCGGAAGGGAAGGTCGAGGCCATCGACGGGCACGAGGAAATCGAAATGGCGCTCGTCGAACTCGCGCGCGAAACCGGCAATGACCAGTATCTCGCGCTGGCGCGCTTTTTCATCAAGGCGCGCGGTCACGGCCTGCTCGCGGGCGGCCGGTTCGGCGACGCGTATTTCCAGGACGACGTGCCGTTCGAGCAGATGGAAACACTGGCCGGGCATGCGGTGCGCGCCTTGTACATGTCGTGCGGTGTCACCGATCTCTACCTGGAGACCGGCGAAGCCGGCCTGCTGCCGCGGCTGGAAACGCTGTGGGACCGGCTGGTCGCGCATCGCATGTATATCACCGGCGGCGTCGGCGCGCGGCATGACGGCGAGTCGATCGGCGCGGACTTCGAGTTGCCGAATAGCCAGGCTTATACCGAAACGTGCGCCGCGATCGGCAGCATGATGTGGTGCCACCGGATGCTTGCCGCGACGGGCGACGCACGCTATGCCGACCTGTTCGAGTGGACGCTGTACAACGGCATGCTGCCGGGCTGGTCGCTCGGTGGCGACGCGTATTACTACGTGAATCCGCTCGAGGACGACGGCGGACATCGCCGGCAACCCTGGTACTACTGTGCCTGCTGTCCGCCGAACGTCGCGCGCACGATTGCGTCGCTGCCCGGCTACGTCTATGGGACCGACGCCGACTCGATTTACGTGCAGCTGTATATGGAGAGCGACGCGCGTATCGACTTCAACGGGCGCACGGTGGCGCTGCGCCAGCGCACGCGGTATCCGTGGGATGGCGCCATCGAAATCGCCGTCGATGCGCAAGGCGAGTTCGCGGTGAAGTTGCGCGTTCCGGGATGGATCGACGGCACCGCCGGTTTCGTGACGGCTCGCGACGGCGCATCAGCCGCCACGCGGGCGAATGCGTCGATCGCGTTGACCGTCAACGGGCAGGCGATCGGCACCACCGCGGACGCGCACGGCTACATCGTGGTCAAGCGCCTGTGGCAACCCGGCGATGTGATCCGCATGACGCTGCCCATGGCCTTGCGCGCCTGGCAAAGCCACCCGAAGGTGCCCGACAATCGTGGCCGGATTGCGTTGAGTCGCGGACCGCTGCTGTACTGCGTCGAACGCGCCGACATGCCGGGAGTCGATCTCGACGAGCTCTATGTCGACCCGGATTTGCTCGAAGCGCAATGGCGGGAAGAACAACTCGGGGGCGTGGTGGTGCTGAAGGGCGCTGCGCACGAACGCGAAATCGATCCGGACTGGACGGCGGCGCTTTACCGCCCCCTGACTGAAGCCGATGACGCAACGCCGCGCAACGATGCCACCCTGATCGCTATTCCTTACTTCGCCTGGCATAACCGCGAAAGCGGACCGATGAAGGTCTGGCTGAACTACCGAGGGGAGTGAAGCTGGCGAGAGCCTTCGCGACCGTAAGCGAGGACGGGGTTTCGCTCACTCGAGGTCGAGCCTCGCCCCCATCTCGACTACACGGTTGGGCGGCACCTTCAGGTGGTTGGTCGCATCGAGTTCATTTTTGCGCAGCAGAATAAAGAGACTCAGTAGCAAACGGCGACCGGGATTGAGATGGCTGGATACCGTAAGCGACTCGCGCCCGAGGTAAAACGACGTAGTCATCGGGTCGTAAGCTTTTCGTCCGGCTTTCTGCAAGGCTTGCTTGAGCAACTCCGGGACATCGAGCGACTCCATATAGCCGTAGCGACCCACGACGCGAACGAAGCCCTGATCGAAGCATTGGACATCGAACCGGTCCTCCTGCGATACGCGCGGGATTTCCTCAGTCAGCAAGGTCAGCAGAATCACCTGCTGGTGGAGGACCTGATTGTGCTTCAGGTGATGAAGCAGGGTCGTCGGCACCGAGTCACCGGCGGCCATCAGAAACACGGCCGTGCCCGTCACCCTGTATGGCGCGTCTTTCGCGAGACTGGCGATAAAGACGTCGAGCGGCAAGCCCGAATCCCCCCGTGAACGGCGCATTGTCCGCAGCCCGACGAGCCAGGACGTCGATACCAGGAACGTCAGGCCGCCGATCGCCAGCGGCAGCCAGCCGCCATCCGCAAATTTCATCGCGTTGGCGGCGACAAACGATGCGTCCACCAGCATGAAAACGCCGGCGACGAGTGCGACACGCCACACCGGCCACTTCCATCGCACGTGCGCGAACGCGGCGAACAGCAAGGTGGTAATCGCCATGGTTGTGGACACCGCGATGCCAAAAGCGGCCGCAAGACTGTCTGACGAGCGGAAGAGCAGCACCACGCCAATAGTGCCCGCCATGAGAAGCCAGTTCAGGCCGGGCAGGTAGATCTGTCCGGCCGTGCTGGACGAAGTGTGCCTGACGGTCACGCGAGGCGAGAGGCCGAGTTGTGACGCCTGTCGCGTAAGCGAAAACACCGCAGAGATCAGGGCCTGCGACGCGACGATGGTGGCGAGCGTCGCCAGGACCACCATGGGATACAGTCCCCACGTGGGCACGGTCGTATAGAAGGGCCGCGATGCCGCGCTGGGATCGCGCAGCAAAAGTGCGCCTTGTCCAAGATAGCTGGCAGTCAGCGCGGGCAGTGCCAACCCGTACCAGGCCAGACGGATAGGTCTGGCACCGAAGTGTCCCATGTCGGCGTACAGTGCTTCGCCGCCGGTCAGGCACAGCACCACGGCGCCCAGCGCGAGAAAGCCTCTGAAGCCGTTGTGCATGAAGAACGTGATGCCGTTGATCGGGTTGAAGGCTGCAAGAATGCCGGGCGTTCCCGCAATGGACGCGACGCCGAGGATAAAGATCACGACAAACCAGATGGCGAGTATCGGCCCGAACGCCACACCGACCCGGCCCGACCCGAGGGGCTGAACGGCGAACAGCGCCACGAGGATCACCACCGTGATTGGCACGACGTAGTGCGAGAGGGCCGGTGTGGCGACCTCGATGCCTTCGACCGCACTCAGCACGGATATCGCGGGCGTGATGACGCCGTCGCCATACAGCATGGCCGTACCGAACATCGCGAGGAACACCCAGCGCAGCGCGCCCCGCCGCGTCTCGCGTCCGCTACGCTCTCCCACCAGCAGCGCGAGGAGCGCCAGCAACCCGCCTTCGCCACGGTTGTCGGCCTGCATCAGAACGAGAACGTACTTGACGCTCACCATCAGGATGAGGGACCACAAAAAGAGCGAGACGATGCCCACCACGTTTTCCGGCGTCGCGGCCACGCCACGCGCCCCATTGAAAGCCTCCTGCAATGCATACAGGGGACTCGTTCCGAGGTCGCCGAAAACGATACCAAGCGCGGCGAGCGCCAGCGATGCCATTGCGGTCGCGCCGCGCGCGGACGGCGGCGCATGAGGAGGACTTGCGTTCTTCCCGCGCGGGTCAGCCGGATCGACGCTGGCGTTGGTCGGGTTCGACATGTTGGCTAAGGTCGTGTGGTTCGAATCGCTGCAATTCGCAGACGTCAGTGCGCGGATTTTGCATCAGTTCCGTGACGCTGTCGTTCGTAGCGTAGGTCACACGAGAAAGATTGTGCAGGCTATCCCGTCATGTCGAGACCCCGGGCCGATGAATTAAACAGCTTACGCAATCGAACCAGGTGGCGCCCCGCACCCGGCTGTGTCGACGGCTGCCTTTTTCCATGGCTTCGATATTTACACCTTTTTTATTCGCGGTTTCCTAGTCTTGACAAGGCCAGTAGAAGGGGCCGACTTCACGTCGTGATTTCCGATCCGTTGCGGGGCATCGATATGGACCTGATCTACATCGCCGGCATTGTGGTCTTCCTCGGGCTCAGTGTCGCGCTTGTCATCGGTTGCGAGAAACTTTACGGGCATGCACCGGGAGGCCGGCCATGACCGCATGGATGATCTGGCTCGCCGCCGCCGCGACGCTGCTCCTGCTCGTGTACCTCGTGTACGCGCTACTGCGCGCGGAGGAACTCGAATGAATACCTACAACCTGCTCCACGTCGTGCTTTTCATCGTAGTCCTGACTGCTGTCGCCATTCCGCTTGGTCACTACATGACTTCGGTGCTCGACGGCTCGTCTGTCGTCGTGCGCAAGGTCGGCCGGCCAGTCGAGCGTTCTCTGTATCAGCTTGCTGGGGTGGATCCGGATGTCGAGATGTCGTGGAAGCAGTACGCGTTCGCAGTGCTGCTGTTCAATGCGCTGGGCGCATTGGCGGTGTATGGCTTTCTGCGCCTGCAGCAATGGCTGCCTGCGAACCCGCAGGGCTTCGGTCCCATGACACCCGATGCTGCCTTCAATACGGCAGTGAGCTTCATTACCAACACGAACTGGCAGAACTACACGCCGGAAACGACGGTGAGCTACCTCACCCAGATGACGGCGCTCGCTGTGCAGAATTTCCTTTCCGCAGCGACCGGAATTGCCGTGGCCGTTGCGCTCATACGGGGGTTCGCACGCCACACGACAAAGACGATCGGTAATTTCTGGGTCGACCTGACCCGCTCCACGCTGTACATCCTGATGCCCATCGCGTTCGTCATCGCGCTGGTGCTCGTGAGTCAGGGGGCGATCCAGAACTTCAGGGCGTACGTGGACGTGCCGACGCTGCAAGTCACGACCTACCAGGTGCCGAAGACCGATGCACAGGGCAACCCGATCAAGGATGCAAAGGGCAACCCCGTGATGCAGGACATGAAGGCGGACAAGCAGACCATTGCGATGGGACCGCTGGCATCGCAGGAAGCGATCAAGATGCTCGGCACCAATGGCGGTGGATTCTTCAATGCCAATTCCGCGCATCCGTACGAGAACCCGACGCCCCTGGCGAATTTCGTCCAGATGATCGCCATGCTGTGCATCGGCGCCGCGCTGTGCATCGTCTTCGGCCGGATGGTCGGCGACAACCGGCAAGGCTATGCGGTGCTTGCGGCCATGACCATCGCGTTTGCGATTGGCTGCTGGGGCGAGATCTCGGCGGAGCAGGCCGGCAATCCGGTGTTTACCTCGCTGCGCGTCGACCAGACGAGATCGGCGCTGCAGACCGGCGGCAACATGGAAGGCAAGGAAGTGCGATTCGGCATTGCCGATTCCGGCATCTTTACGGTCGCCACCACGTCTGCGTCGTGCGGGGCGGTGATCAATGCACACGATTCGCTCACGCCGATGGGCGGCTTCGTGCCGATCCTGATGATGCAACTGGGCGAGGTCGTCTACGGCGGCGTAGGTTCGGGGCTGTACGGGATGCTGGTCTTTGCGCTGCTTGCGGTGTTCATCGCCGGGTTGATGATCGGTCGCACACCTGAGTACATCGGCAAGAAGATCGAATCTTACGAGATGAAGATGGTATCGATTGCGGTCCTCATCATGCCGATGATCGTGCTTGTCGGCACGTCGATCGGCGTGCTGTCTCCGCTCGGCACCGCGGGCATTGCCAATCCCGGCCCGCACGGATTCTCCGAAATTCTCTACGCGTTCACGTCGGCTACGAACAACAACGGCAGCGCGTTCGCGGGGCTTTCCGTCAATACGCCGTTCTATAACGTACTGCTGGCCATCGCCATGTGGTTTGGGCGGTTCGTGCCGGCGGTCGCGGTGCTCGCCGTCGCGGGCTCGCTCGCGGAAAAGAAGCGCATTGCGGTGACCGAAGGGACCTTGCCCACGCACGGTCCGCTGTTCGTTGTGCTGCTGCTGGGGGCCGTGCTCCTGATTGGCGCGCTGACGTTCGTGCCTGCGCTTGCGCTTGGGCCCGTTGCCGAGCATCTGTCGATGATTGCCGGTCACTGAGTACGAGGAAAGCATGACTACGCCCACTCAACCGCCTGCCCATCGCCCAGACAATCTCGGCCAGGCACGCACGGCCGCACGCTCGATGTTCGATCCGGTGCTCGTGAAGCCCGCAATCGCCGAGTCCTTCAGAAAGCTCAGGCCGCGTACCCAGTTGCGCAATCCCGTGATGTTTTGCGTGTACGTGGGCAGCATCCTGACGACGATACTGTGGTTCGCCGCGCTCGCCGGTCAGGCCGAGGCGCCAGCGGGCTTCATCCTCGCCATTGCGCTGTGGCTGTGGTTCACCGTGCTCTTCGCCAACTTTGCGGAAGCGCTCGCCGAAGGCCGCTCCAAGGCACAGGCAGCGTCGCTGCGCAGCGCGAAGCACAACGTGATGGCGAAAAAGCTCAACGACCCGCATCCGAAATCGCCCGTCACGGTGATGGCCTCCACCGATCTGCGGAAAGGCGATATCGTGCTGATCGAGACGGGAGACACGATTCCGGCCGATGGCGAGGTCATCGAGGGCGTTGCGTCGGTTGACGAATCGGCCATTACGGGCGAATCCGCGCCGGTGATCCGCGAATCCGGTGGTGACTTTTCGTCGGTGACGGGCGGCACGCGCGTGCTGTCGGACTGGATTGTCGTGCGCGTCTCGGTCAATCCCGGGGAGGCTTTCCTCGACCGGATGATCGCGATGGTCGAAGGAGCCAAGCGGCAGAAGACCCCAAACGAGATCGCGCTGACGATCCTGCTGGTGGCGCTGACACTCGTGCTGCTGTTCGCTACGGCGACCTTATTGCCGTTCTCGATCTTCTCCGTGGCAGCCGCGCAGGCGGGCCACGTCGTGACCATCACGGCCCTCGTCGCCCTGCTGGTGTGCCTGATTCCCACCACCATCGGCGGGCTGCTTTCCGCGATTGGCGTGGCAGGCATGAGCCGCATGATGCAGGCGAACGTGATCGCAACCTCGGGGCGCGCTGTCGAGGCGGCGGGCGACGTCGACGTGCTGCTGCTGGACAAGACAGGCACCATCACGCTGGGCAACCGGCAGGCGTCGACCTTTGTGCCGGCTCCCGGCGTCTCGGAGCAGGACCTTGCCGACGCGGCGCAACTGGCGTCGCTCGCCGACGAAACGCCGGAGGGCCGCAGCATCGTCGTGCTCGCCAAGCAGCGCTTCAATATCCGGGAGCGCGACATGGGCGCGCTGCACGCCACGTTCCTCGGCTTCACGGCGCAGACGCGGATGAGCGGCGTCGACCTGCCGGAGCGCGAGATCCGAAAGGGCGCATCGGATGCGGTGAAGCTGTATGTCGAGTCCCATGGCGGCCGCTATCCGGGAGAGGTCAACAACGCGGTGACGGATGTCGCGCGACGCGGGAGCACGCCGCTGGTGGTCGCCGAAAAGCCGGGTGGTCACGGCAGCGGCGAAGGTGGTCCGGCGCGCGTGCTCGGCGTGATCGAGTTGAAGGACATCGTCAAGGGAGGCATCAAGGAGCGGTTTGCCGAACTGCGCAAGATGGGCATCCGCACGGTCATGATCACCGGCGACAACCGGCTCACGGCCGCAGCGATTGCCGCTGAGGCCGGTGTCGACGACTTCCTCGCCGAAGCGACGCCGGAAGCCAAGCTCAAGATGATCCGCACGCATCAGTCGGCCGGGCGGCTCGTCGCGATGACGGGTGACGGTACCAACGATGCGCCCGCGCTCGCACAGGCTGACGTCGCAGTGGCGATGAACAGCGGCACGCAGGCGGCGAAGGAAGCGGGCAACATGGTCGATCTCGATTCGAACCCGACGAAGCTGATCGAGATCGTCGAGATCGGCAAGCAGATGCTGATGACACGCGGTTCGCTGACGACGTTCTCTATCGCGAACGACGTCGCGAAGTATTTCGCGATCATTCCGGCGGCCTTCGCCTCGACTTACCCGAATCTGCGCGTGCTCGACGTGATGCACCTGACGTCCCCGTCATCGGCCATTTTGTCTGCGGTGATCTTCAACGCGCTCATCATCGTCGCGCTCATCCCGCTTGCGCTCAAGGGCGTAAAGTATCGCGCGCTCGGCGCCGCCGCTGTTTTGCGCCGGAACCTGCTGATCTACGGTCTTGGCGGCATCCTGTTGCCATTTCCGTTCATCAAGCTCATTGATGTCGTGCTTACCGCATTTGGATGGGTTTGAACCATGAACAATTCCTTGCGCCCCGTGCTGGTGTTGTTTGTGTTGCTGACGGTGATCACGGGCGGTGTCTATCCGCTTGTGGTGACGGCAGTGTCCCAGGCCATGTTTTCGCATCGCGCGAACGGCAGCCTGATCGAAAAGAACGGCAAGCCGGTCGGCTCCGCGCTGATTGGCCAGCAGTTCGACGCACCGTACTACTTCTGGGGCCGCGTGTCGGCCACGACACCGAATCCTTATAACGCACAGAATTCTGGCGGCTCGAACCTCGGACCGACGAATCCGGCCCTTGCCGACGAAGTGAAAGGGCGCATCGCGGCGCTGCACGATGCCGATCCGTCGAACACCACCCCGTTACCGGTGGATCTCGTGACTTCGTCAGGCAGCGGGCTGGACCCTGACATCACGCCGGCCGCGGCGGCGTATCAGGCCGCGCGCGTGGCGAAAGCGCGCGGACTGCCGCTCGACCAGGTCAATGGCCTGATCGCGCAGAACACGTCTGGACGGCAGCTCGGCATATTCGGGGAGCCTCGCGTCAATGTGCTGACGCTGAACCTCGCGCTCGACGAGATCAAGCCGATGCGTTGAGGTTCTGCTGGCGCGGCGTGACCTGGCCAACGCGCGTCCCTCCGACAACATGACAATGGGATGACTCGCAAGGAGACGTGCGATGAACCGGCCCGATCCCGACGAACTGCTGGACCGGATGCAGCGTGACGAGGAGAAAAGCCAGCGAGGACGGCTCAAAATATTCTTTGGCGCATCGGCCGGCGTCGGCAAGACGTTTGCGATGCTGCAGGCCGCGCGGCGCCGCACGGACGAAGGTGCCGACGTCGTCGTGGGGATCGTCGAAACGCATGGGCGCAAGGAGACGCTCGCACTGATCGAAGGCCTGGAGGTCATCGCACCGGCGCGCATTGAATATCGCGGCCGCCTGCTTGCCGAATTCGATCTCGACGCCGCGCTCGCGCGCAAGCCGCAACTGATCCTTGTCGACGAGCTCGCGCATTCGAACGTGCAGGGCAGCCGGCATCTGAAGCGCTGGCAGGACGTGCAGGAGCTGCTGGATGCCGGCATCGACGTGTTCACGACGGTCAACGTCCAGCATCTCGAGAGCCTGAACGACGTGGTCGGGCAGATCACGGGCATTCGCGTGTGGGAGACAGTGCCCGACCGCGTGTTCGATCTTGCCGACGAGGTGACGCTGGTCGATCTGCCGCCCGAGGAACTGCTTGACCGGCTGCGCGAAGGCAAGGTCTACATGCCGCAGCAGGCGGAGCATGCGGTCCGCAATTTCTTTCGCAAGGGTAACCTGATCGCGCTGCGCGAACTCGCATTGCGCCGCACGGCTGACCGCGTCGACGCGCAGATGCGCGAGTATCGCGCCGATCAGTCGATCGAGCGGATCTGGCAGGCGCGCGAACGCATCATCGTGTGCGTCGGGGCGGGCCAGGCGAGCAGCAATCTCGTGCGCGCGGCGGCGCGCCTCGCTTCGAACCAGAAAGCGGACTGGCTGGCGGTCTACGTCGAGACGCCGAAGCTGGCGCGGCTGCCCGATGCCATTCGCAAGCGCACGCTCGACGCGCTCAAGCTCGCGTCCGAGCTGGGCGCGGAAACGGTCACGCTGCAGGGCGACGAGGTCGCGCCGACGGTGCTGGCGTACGCTCGCATGCGCAACGTATCGAAGCTCGTGGTGGGCGCGTCATCGGTGAGGGGATGGCGCGCTCGCCTCAGTCCGTCCGTTGCGCAGCAGATGGTCTGGTCGGCGCGCGATATCGACGTCACGGTGGTCAACTCCGGCGCGGTGCGCGAAGCCGCCGAGCGCCACGATGCCGTGAGCGGCTTTGCGGGGCCCGCTATGGGAGCGCACCGCTCCACACCGGTCTCCTATGCCTACGCACTCGCGATCTGTGCGGCCATTACGGCGATTGCGGGCATGCTGCTTGACCGGATCGCGCAGACCAATCTCGTGATGCTCTACCTGCTCGGCGCTGTCTTTACGGCCGCGCGGCTCGGGCGCGGGCCGGGCGTGCTGTTCTCGTTTCTCGGTGTGGCGGCGTTCGACTTCTTTTTCGTGCCCCCACGCATGTCGTTCACGGTCGCCGACACGCAATATCTGCTCACCTTCGCCGTGATGCTGATGACCTCGCTGATGATCAGTCACCTGACGGCGAGTCTCAAGCGTCAGGCGCATCTCGCTACGCTGCGCGAGCGCCGCACGGGGGCAATGTTCGCGATGACGCGCGAACTGGGGGGCGCACTGATGACGGACCAGATCATCGAGATCGGCATGCGTCACGTGAGCGAAGTGTTCCAGGCACGCACGGCGATCCTGCTGCCGGATAGCGTGGAGAAGGTGCGGCCCAAGGTCGAGAATCCCGATCCGGTGACCGCACTCAACGACGTCGACCTCGATATCGCCCAATGGGTCTACGACAAGCAGAAACAGGCCGGTCAAGGCACGGAGACTCTTCCTGCCGCGACGGCGCTGTACCTGCCGCTGAAGGCGCCGATGCGCACGCGCGGCGTGATCGCGTTGCTGTCTGAACGGATGGCGGAGTTTGCCGTGCCCGAGCAGCGGCGCATGCTCGACACCTTTGTCGCGCAGATCGCGCTCGCGCTCGAACGGGTGCACTACGTCGAGATCGCACAGGACGCACTGGTCAGCATGGAATCGGAACGACTGCGCAACTCGTTGTTGTCCGCGATTTCCCATGACCTGCGCACGCCCCTCACGGCGATCGTGGGTTTTGCCTCGGTGCTTGCCGAGCAGGGCGCCGCCGTGACGGGCGGGCCCAGGGCACAGGAGCTCTCGGAGGCGATCCGCGAGGAGGCGCTGAGGATGAATGGGCTCGTCGTCAATCTGCTCGACATGGCGCGTCTCGAGGAAGGCAGCATGCGGCTGAACCGGCAATGGTCGTCGATCGAGGAGGTGATCGGCTCCGCGCTGGCCGGCTGCCGGCGCATGCTGGGCGAACGCAAGGTTCAGGCGCGTGTGCCCGCGGATATCCCGCTCGTGCAGTTCGACGCGGTACTCGTCGAACGGCTCTTCGCCAACCTGTTCGAGAACGCGGCCAAATATACGCCCGCAGGGTCGCCGCTGACCATTGATGCGTCCATGTTGCAGGAGGAGGCACACCGGTACGTGCGGGTCGAGGTCCAGGATGGCGGGCCGGGTCTGCCTGCGGGAATGGAAACACGGGTGTTCGACAAGTTCACCCGTGGTGAGAAAGAATCGGCACTGCCGGGCATCGGTCTAGGGCTTGCCATCTGCCGCGCGATCGTGGAGGCGCACGGGGGCAGGATAGGCGCGTCCAACCGCACGGATATGAACGGTAACGTGCTCGGCGCCTGTTTCTGGTTCATGCTGCCTGCGGACGAAACACCCCCTGCGGAAACCGAAGTCCCGGAACTTCCCGATGCGGGGACGTCCCAGAGCTGGTCGCCGGACGCCTCCGGTAGTCCCGTGAATCGCATATCCATGCCATGAGCGATCCGAGCGTTACGGTTGTCCTGATCGGGGATGACAGGCAGATTCGCCGGTATGTGCGAGCCGCACTTGAAAGCGAGGCGATGCGCGTCTTCGTTGCCGGCACCGGGCAGGAAGGGCTCGTCATCACCGCTACCGCCAGGCCCGATCTGGTGATTATCGACCCGGGCCTGCCGGATATCGATGGTGTGGAGGTGATCCGGCAACTGCGCGCCTGGTCCGCTGTGCCGGTCATCGTGCTGTCGGCACGCTCCCAGGAAAAGGACAAGGTGGTGGCGCTCGACGCGGGGGCCGACGACTACATGACCACGCCGTTCGGCATTGCCGAATTGCTGGCACGAATCCGGGCGCACCTGCGCAGGCAGGATCGCTCCGTGACCCCGGATTCGGCCAGGGTGTCGTTCGGCGCGGTGACGGTCAATCTGGCGGCCAGGTCGGTGCAGCGCGACGGCGCGACGATCCATCTGTCACCCATCGAGTATCGCCTGCTGGTCACGCTCGTTCGCCACGCGGGCTGTGTGCTGACCCATCGCCAACTCCTCGAGGAGGTTTGGGGACCCGCCCATGCGCAAAACGCGAACTACCTGCGCATCTATATGGCGCACCTGCGCCAGAAGCTCGAAGGGGATCCGGCCCGGCCCGAGCATATCGTGACGGAGACCGGGGTTGGATATTGCCTCGTCGGCGTAGGATGTTGATGAGATTTTTATACACTGCCCTTGTACTTTTACGTCATCCTGGCGAGGTCCGTGCTTCAATCAAGCTGAAAATGACGGATGGATGTGGACTGGAGGTTGGCTGTGCTGAAACTGCTTATTCCCGTGCTCGGTGCCAAAGGGGCAACCGAAGCGGCGCGCCACGGAGCATTCCTGTTTTCCGAGCGATGCGTATCCGAGATTGAGATCGTCGAAGTGCTCGACGATGTGGCGCAAGGCCGTGCCGTAGCGTTTCATTCACCGGCAGCGTTGCACAGGCGGGAGAAGCAGGCAGCACTCGATGCGCTCATGCAGACGCGGGCGATTCTCGATGACGCCGGCGTCCCGTACACATGGAAACGCGTGTTCGGGCCGGCGGAGCGGACCATCGCGCAGTGTGCAGAGAAGGGGCATGCGGATATTGTGGTGCTTGACGCAAGCCACCTCGGCTTTTTCCACAAATGGACCGTCCTCGCCAGGTTATGGCGCCTGACTTCAACCCCTGTCACGATGCTCCACTAACATCGTCACCGCGCCCACGTAACGTCACACGACCCGCAATCGCCGCAGCAATGCTGTCATCGTGGTGCCCTGAACGAAGATCGAAAAGGCGACCACGGCAAACGACACCGTGACAATTTCCTCGCGACGCGGCACACCGGGCGGCAAGCCCATTGCGAGCGCCAAAGCCAGCGCGCCTCGCATTCCCCCCCAGAACAGGATATGTTGATGCCGCACGTCGATGCGCAGCGGTGAGCGCGCGAAAAGCATGCAGCACGGGTAGACAGCCACCGCGCGGGCGAGCATCACGACGACCACGGCGATGCCGATCGCAGCCCACACCGTTTCGTACTTCCGCTGAGCCTGCTGAATGCCAATGAAGAGAAAGATGAACGAATTCGCCGCAAATACCGCGTATTCGAGTACGTTCTCAACGGCTCCGCGGCCTCTCTTCGTCATCGGATTGACGGCGTTGCGCGTCCCCATCACGAGGCCCGCAACCAGCGTCGCCAGCACCCCCGAAAGATGAAGATTTTCGGCGAGCAGAAACGAGCCATAGGCCGCGATCATTGCAAACGCAATCTCGACGAGGTGATCGTCGGTACGGTGTAGCAGCGACAGCACCACGTTGCCGATCAGCAAGCCGCAAAGGACCGAACCGAGAAGCACGACGCCGGTAATCTTCAGCACGTCGAGCGGATGAACGTGCGCGCCGCCAACGAATGCCAGCACGACGCGAAAGCCTGCCGCGGCCGTGCCGTCGTTGAAGAGGCTCTCTGCCTCCATCAAATTCCTGAAGCGGCCCGCTACGCCGGCTTCCTTGAAACTAGCCAGCACAGAGACCGGATCCGTGGCGGCGATCAACATGCCGAAAAGCAGGCCCGAAATCCATTCCCAGTGCAACAGGTAATGCATGCCCATTGCCGTCACGCCAGCCGACACGAGCACGCCGACGAAAGCTAACGTCTGGACTACGGCAAAGTCCCTGCGAATTTCTCCCCAACGCATGTGAAACGCCGCTTCGAAAATGAGCGGCGGTAGCAGGACGTTGTAAATGAAATCCTCGTTGAGCGGGATAACGGGAAATCGGGAAGAGGCGAGGAAAGAGAGGACGATTCCAGCGATGACCAGACCGACGCTGTACGGCATGTGTAAACGCCGCACGAGCATTGCCACCAATGCCGAAACGAGCAACAGCACTTCGAAAAGGCCGACGTTAAAGTCCATCCGGACGGCTCCGGTCGAGGGAAGCGGAAATTTCGCTGCGGCTGGCCCGTTCTCGCCAATGCATTGCGTTGCTGGGCGAATCCCGCAGTAAAGGCGCTGCGCTGTTATCAGATCATACGCAGGTAGTCGCAATGACTTCGACCATGCTAACAAATGCAGCTACATTCCCTCGCAACCCGAAGGCCCGATACCCGAGCGCCTGTGCCTGGCGACGTATGCCGTCCAGGAAGCCTGTGGGCTCGTGTGGGTGTCGCCTGGCGGCAGAATCCGGTCGTTCCGCAATACTCCGTCGAGCGCCGCCCAAACGGCTTGCGTGCGGACTACGCGAGCACCGTGAGCAACGTTCCGAAGTCGATGCAGCATCGCGCGCCGAAGGTTTCCTCTGGCGGCGGGTTTTCGAGGTCGATGTTCCGTTATTCGTATGACTAACCGTTCACTTTCCCGAAGACGGACGCCTCGCGATCCTCAATGCCGCGAGCCCGGTGTCGGCACGGCTCACGCGCCTCTTCGTTCCGATCGCGCGCAATTTCGATACGGACTTGCCGCTCGACGACGTCTACGCGTTTAACCGACAGGTGTTCGAGGAGGACCTCGCAATCGTCGAGCTGCAGTGCCCTGAGGATCTGCCCATCGACCGCTCGCTCGAAGCGCCGATTCTCGCTGACCGCTCGTCCGGCGCGTACCGCAGCGCACTCGCGGAGATCGGGCTGGGTCAGAAGTATGTCCGCTAGTGTGGAGTGGGAGAAGAAGCGATGAAGATCTGGGAATGCGTTATCTGCGGGTTTCGCTACGACGAGGCCCAAGGAGTATGACAAGCTCGCGCGCCGCATTCTACATATTGCGAGACGGCATATCATTAGAGGTGACCAAATGCTGTGGTTAGATCAAGCGGGACCGTGAGCCCGGAAAACGTGTCGGGTTTGGGCGCGATGTCAACTCGCGCAGTGAGGCGTCCTGCGCTGGCTAGCGCCCGCTGCGCTGTGCGGAGGAAGTTTGCGTCATCGGCGCGGCTAGGTGGTGGCGGCCTCGGCGTCATGCGCACCGGCCACCTCCCGCCTGAACCCGCATCCCATGGCCAGGCGGTAAGTAGAGGGGCATAAGCGGACGAACGAATCGGCCATTCGGGGGCGCAGCATCAGTACACCAGCAACGGCGCGCATCGCCTGGCGCAGCGCGGAATCGTCGATGGCCTGGGCGGCGCGAATCTCATCACCAAAAGAAAGTTGCAGGAACGCGAGGAAGTCGCGCCCGAGTATTCCGGGGGGAAGCTTCGCCACTGACCGCACAGGCGCAAGGGTCACTGGTCAGCCATGAGATGGCGGATTACGAGCGCCGGGTCGGCGATGTCCAGGATCAGCCGGCGCAGGATGCGTCGGCGCATGTGTTCCTCGTCCAGAATCCAGGGCTCGCCCTTCTCGCTCAGATAGCGCGCGAGGACGTCCCGGTTGTCCTCGCCTGCTGGCAGGCCGAGCCGTACGGCCAGCAGTCCCGCCACGACGTCATCGATCTCGATGTCGAGCGGTCTTGAATCAATGCGAAGTTCGAGTTTCATGGCAGTCCCAGGTAAAAAGCGGCACCGCCCCCGCGAAGACAGAAAGAGCGGTGCCGAAGGAAACGCAGCGCCCGGGCCAGGTGAGCGGTGCACACAGCAAGACCGATGCGGTCAGTATTCCAGTTCCGGCGCGCTCGCCTGCACTGGCTTTTCGTCCTTCGGTGCGTCGGCGATCGTCGCGTCCGTCGTCAGGATCAGCCCGGCAATCGACGCCGCATTCTGTAGCGCGGTGCGCGTGACCTTGGTCGGATCGACCACGCCCGCTTCGACGAGATCACCGTACTCACCGGTAGCGGCGTTGTAGCCAAAGTTGCCCTTGCCTGCGAGCACCTTCGCGATGACCACAGAAGGCTCGTCACCGGCGTTCGCGGCGATGACGCGCAGCGGCGACTCGAGCGCGCGCTGCACGATGCGGATGCCCGCGTCCTGATCGCCGTTCACGCCCTTAAGAGTGGACACCGCCTCGCGCGCGCGCAGCAGCGCTACCCCGCCGCCAGGTACGATCCCTTCCTCGACTGCCGCACGCGTGGCATGCAGTGCATCGTCGACGCGGTCCTTTTTCTCCTTCATCTCAACTTCAGTCGCTGCACCGACCCTGATGACGGCCACGCCTCCCGCAAGCTTCGCCAGACGCTCCTGGAGCTTCTCGCGATCGTAGTCGCTCGTCGTGTCCTCGATCTGCCTGCGAATCGACCATACGCGCTCCTGGATGCGCTTCTCCTCACCCGCGCCGTCGATGATGATCGTCTCGTCCTTGCGGACTTCAACACGTTTCGCACGTCCGAGATCATCCAGCGCGGCCTTCTGCAGTTGCTTGCCGGTTTCCTCGGAGATCACGGTCGCGCCAGTGAGGATCGCGATATCCTCGAGCATGGCCTTCCGGCGATCGCCGAACCCTGGCGCCTTGACGGCCGCGACCTTCAGGATGCCTCGCATCGCGTTGACCACGAGCGTGGCCAGTGCTTCACCGTCGATGTCTTCCGCGACGATCAGCAGGGGCTTGCCGGCCTTTGAGGTCGCTTCGAGAACCGGCAGCAGATCCCGGATATTCGAGATCTTTTTGTCGTGCAGCAGGATCAGTGCATCGTCGAGGTGCGCGGCCTGCTTTTCCGGATCGTTGATGAAGTAGGGGCTCACGTAACCACGGTCGAACTGCATCCCTTCGACCACATCAAGCTCGTTCTCGAGCGACTTGCCGTCTTCAACGGTGATTACGCCTTCCTTGCCGACGCGCTCCATCGCGTCGGCGATGATTTTCCCGATCGATTCGTCGGAATTTGCCGAGATCGATCCGACCTGGGCGATTTCGCGATTGGTGGAAATCGGCCTGGAGAGCTTGCGCAGCTCGTCGAGCACGGCGGCCACGGCCCTGTCGATACCGCGTTTGAGGTCCATCGGATTCATGCCCGCCGCGACGTGCTTCATGCCCTCCTGCACGATCGCCTGCGCGAGCACGGTGGCCGTGGTGGTGCCATCGCCGGCCACATCGGCGGTCTTCGACGCGACCTGCTTGACTACCTGCGCGCCCATGTTCTCGAAGCGGTCCTTCAGTTCGATTTCCTTTGCGACCGACACACCATCCTTGGTGATGGTCGGCGCGCCGAAGCCGCGTTCGATCAGCACATTGCGGCCTTTGGGCCCAAGCGTGACCTTGACGGCATCGGCGAGCACGTTCACGCCGTTGACGATACGGGCGCGGGCGCTGTCGTGGAACTTGACGTCTTTTGCACTCATGTTGTTGCTCCGGGTAAAGTCGTTGACTCGACACGTCGCGAACGACCGGGCGGGTGTCCGCGACCGGTCGGATGATCAGGCGGCCTTGCGGGCGGCGCCGGCGTCAGCCTCGAGGACGCCCATGACGTCTTCCTCGCGCATGACGAGGAGTTCCTCGCCATCGACCTTGACGGTCTGGCCTGCGTATTTGCCGAAGAGCACCTGGTCACCGACTTTCAGCTGGAGCGCGCGCAGCGTTCCATCCTGCAGCGGCCGGCCGCTGCCGACCGCAACGACTTCGCCCTGTTCTGGTTTTTCTGCCGCTGAATCGGGAATCACGATGCCCGAGGCCGTCGTCCGCTGCGTTTCGATTCGCTTGACGATAACCCGGTCGTAGAGGGGACGAATCTGCATTTCCATCTCCTGAGCGATTAAAGGATCACCAATAAGGGAATCCGGCTGCGGGTACCGGGGCGCGTGATTTGCCTCCGTGCAGCCGAGCCAATGTCTGGCGGAAAGCGAAATAGGGGCGCCCCCTGGGCGCTTCAAGGGATGCGAAAATGCCTCTTTGTAACAAATTGTTTCAGTGCCGCAGCAGGATGCGATGGACCGCCCCAAGGCGACAAACCGTGCGGCGGCGGCGATGCGGGCTGCAGGGCGCAGGCGGGACGGGACACAGTGGCGGGCGCCCACCGTCGGGGTCCAGGGTGTCGTCCGGTTGACTGAGCGTGCTCCACAGGCCCCCTTGACGGGGCGGAAAAGCCAGCGAACATAGCCCCGGCGCGCGGCAAGCTGCATCAGCCCGTCGCGATCGGTATGGCCATCGAGGAGCGGCTCGCCGTGGGCAGTGTCCCCTCCGAAATCACCGAATGCCTGCCGGCAGGCGAGTGCTTCGCAAGCCGTGGCGCCGATGACATTGCAGCCGAGAAGCGGCGTATCACCTGCGCAGCCGCCGTGAGCGTGACAGCAAAGAGCGGCAGGCGCGCGCTGTCGATCCGTTCCTGAAGCGTATCGAAAAGAACCATAAGACTCCCCGAAAGACATGTTGCAGGGCCCCTTGAAATTTCCGTTCCTTGCGCTATTTTATCCATCGCTCAGGCAGTCGCGATTAGCGCTGCGTGTTTCGATTTGTTTGTCGGCGGGGCTATCCCACGGGCAGGCGGACTGGAGCGCGTGGTCCGGTTCGAAGCTTCGTGAGAGGCCCCGGTTTCAAGGAGCCAGTCATGAGCGATCTCTTTTTCAGCCCCGATCTGCTGGGCGAATTCGACCGCCTGCAACGGCAGATGGCCAGCGTCTTCGCGGGATTTCCCGCGAGCCTGCGCGCCATGCGCAGTGAAACCTTTCCTTCCATCAACATAGGCAGTACTGACGACAGCGTTGAGATCGTCGCGTTCGCGCCGGGTCTGCATCCGGCTTCGATCGATGTCTCGATCGACAAGGGACTGCTGACGATCAGTGGCGAACGCAGGCCCCCGGAGACCGAAGTCGGGGACGAGGCGCGCGTCTATGCCAGGGAGCGTTTCATGGGCGCGTTCCGGCGGGTGATCGAGCTGCCCCAGCACGCGGATCCTGACAAGGTCAACGCGCGCTACGTGAACGGTTGCCTGACGGTCAGCGTCGGACGTTCTGAGGCCTCGAAGCCACGTGCCATCACTGTCCAGTAAGCCACCCGATACACAGAATCACGGAGGACATCATGAACGACAGCACTGAACTGGCCACCCGTCGTGCGGGAACGGAGGTTGCCTCGCGGGAGGGTGCCGAAGCAGCGAAGCAGCTCACCCGGATCGCGCCTGCAGTTGACGTATTCGAGGACAGCCGCGGCATCACGCTGTATGCCGACCTGCCAGGCGTGCCGCGCGAAAAGCTCGACGTGCGTGTGCAGGACGGCAGTCTGAACATCGAGGCGGAGGCGGTGATTCCTACGCCATCCGGGCTGCGCCTGCAGCACGCTGAAGTGCGCCATCCGCACTTCTGGCGCGCCTTCACGCTCAGCCCGGACTTCGACGTGTCGCGCATCGACGCGCAACTGCGCGATGGTGTCCTGACGCTCACCATTCCCCGCCGGGAGGAGGCGAAGCCGCGGCGCATCGAGGTGAGCGTTGGCTAAACGTATGCGCACGAACGGCTCAAGCCATGCAGCGCGGGCCGCCGGGCCTGCGCTGCCTCACCGGCCACGTGGAGGCACCCATGGACAACACAGCAAGCAAAAGCTGGAAGGGTTTCACGATCGAGACCCGCGCATTTCCCGTATGGCACTGCGCGCTGCCAGGGAGCGTCCCGGACAGTTACATGGCCCTGGTCCGCATCCGGCGCGGCGAGCACGTGATCGCGAAGTGGCACCTGCCGCGTTACGCCCAGCACTGGGCAAGCGCGGACGAGGCGCACCGGCAAACGACGGAATATGCGATACGCGCCATCAATTCGGGCTGTCTCGCAGGCACGGTATCGCCGGGGCTGGTCGCATGAAGGTGCGTCGCTGCGTCGCGACGCGGCCCGAATGCGCTGTGCACCATGTGTCGTTTTTCTTCACCGCGCCCCTGCTTTAGTTTGAGGTCTTCAGGAGACGGAAATGCTCAGTCCACACGAATTTGCAACCCTGATGCTCGTCCGCCAGGCGCCGGACCAGCTCGACATGAACCGCGCCGAGCTCGACGCGCTGCTGGAGCGCCAGCTGGTCATGCTCGAACATTGTGCTGCCGGCGCACGACGCGCGTATCTGACCGGCAAAGGAGAGACGCTCCTCCAGTCGCTTCACCCTGAGGGCTCGCCGCGCCGAAGGCCCAAGGCCGATACAGGCGGGGCTGACGAATCGCAGGCGCCGCCTCCGCGATCAGGCGAGCGCACGACGGATATCGCGGTGCGATAGCGCAGCTGCCCGAACGTGCCCGTCCGCTCGTCGCGGAGTTCAACCGGATATTCGAGCGCCATCCCGGGAGCGGATGCGCCGAAGCCCGATGCCTGCTCTCGGCGATTGGCCTGCCGGTTGGCTGCGACGTGCTTCCCCAGACCAGTCGCTCGCGCTAGCGCGACCAGAACGGGCAAATCTTGATCCCAGCGGGCGATCTTCGCGAGGGCGGAACGACGACGCGCGTCGATCTGCATGACACCGGGTTGAAGGCTTCACGCCTGCGAGAGGACCGCGTCGCGTTGAGCGGGACCGTCGCGGGCAGCAATGGACATTGCGCAGCACCTATGCAGGTGCTGATGCGGCGCCCAAGTCAAAATCGGGTCGGCGCGGAGCGCCGGGATTCGTGGCGCCGTGATCCGGTCCAAAGGTCGGCCATGCAGTGTGCTGGATAACCGGCGCTTCGCCGTCCCGGCACGGTGCTTCGCCTCACAAGGCCGGGATGGGCCTCCAGGAACGGCTGGCTGAATGCGGGCCGTACTGGATTCGAACCAGTGACTAACGGATTAAAGTCCGCTGCTCTACCAGCTGAGCTATCGGCCCGGCTCACCCGAAGCGGTGTGCTCGGATTATTTGCGGGCTTGTCCTAGCGATGCTCCTGGATTCACTGCGGGTCTTGAGTTGCACGAAGGCGTGCGGGCAGTTTTGCGCCACCCGCACGCGCGATGCCACGCTCGCCTTACTCGCGGTCCTCCTCGAGGTCATCGGCGGCATCCTTCGCGGCGTCCTTCAGGTCGCCTGCCTTCTTTTGTGCTTCACCCGCTCCCTGCTGGACATCGCCCTTGAGTTCCTGGGACTTGTTTCCGGTGACTTTTCCAGCGACTTCATTTGCCTTGCCTTTGAGCTTTTCAGCTTCGCCTTTCACGTGGTCCTTGTTCATGACACCTCTCCCAATATGTTCGCGCCGGACGCGCGCATCCCTTCCGCAACGGCCGTGCCTGAATGCAGCTTTAGGAGAGGGAATCAGCCAGTCGGACCTCGCTCCGGTGCGTTCGTGTCAGGAGGCATAACGCTTGCGGGTGTTCTACCCCCATCGTTTGAGCCTCCGGAGCCATGCGATGAAAGGACGCTCCCAGCCTGGTCCCGCGCGCAGCTGCAAAAGCCTTCGCTTCTACTGGGCCGTTGCATCGGAAGTACACCCTTTGGACCGGGACATCGCCAACTATCCGCATCCGTTATGTCACCCGGCTGTCGCCGCAGGAATGACCGTTGCGGAGGACGCCTCACCCTACCACGGAGGTGATCATGAGCCAGAGAAAGACGTTGGATGACCTGTTCGTCCACATGCTGTCGGACATTTACAGCGCGGAAAAGCAGCTGACCCGCGCCCTCGCAGAGCTGTCGCGCACCGTGACCGACCCGCAGCTTTCGGAGGCGTTCAAGACGCACCTGGAAGAGACGCACGGTCAGATCGAGCGCATCGACAAGGCGGTCGAAGTCACGGGATTACGCCTGAAGCGCATGAAGTGCGTCGCGATGGAAGGTCTCATCGAGGAAGCGGACGAACTGATCGAGGAAATCGAAAAGGGCCCGGTGCTCGATGCGGGTCTCATTGCGGCCGCACAGAAGGTGGAGCACTACGAGATAGCGGCGTACGGCAGCCTCTGTGCACTCGGCAAGCTGCTCGGGCACGGCGAGGCGGTGAAGCTGCTCAAGGAAACGCTTGAGGAGGAAAAGGCTACCGATCTGAAGCTGTCGAAGTTCGCCGAGTCGGCAGGCAACGCAAAGGCTTCCGGAAAGCAGTAAGCCACGCGACAGGGACGCGTCGACGTGGCCAACCCCGGTCTCGCCAATCTGCTGCTGGAGCAGTTCGGCGGCTCTCAGGAAGAACTTGCCGCCGCGATGCGGTATTTCACCCAGGCGGTTTCCGAAGAGGATCCCGGCCGCAAGGACATGCTGTTTGACATCGCAACCGAGGAACTCAGCCACCTGGCAATCATTGGGTCGATCGTAGCCATGCTCAACAAGGGAGGGAAGGGTGAGCTCGCCGAGGCCGTTGACGAGCAGGCAGAACTCTACCGAAAGCTCAACGGCGCCGGTAACGACAGCCACGTCACTCAGGTCCTGTTCGGGGGCGGCCCCGCGCTGGTCAACTCGGCCGGCGTGCCGTGGAGCGCGGGCTACATCGACACGATCGGTGAGCCGACAGCTGACCTGCACTCGAACATCGCCGCCGAGGCACGGGCAAAGATCGGTTATGAGCGGCTGATCAATGAGAAAAGCTGCGTGTAGAGCTGAGGGAATGAAAATGATTAGCGATCCATCACATCTTTGCGCGTCCTGCAGCCTTCTGCTGAGCCATCCCGATTTCGACGTGACACACCCTCTACGCGATGTCGGCGAACCGGCATATCTCGGCAGCGTACGCATCCAGTACTACCACTGCCCGGGCTGCGGAGCTGAATGGTGCTGTTCCCGTTGTACTTTCCAGAACAAGGACGTTCATTGGACACTTCGCTGACGCCGTAAGACCTGAGGAGCAACGTGCGCACGCTGGCCAACAACGCCCGTCCTCGCAAGGGCATGCCGACCATCAGTCGGCTACCGCATGACCAGAAAAAGGAATCCTAAAGAAATAACTCGACCCCGGTTTTTGCGCGCTCCCGTTTACGTCAGCACTGCACTTGTTTCGATTTCGCCGGCCTGCAACCCCTTGCCGGTATCGACCGTCCTTGCGCAAGAGTGAGGCTCACTTCGGCAAGACTAAAGTCACGACGCTTAATCACGGCCATCACCCCATCGGTCTGGCCGGGCGTAACGCTCTCTTCGTCTGCCAACCTTGCTTCGATGATTATTCGCATGGTTCGCTCACACCCTTTCAAGACCGGGTCAGCCGACTCCACACGAGACCGGTGATGCTGCCACAAGCGCATGCGGCGCTCACTGCGGAGGTCCCAGCTTTCGAACGCTCTCCCCGCTACGGTCCGCAGGCAGTATTCACGGGCGCCCACCTCGCCGGCGCCAGGTGTTGGAATCTTTCCCCCATGTGCCAGGAAGGAGAGCGGGACTCGGCGCTGGTCAGACGCGCCGCGACATACGCATCCACGGCCTCGAGCAACTCGCTCACCTGCACTGGCTTTCGCAGGAACCGGGACCAGCACCGGGGGCACCAGTCGGGCTCCGCAGCCGCAGAAAGCAGCACGATGGGCAATTGCGCGAACACGGGATGGGCCCGCACCATCTGGCACAGCTTGATGCCGTCGATGTCCGGCATCTGATAGTCGGTAATGAGACACTGAACGACTTCCCGGCGCATGAAAGCGATGGCAGTGTGCGCGCCAGCCAGAACGGTCACCCGGTGACCATCTTCCTCCAGCGCAAGCGCAAGTGGCCAGACGCTCTCGGGGTCGTCGTCAACGAGCAGCACGTTGGCCATGGGCACTCCCTCGGATTCATGCTCGACCATTATTCGGGCGGCAGCGAGTGCTGGTGAAGTGCTGCCGCTGTTTGGCTTCTCGCAACGGCCGTGCCGTGAGGAGGGCGCACTGTTCCGGAAATGCGGATGGTTTTTATGCGCGGGAAGAATGCCAGCGCGAACGTTGCCCCGACGATTGCCTGCTCTTCGGGCATCGCCTGGCGATCCGGAACAATCGGGTTTCACACGCGCCGTATGAGGTTGTCGGGCGTGCCGCCGACGGGTGCGCCTTAATGGCAAGGATGCGCGATTGCACGCCGCCAGGTGTGGTGAGATGGGCGACCGGTGCCCCGCCCTGAGGTCTCCCTTCGGCACCGGCCAGCTCGCTTCCGCCGCAGTCGACCGACCCGGAAGCGCGGGGCCACGTCGTTGCGACGATCAGGGAAGTCGCGCAGCTGTTACGCAACACGCCTGCGGTCTGTCGCAAATGCTATGTACATCCGGCCGTGATCGAGGCGTTCGAGTGCGGTGCGCTCGCGCAATTCATTGTCGCCGCTCTGCGTCGCGGACTAAAGACGGACAAGGCGGCGCTCTTGATCTTTCTTGAGAAGGACGCCAGGCGCCGCGCGCGCGAGGCAGCCCGTCAGAACCGCGAGGGCGCTGCGGTGGCCGATGCGGAGCTCACCGAATTGCTTCAGCGTTCGAGCCGCAAGGTGCGCGTCGCTGGATCGAAGGGCGGTTCGAGCGCCGGCGGCCCAGGCGCTCGAAACTGCCACGCCCGAGCGGCGCAAAAAGCCTGCCCGCCGCGGGCTAAGAAGCGCTCAGGGCCCGGCCTGACGCCGCTGAAGATCGCTGTGCCCCGCGGCGAGTTGATGGTGTTGGCCACAGCCAGCAGCAGCACGACGAGCCATTTTGGGCCGAACGCGCGCATGTTCGAGGCGAGCCCCTTGCCCGTGACCCGACCGATCCGCGCGCTGGTCATCTGGATCGCGACCATGAGGGGGTACGTCAGCAGCAGTGTCCACAGCAGCGTGAAGCCGAACTGCGCGCCCGCCTGTGAATAGGTGGCGATGCCGCTCGGGTCGTCGTCCGCCGCGCCCGTCACGAGGCCGGGCCCGAGGCGCGAAAGCCATGTGCGTTCCGTCCGGTCAGTGACCGTGGTTTCAGGCTCCAGATTCTTCGGATCGTCTGGCACGGAGCGGCTCTCCTTCTCGAGGCCGCAGCGCGGCACAGGCCATTTCCGCAAGTTTTATGCCGCACCGCGGGGGCAGACGCTGACCGTTCGGAAATGCATCTCGCTGAACGTTTTCGACCGTGCCGGGGGCGCAGATTGACGGCCCTACTGATGGTGGACGATGACCCGAGGTAGGGCATCGGGCAACGGGCATCGAGCATCGAGCATCGAACCTTTGTGTCCGGGCGACCTGGACTTCGAGTGTGTCTTCCCCGCGAGCCGTTCTCGCTTGAAGGGTTGCGCGCGCATATCGAGGCACCTGCGCATTCTTTTCAGGCTCGCCCAGGCACACGCATGCAAGGCACGCTGGTTGCTGCTACCTCGTAGCGCGGACACTTTTCCGGCTCTATCGCGTAACGGGAGAGGGTGCAATTAGAGGAGAGTTACCATGCTTTACTATGCGGTCGTTTTTCTGGTGATAGCGATAGTCGCGGCATTTTTTGGATTCGGGGGCATCGCGGTAGGTGCGGCGAGCATTGCCAAGATCCTCTTCGTGATCTTCCTCGTGTTGTTCCTCGTCAGTTTGCTATACGGCTACAGGCGGCGTTGAATGGCCGTTGGCGTCCTGGATGCCCCGGGCCGCCAACGTTTTTCCGTATCGTGCGGAAGCAGGCGGCCGGTGCGAGGGCCGAAATCGACTCCTCAGTGCGACGTCGCTGCATCGCACGGCCGCCGGTGCCGGGCCAAAAGTGGGCGGGGTTGCCGAAGCACCAGGATCTGCCGTGCGGTTTTCGGGCCGGTCGCACCGCATTTGTAGTAGCCGCGGAAAGTGCATTCGGGGGCCTGGTCCGGCAGGAATGGGCACTCGTCGAATACCGGATTTGCGCGGTTTTTCGCGCGTTGCGTAGGCAGACTGACTGGGAGAATGACATGAGCATGGGATCAACGAAGACCGACAGCGCGGTCAGTGAACTCGCAGCCAACGCGCCGGAGGCAGTCGGCGAAATGCTCGGCGACGCCAGTATGCGGCTGTCGGGCAACGCAAGGGCGCTATGCGGTAAGTCAAAACAGCTTGCGACCGACGCGGCGGTTGTGACGCGCGAGGCGATTGCGGACAACCCACTGGCGACGCTGGGCATCGCTGTGGGCATCGGCTTCGCGCTCGGCGCGTTGTGGGCCGCGAATCGCGAATAAGCGGAGCCGGACCCGACGGGCGTTTTGAGCACACCGCATGGGCGAGGTGGGCCATGACAATTCACGCGAAGCTCGACCGCTGGCGCAACGTATTGCGGTTCCTCGCCGTCCGTACGACGGACTACGGGCAACTACTGTCGCTCGAACTGTCCGAGGCCCGCGCGTACGTGACGCGCGAGATCCTCGCGCTCGTGGCTCTCGCCGTCAGTGGGCTATTTACGCTTTCATTCTTCTGCATCGCGCTGATCGCATCCGCCTGGAATACGCGCTATTTCCTCGCTGTCGTCTGGAGCATAGCGGTGCTCTGGTTAGTCGCTTCGATCACGGCATTGCTGGTTTTCCGCGCGCAAAGGCCAATACGTTCATTTGCAGTGCTCAAGGGCGAGCTGCGAGCGGATCTGGAAACGCTCAAGGAGGCACTTAAATGAGTCGTCGCGCCCGTTTGAACCGGCGGACATCTGAAGCCGTCCTGCTCAGCGACATGGAGCTGACCCGCTCGCGTTTGCTTGCGGCCAATATTGCCTCGCGGGGCGCCGAGTACGCTCCTGCCCGCGCGAAATCGCTTAGCCTGGCGAACCTTGGCCGCGCGTTGTCGGCCGCGCCTTACGTCACCATGCTCGGATCCATCTTGCTGGGCTCACTGCTGATTGGTCCGAGGCGCGTCGTGCCCATCGTGTTGCGCACAGGTCTGACTGGCTGGATTGCGCGCAACATCCGCATGCTTTTCACACGTTGACTGGAACGTCTCAAGGTGTGGATGCTCCGACGGGGTCAACCAGAAGGGGCCAAGTTCTCCAGACAAGACATGCCGATCGTTTCCCGGCGTGGCACACCGCATGCGCTAGAAGTCATCGCAACTCTTAACCGAAAGGAGCGCAGCCATGACTATTCTTCATCCCCAATCAGGAGCCACCGGTGCACAGATCGTCGGCGGGGGCACCGGCGAAGGTCCAGGCCCGGAGATCATGGCCGCGGCCACGCTCGACGGCAACAAGGTGATTTCCGCTGACGGCGAACATGTCGGCAAGATTTCCGACATCATGCTCGACGTGCGTAGTGGCCGCGTCGCATACGCAGTTCTGGCCGAGGGCGGATTTCTCGGCATGGGCAACACCCTTCACGCGATCCCCTGGAACGCATTGACGTTGGACACCAACGAGGAGTGCTTTCGTGTCGACATTCCGGCCCAACGTATCAAGGACGATCCCGGCTTCGATAAGGATCACTGGCCATCAATGGCGGATTCGACGTGGGGCACGCAGTTGCATGACTACTACAACCGCCGTCCGTACTGGCTGGCGACCGGGGAGCTTCCGGGACGTGATCCCGGAGTGAACAATCCGGTGGACGTCTGAAGGCAACCGGGTTTTTATGGAGTTCGTGGCCTTCTGTAAAACATTATCTTGTGCGGCCACTTGGGCATCGGCTTCCATCGGTCGATGCCCCATTATTCCACCATGTCTCCCATTCGAGCGGTTCCGTGCCGTCCGCGCTGTTCACGCAGCAACTGCGCACGCCGGTTAAACTCACGAAGATCTGGGGGTAACGTGCAGCGCTCGACGTGAACCCGGTGCGCCGCCGGGGGGCGCCTTCGCGCGCGCCCGCTGAGCCAAGGCCAGGGCGTCTGGATGCGCAGTCTCATACGCGGTGGCGGGTACGGTCGGAGGGGCGTACCTGGATCGGACCGAGCATGGTCCCGCGACAACGTCGGTTGCCGCAACGACAGGTGTACTCACGGGTCGCATCGTCGTGCGCTTTCGGCGGGATCTCAAGCGCGTAGTCGATGAAGAGTTCCTCGCCGGGCTGGATGTCCCTGAGCGCGTCGATGTAGACGCGGCCCGATTTCTCGATCGCCTCGCAGTTCGCCATACACGCATGGTTGAGCCACCTCGCGCCGTTTCCTCCACGGCCCCCATCAATCACTCGCCCATCCGACAATCCGAAGAGAAAAGTGTGTCCGGCGTCGGTGCGCTGCGCACAGGCGCGGGTCGCTTCGCGCCAGGTGGTGACAAGCCCTTTGTATTCGAAGATGCGTTCGCCGGCGGAAAGTGCCCGCAGGGCGAAGACACCCTTTCCGTGGATGGGAGACTGCCGTACGGAAACGCGTTTCATGCAGGGAAGATTTGAAGGAGAGAGGTCCGGAGTATAGCCGCAGAAAGGGCGCCCAACATGTGGCAGCGGGCCGTTACGGGCGAGCTGGTCATGAGCAGGCGCATATGGTCCCCAGCCACTCATTTCATCCTGGCAAACGCGTCAGCGATCTACTGTGCACGTTCGGCGTCGTCGGTGTGCAGATGGTTCGAGAGGGTCGGGACAGAAGCGTATCGCAGGTTGTCGCCGACGGTGGCGAGTTCCGCACTGCCGCCGAGCACGTGCGTGGCATGCGTGTGGCGCATCCAGTGCAGGCTCGCGCGGCGCAGCTTTTCTGCAAGAGGTGCATGATCGGCCTCGATGGCCTGGGCGGCCAGCAGGAAGGAGCGCCGCAGCACGCACCGCAAGCGCGCGCTGCTGGTCGGCGGCGTTGCCCCGTACGCATCGTCGTCTTCGCATTCGCTCCGTAAGAGGTGCTCAGTGCGGCGCGGAAAGCCGTCTGAAACGCTTCCATAGCTTCGTCATTTTCCGATGATCGGCCGCGACGCGCGAAGCGAGATAGCCTCGAGCGAAGGCGGCGCCTCGAGCCGCTTCCGGGAACGTGTTCGGCAACGTCTGAAGGAACCGCTCAGCGACGACGGCGTCATTGCGCCATCCGAGGTCATCCTGAAGCGCCGTCAGCGCATCAACGTAGCGCTGCACAGCGCGTCTCGGGCATAACGACGCAAAGAACTCCGTCGCATATCGAACCTTCTTCGCCGCGATGCGTGCACGATGTCGAAGATGATCGTCGAGATCGGCAAGCCGCTTGCCGCGCTTGATCAACTTTCGGTGCCGATTGCGCAGGACTTTTGCAGCGAACTGCGAAACGGGTTTTTCGATCTCCGCGCGCGCTTCGTCGGTCATGGTGTTGCGCCACTTTTTTGTGTCCAGCCATAACGTCAGCTCCAGAGCCAGTCGGGTATAGCGCACCGATTCGATTGCGGCTGCGGCGCGCTGCCGGTTTTCGCTAGCGAGCTCTCGGCATGCCTGCCGCACAGGCTTCACTTCGTCTGCGTGTGCGTCCGCTCCGGCCCGGTCGAGCGTGGGTCCCGCCAGCACTTCCCAATCGCGCGCGGCGCCCAGCTCCGATGCGACCCAACGGAGTTCGCCGTCGAGACCCTCGTATGCGGGTATCACTTTCCCGAACAGGCCGAGCGCCGAGCGCAATCTGCGGAGCCCCACCCGCATCTGGTGGACACACGCTGGATCGTGAGCCGAGACGACGCCGCGCTCGTTGGCTTGCACCTGGTCGAGGCAGTTGTGCGCGATCGTACGGAACGCTTCCTCGATAGAGTCGTTCTTCCCGAGCTGCACAGGCCGGGCTTTTATGCAATCAGCGTGCTCCGCGACAAGTAGCCCATAACCCACATCGGCCTTGCTGCGACGGTCGATGCGAAGCGGCGCCGTCTGCAGGAGTTCGAGCGCAAGGGCATAGAGTCCCTGCGGCTTGCCACGCTTGAGTTCGAGTTCGACGGCGGCAATGGGTGCGGAACCTGTGCGAGCGTCAATGGTTCCCTCGTCCAGCGCAACTTCGATTTCGTTCCCTGCCGACGTACGCAGCGCGATCGTTGACCGGTTGATCCGTGTGACGAAGATCGGCGCGAGGTTGGCCGCAACGGCTTCATCTCGAACGAGCTGGCCGCAATCCGTAGCGGCGGATAGCACATCGTGCAACAGCGTCAGGTCGGGCGTGTCCCGGTCGATGGGTGTCTCGAACTCGTCCCTGTCGAACATTCCGGCCTGAGCCGAGCCACCAAACTTCAGTGTCTGGATTCGCTGCTGTCCGACGCCACGCACTCGAAGCGACGCTCCGCACTGGTGAAAGGCCAGTTCCGGAGTATCGAAGTAGGTACTGGATAGCAACTTCGCCGGACTGGCGTCGCGCTTGCCGTGGGCGAGCAATGGCGCCCGGCGCAGTTTGGCGAGATCCCTGGAGGTAATCCTCAGTTTGAGTTCCCGTTCCATCACGTCTCCCTTTCCAGGCTGCGCTCCGATGGCACATTTGCAGCAAGTCTCAGTCCGGCTCCGTGCTCAAACGGGTACTGCCAGGACGCGCAATACGCCAGGCGCAACGGATAGCGCGCCTTAGCCGCCCGCTGGACCGTTCGGTTGATCTTTGAGAAAGAAGTAACCGATGGGGCGCCGCAGAAGGAGCGTTCAGCTCGAACCGTCTGTGTTGAGGCAAGCCAGAGCAGCAACAGCATTTTGCGTTCCGTGGACACAGCTCATCGCTGGCTACCCGTTGTGACCGCCGGACGCGTTTTTCAACAGTCAGGGGTTCAACCCGCTGCGTTTCAGCTGGAGGTATTTGAACAATTGGGAATTCAAACCGTTACATTTCAGCTTGAGGCGTCGATGCCGCGAATAGACGGCAAATGGGGCCGTTTCCCCAAGGACGGCGCCAAACGCCAGATCATTCGACGCTGGCCGTGAACCGCGTCGCGCCATCGCGGTACCCGGTAAGCGCGTCGGCGCTGGCACGCAGGAATTCTGTGTCGCCGTTACTTTTCACGGGCAGCAAGCCCTCGAATCGCTCTCGGACGCGTCGGCTGCGGGTGCCGCGAGAACCCTGGCGTGGCGCGATAGCGGCGGTGTTTCGGGGCTACGGCCTGGCAGAACGCCTGCGAATCAGGCTGATTTCTCCGTTACGCTCGAGGATGGCTGCCTCGACGTCTTCTAGTTGCGTCGCATGGAGTTCCTGTCGGACCGTCTCAAGTACATCCGCGCGCGTGATGAGGGCAGCGGACATCTGGGCGCGGTTGAACGTGCCGTCGCGGTAGACCTCCCTCTCGACACCGACCACCAGCGTTTCCAGCCATCGGTATCGAACGCACAGCCATGCGAGCGCCCGATGCATGAGCACGAGGACCAGCGACGCCACAAACGTTGCTACCGCGGGCGAGGCGCCGACAATGAAGCGGCTAAGTGTCGCGCCGAGCAGGATCGCGACCACATAATCAAAAGGCGAACGCTGGCCAAACGACCGTCTGCCAGATATGCGGATGAGTGCAAGTGTGCAAACGAACGCAAGAGCTGCGCGCAATGCCATCTGCAGCGAATCGAGTTCCTTTCCGGCACCGAACAGCGCAACGAGAATGTCCATGATTCTCTCCCTGCTTACCCTTCGAATGGCTCCCTTGCTTTGCGCGGTCGGCGTCGGCCTTGAGGAACGGCGTGATCGCGAAGGCGAGTGTGTTGGCTCGGCATAGTTGGGCGTATGCGGGCTGCCCTCGATCGTCATGAGCGCGCCGTGGGGCAGCCGCTGCGCGGTTTCTTCGGCCGATGCGAGCGGCGCAGCGGGGTGCTCGCGCCACTGCTGCGAGCGTGGAGCGGCGATGCACGGCATCCTGGGCGGCGACATGCGCCCGCCCCGGACTTCTGCAGCCGTAACGGCGCTCTATCGCCGTGCGTGGGTGCCGGGCGGATCGACGAGAAAGCGCAGCGTTTGGGCCTCGCCCCCGCGGTCTCGCATCGGACGTGCGTGGCGCCCGAAATGGCTCGGCCGCCGGCGATTCGCTGCATGACGTTCCCTGTGCCGCCGCAGAAGGCACAGCGCTTTGCGCTATGCGAGGCCGGTTCCGTGGCCGGAGCCGCACAGGTCCTCGCCGACGCCCGGTGCATTCCGGTGACCTTCGTCGCCCGGATTCAACGGGGCTTCGTTCCGCCCGGATGCCGGCGTGGAAGGCTGCATGACTAGCCTCTTGATGTTGGCCCATGACGCGCGTCTGAACCTTCCGGATATGAGCAGACACGCTAACGAGAGTGGCAGCCGCCATGTCCGGGTACAGGGGTGCGTGTGCAGGTCAATGCCATAGGAGCGCGATAAGAATGATGATCGGAATCGGAACGCCGAGCAGAAAAAGAAGAATTGAGCGCATGTTTGTCTCCTCTCAGATCGAAAGTAGTGGGATTGCCGAGCCGTCAAAATTCGCGCATCCTGCCGCCGATCGTCGCCATGAGGCTGGCGGAGAAGGCCCCCATTAGCAGCGAAATGAAGAGCCACAGCGTGACGTGGACGGTGGCCCTGCGGACCGCTTCTACGGCTGCGCGCGCGGCGTTCTCCTCGGCATTGACCTTTTCCTGCAGGCGCGACCAGGTGGTCGTGACGCGTGCGCGGGCATAGGCCGGTGCGAGCCCGGTTTTCTCGGCCACGATGCGCGCTACATACTCGGTGTCCTCGGCTGAAAGCGCCCCGCCTGCAGGCAGACTGTTGAGGAAAATTCGCGCGATCTCCTGCTTCTGTTGCGCGGTCTCGAAGACCTGTTCGGCATGCATAGTATTCGGCGAACTCGAAGCACCCGAGGCACCCGAGGCACCCGAGGCACCCGAGGCACCCGAGGCGCCCGAGGCACCCCACGCATCGGATGCGGCGGCGCCCGCGACCGGACGCAGCATGCCGTCGATCAGATAGCCCATGGGCCAGGTGCCAAATGCGGCAGGGGCGTTGCCGCGATTGAGGGCGACGGCTCCGCTCGCGACGTGCGATGCGTTCTCTGCGCCTGCACTCACGCCCTCTCGGGCCAGCCCGGACATGGCCGCGCTGAACAAGATGGCGGAAAGGAGCGTGGCGAGCGCCCAGGCGAGAAAGCCATGTACGGTGTCGCGGAAGTGGGTCTCGTCTGTACCAATACCGGGCCAGTGCCGACGCAAGCGCCCCGCGAGATAGCCGCCGAGACCGGCAGACATCACCTGCGTCACGCAAATCCAGATGACGGCCGCCACGCCGAACGTCTTTGCGTGCGCGCCGCTTCCAGGCCAGGGCGAGAGCGACGAAAGCCCGAGGCCCGTGCCGAGCATGAGAAGGATGAGGGCGAAGGCCGCCATGCCCACGGCGCCCGCCACGACAGCGCTCCAGGAAACGGCGGAGCGTGGGCGTCCATAGGGTGGCTCGGCGGCGCGCGCTGCTGCGACGTTACTCCCCAGTCGATCGATCTCATCCATGGCTAACCCTCGTTTTGGTCGTGAGCCTGCATACGAAGCCACGCAGCGGCAGGCGGGTCAAAAGCGAAACAGCACAAAACGTGCCGCACGTGCGAACGCCCGGGGACCGCGGGAGGAGGGCAACCGTGGGAACAATATTGGCGAAGTGCTAATACCCGCCGACTGCCTGGAGGACCGAGATGGGACCGCATCGCATTCTTTTCATCCGGCACGCGGAGAAGCCAGGCGCCGCGCTGGGCGGCGGCGTGGACGCCAATGGCCAGCCCGACGAAGACAGCCTTGCAGTGCGAGGCTGGCAGCGTGCCGGCGCGCTCGCGCGAATGTTTTTGGGGTTCGGGCACGAGTGCAACGGGCGGTTGCGGGCGCGTGGCCAATCGTATGACTGCCGGCATCAGGGCCTCCGTCATGCTTTCCTGGCGCCGGTGTCCTCGGACAATCGGCACGCGGAGCAGCAGATCCCTGCGCCTGGGACGCGCCGTGACGCAAGCGATCGGTCAGCGCCGACACGCGCGCTTACGCACCTCGTTGGCCTTCCTCCCGTGGCCCGGTCCTGGTACGTGATCGCAGACCGGTCGGTCATGTCCGGTCATTCCTTGTCGCGTTCGCGTTTCACCGTATCTACAACCTGCGTTGCACAGGCAGGTCCGCTGTTTGCTGCCAGGGAGGAGTCAGGCCCGCGCACCGTTAAGTACCGATTTCTGCGCGCCGATGTTCGCTGACAGGTCGGAGTTCAATGTGGACGAAGGTGAAGGTTTATGCACGGGGGCGGGACGACGACGCGAGAAGGGCAGTTCGTACGCGAGGCAAAGCCCTTTCCATCGCACTCGATATGCAGGGCCGGGGGGCGCCGCAATTGGCTTCGCGCAGGGCGGATCGTACGCTGTGTGCTTCAGGACATCACCTGCACAATGAGCCCAGGCGGTGCGGCCTTGGGCGCGCGCCTCGCGCCGGGCGCAGGCGAACGCTGCTCGGAGCGGACGAAACAGGATAGCTTCACGTGAGCAACACCGATCATCCACGCGGACAGGCGCTGCGCTTTGTTACCCGGCATCCCCTCCGGTTCGTCTTCCAGGTGTGCACGGCGTTCCGCAGGAACCAGGGGTTGCTGCTGGCAGGGGCGATCGCGTACTACGCGTTGCTGTCTATCGTCCCGCTCCTGATACTCGTCGCGATCGCGTTCAGTCATTTCGTCGGAGAGCAGTTGCTGCTCGATACCCTCGCCCGTTTGCTCGAATGGCTCGTACCGGGGCAGTCGAAAGCGATTGTGGCGGAGCTTGCCAGCTTTCTCGCACATCGCTCCGTGATTGGCTGGTTTCTCGTTGTCACGATGATCTTTTTCAGCTCACTTGCGTTCACGGTGCTTGAGAACGCACTTTCGATCATTTTCGTACATCGGGTCGCGATCCGGCGCAGACACTTTCTGCTGTCGGCAATCGTGCCTTATCTGTTCAGCCTGTCTCTCGGTATCGGCGTGCTGGTGGTGACGCTCGTCTCCAGCGGCCTGCATGCCGTAGCAAGCGACAGCATCGTGCTGTTCGGTCATGCGGTGTCGTTGACGGGCGCGACCCGGGTCGTGCTGTATCTGTGCGGTTTCGCGGGAGAGATTCTGGTATTGACAGCGATTTACCTGGTGATACCGGCGGGGCGCACGACGCTGCGCCATGCGTTCGTCGGCGCGGTCACCGCCGGCGTGCTGTGGGAGATCACGCGACGCGTGCTGGTGTGGTATTTCGCGACGCTTTCCGAGGTGAGCGTCGTCTATGGGACGCTGACGACGGCGATCGTCGTGCTTTTCAGCCTCGAAACCCTCGCGACCCTGATGCTGTTCGGTGCGCAACTCATTGCGGAGTACGAGCGCCTCGATACAGGTAATGGTGAGCCGGCATCGCGGCCGGTGGTGACCGGCTGACCACAGGAGGCAGCCGGCCGCAAGGCTGGGCTGATCCCTTGCATGCGCGGCGCACTTCTCGAAGGGGCGCTCATGTACAGGGAAGGCGAGCCGGAACTTCCAGGCGCTCCACGTCCAGGAATCACGTTGACCGTCGGACAAGGGCGACGATCTGTGCTTCCGGTTGCTGATGGCATCGATGAGAACGCGGCGGACAATTGAGCTGCCGGAGTTTTGCAGATAGCGGAACTCCCAACAATCGTGGTCTGGCTCACGAGAACGGTAGCGTCGAGTCGTCACATCGCTATCTCAAGGAATTCGTCGAGGAGGCATTGGATATCCAGCCAGGCGGCGCGCGGCTATTCGTTGCCGATGTCGCATTTGTATCCGACCGTCGCAGCGCCCGAAACGGGTGCGCCATGATGCATGCCAGTGCACATTGGTACCGGCGCAGGGCAGGGGAAATGCCTCACGCGCCACAAATGCCTGCCTTTTTTCATTGGCACGCTTCTCGCTTTAAGGAATGGGCAAGGAGCCGGCGCAGTATCCGGTTCGTCAGACAATCTGGAAATGGACAGCTAGGGTTCCGGCCTGCTTCTCGCAGGTGCTGGTCCGAGAGCTGGCGACCTCAGGCGAGGTTACACGGCGGGATAAAAGCCCGGGAGAGAACGCGATGTTTGCGCTGCTCCCTGCCGTTGCTAACCGTCCCCTTCGAGGTCAACCTCATGCGCAAGCTCGTTCGCTGTCTTGGCATCGCCGCCGTCTCCCTCGCCACCTTCGCTTCTAGTACCGCGTTCGCCGCGGGCCGCAGCGACTTCAAGGTTTGCTGGACCATCTACGCCGGCTGGATGCCGTGGGGGCAGGCAAAAACCCAGGGCATCATCTCGAAGTGGGCCACGAAGTATGGCATCAAGATCGATGTCATCCAGCTGAACGACTACGTTGAATCCATCAATCAGTACACGGCTGGCAAGTTCGACGGCTGCGCGATGACCAACATGGATGCGCTCACCATCCCGGCCTCGGGCGGCGTCGATTCGACTGCCCTGATCGTGAGCGACTACTCGAACGGCAACGACGGCGTGCTCATGAAGGGCAAGGGCAAGCAGATCGCCGACCTGAAGGGCCAGCAGATCAACCTCGTGCAGTTCTCGGTCTCTCACTACCTGCTCGCACGCGCTTTGGAAAGCGCGCATATGAGCGAGCGTGATCTCAAGGTTGTGAATACATCCGACGCGGATATCTCAGGCGCATTCGCGACCCCGACAGTTCACAACGCGGTGACATGGAATCCGATGCTCGCCGATCTGAAGGCGCAGCCGAACGTTACCGAAGTCTTCGATTCGAGCAAGATTCCCGGCGAAATCATGGACATGATGGTCGTCAACACGAAGACGCTGCAAGAGAACCCGGCACTCGGTAAGGCACTGACGGGCGCATGGTTCGAGATGGTTGCGCTGATGCACAGCAATTCGGCGGCCAGCACCAGCGCGCTCACGTCGATGGCGAAGGCCTCCGGTACCGACCTTGCGAACTTCAAGGGGCAGCTGTCGACCACCGCGCTCTTCTATACACCTCAGGCGGCAGTCGCTTTCGTCACGAGCCCGGACATGCCGAAGATCATGACGCGCGTGGCGAAGTTCTCCTTTGACCACGGTCTGCTCGGCCAGGATGCCAAGAGTGCCGATTCCATAGGCATGGCGTTCGACAAGAACGTGATCGTCGGCGACAAGAACAACGTCAAGCTGCGTTTCGACCCGAGCTACGTCGAGATGGCCGCTGCGGGCAAGCTCTGAGACTGATTCCGAAGCAACAACCAGGCGGTCACCATGCGACTCATCAATCGACATCCGAGCCGAATCGGCAGCATGATGCTGCTCCTGCTGCCGTTCGTCGTACTGTTTGCCGTGTATTTCACGGGGTCTGCGGCGCGGCTCAAGCTCAATCCCGATGACAAGCTGCTTCCGGGCGCGGTGCAAATGAGCGATGCCGTGAAGGCGGTCGCATTTACCGAAGACAAGCGCACGGGTGAATATCTGTTGTGGGACGACACCCTCTCGAGTTTGCGACGACTGGGTATCGGCCTCGTCGTGAGCGCGGTGATTGCACTGGTGGCCGCTATCGCCACCGGCTCGTTTCCGCTCGTCAGCGCAACGCTCTCGCCATTCATCACCGTCGTCTCGATGGTGCCTCCGCTGGCGGTCCTGCCGATCCTTTTCATTGTCTTCGGGCTCGATGAGCTATCCAAGGTCGTGCTCATTGTTTTCGGCATTACACCCATGATCGTTCGCGACCTGCATGCTCGCGCCCGCGATATTCCCGCTGAGCTGTGGGTCAAGGCCCAGACCTTGGGGGCCACGAGCTGGACGGTGATTCTGCGTCTGGTGTTGCCCCAACTTTTGCCGCGCCTGCTGGTGGCGATGCGTCTCTCGCTCGGGGCTGCATGGCTGTTTCTGATCGCCGCGGAAGCGATCGCGTCGACGGATGGCCTTGGCTACCGAATCTTCCTCGTGCGCCGCTACCTCTCCATGGACCTGATTCTGCCGTACGTCGCCTGGATAACGCTGCTCGCGTGGCTCACCGATGAACTGCTTCGCCGGATCACGCAGTGGTCGTTCCCCTGGTACGGCGGAGGTGGACGATGATCGAAGTCCGCAATGTATGGAAAGAGTACGGCGGCCAGGTGGTTCTGGAACGTTTGAATCTGACGATCCAGGAGGGCGAGTTCTGTTCCATGGTCGGCGCTTCCGGCTGCGGAAAGTCGACATTTCTGCGACTGCTGCTCGGTCAGGAGCAAGTGACGCGCGGCGAGATCCTGCTGGACGGTCAACCGCTGCCCGGCGAACCGGATGCCCATCGTGGCGTGGTGTTCCAACGCTACTCGGTGTTCGAGCACCTTAGCGTATTGCGCAACGTGATGCTGGGACTTGAGCTTCCGAAAGCGAAGCTCACGGGCAGACTCTTCGGAGCGCAACGGCGCGCCGCGCGAGACGAGGCTGCGGCAATGCTCGAGCGGGTGGGACTCGGTGCGGCCTTGAACAAATATCCGCAGCAACTCTCCGGTGGTATGCAACAACGCCTCGCCATTGCGCAGGCGTTGATGATGAAGCCGCGCGTCCTCCTGCTCGACGAGCCGTTTGGTGCACTCGACCCCGGTATCCGCAAGGACATGCACGCACTGCTCTCGGATCTGTGGCGTGAAGCGAAGCTAACCATCTTCATGGTTACGCATGACTTGAAAGAAGGCTTCACGTTGGGAAGCCGTGTGCTGGTTTTCGACAAGGTACGCGTGGACCCCCACGCCCCGGGCGCCTACGGAGCCCGTATTACCTACAACATTCCACTCGACCGCAGCCGCGAATCGGTGTCCGCGGTGCATCTGGCGCGCGCGGCGGTTCAAGGCGCGCCCAGCATCGAAGTGGTTTCATGAAGGGAATTCGAACATGAAGTTATTGCTTGAAGAAACCGTACCGGGCGGGGGCCATACCTCGCTCATCGTGAAGCGCGGGCAATCTCTGCGCGTGACTGACCTGCACGGTGGCGCCAATGTCAGCGTCATGATGGTCAATGCAACGGAGAAGAGCGAGCGACTGAACCTCCCGGATTCGCTGAAGTGCCAGCACACCGCAAAGCTCACGACGGGTCATTGTTTGTACTCCGATATGGGGCGTGTTCTCGCTGCCATCGTCGACGACACGTGCGGGTGGCATGACAGCATTGGCGGCGTCTCGAACGCCGGGGAGGTCACGGCGCGGTATGGTGCTGGCCGCTATCAGGAACTGCGCAACGCGTTCTACCGGAATGGCACGGACAATTTGCTCGTCGAGATGGGCAAATGGGGGCTTGAGATATCAGACCTGCTGATGACGCTCAATCTTTTCAGCCGCGTCGATGTCACTAGCGTTGGAGATCTAAATTTTGTGAGCAACAACTCGAAGGCCGGCGATTACGTTGAACTGTATGCGCCAATGAACACGCTTGTCGTGCTCACCGCGATTCAACACCCGCTTGACCCGAACCCCGAATATGCGCCCAAAGCGGTGAAACTCGAATTGAGCGAGGCGCTGCCCAGCGTGGCCGAAGTATGTCGTACCGCATGCGAGGAAAACGTGCGCGGTTTTATCAACACCGAGCGATTCTTTCTTTGAGCGGAGGCGACTTCATGATGAGCACGCTTGTCGTCAGCGACAAACAGCCCGAGAGCGCGGTCTACCGTGAGACGGTGGCTGCGGGTGAGCCCTGGCTTCACGAGGTGAGGGCGGGCCAGACACTGCGCATCGTCGATCTGGAAGGCAACCAGGCGGTCGATACCCTGTTCTACAGCGTCGCCAACCCGCGCGAGCGCTTCGACCCACAACGCACCTTGCGTCGTCAGAAGAGGCTCTACCTGACGGCGGGCTCCGTGTTGTACTCGAATCTCGGCAATCCCATGCTGACCGTCGTTGCGGATACCTGCGGACGCCACGATACGCTCGGCGGCGCCTGCGCACAGGAGAGCAATACCGTGCGCTATGCGCTGGGAAAGCGCTATATGCACAGCTGCCGCGACAACTTCCTGCGCGCTTGCGCACATGACGGCCGCCTCTCGAAGCAGGACATTGGCGCGAACGTCAACTTCTTCATGAATGTGCCCGTGACGGCGGAAGGGGGGCTCAGCTTCGAAGACGGCATTTCCGCACCGGGGAAGTACGTCGAACTGCGTGCCGAGATGGACGTCATTGTGCTGATTTCCAACTGCCCTCAGTTGAACAATCCGTGCAACGCCTATAACCCGACGCCAGCGGAACTCCTGATATGGGACTGAAGCGTATGCGCAGCTGGATCTCGTTCGTCATGCTCGTGCGCGCGGGACGTCATTTCACGCTTACCAGCGAAGCGCTGACTCAGGCAGATCGCTGACGCGAATACGGCCGTGGACGACCGCGGCTCGCATCTCCCACGGCGGGACGGCCCGCCCCTGAATCAAGATTTCTCCCATGTTCGAGAAGATTCTTATCGCCAATCGTGGCGCTATCGCGTGCCGGATTCTGAGAACGCTGCGCGAACTCGATGTCACCGGAGTCTCCGTTTTTGCCGAGGCGGATAGAGCGAGCCGTCATGTGAGCGAGGCGCCCATCGCGCACTGCCTGGGCGATGGCCCCGCCGCGATGACCTATCTCGACACGGATAAAATCCTCGAGATCGCTCGCCGCGAGGCCGTGCAGGCCATTCATCCGGGGTATGGATTCCTGTCCGAGAACGCTGCCTTTGGCGAGGCTTGCGAAGCGGCAGGGATTGCGTTCATCGGGCCCACGCCCGCGCAGCTGCGTGCCTTTGGCCTGAAGCACACGGCGCGTGAAATCGCGGAGAAGGAAGGCGTGCCGATGCTCAGGGGCACCGGCTTGCTCGGTGACCTGATGGCCGGGCTGGAAGCGGCAGAAGGGATCGGCTATCCGGTGATGTTGAAGAGCACGGCCGGCGGCGGCGGTATCGGCATGCGTGTGTGCTGGAACGCGGCCGAACTCAGTGCGCATTTCGAAGCCGTGAAGCGACTGGGCGAAAACAATTTCAGCGACTCCGGCGTTTTCCTCGAAAAGTACATCGAGCGGGCACGACATCTTGAAGTGCAGGTTTTCGGAGACGGCAAGGGCGATGCCATCGCACTCGGCGTGCGCGACTGCTCCGTGCAGCGGCGCAACCAGAAAGTGCTCGAGGAAACGCCCGCACCGTGCTTGCCGGATGGGATTTCCGGGGCACTCTGTGCGGCTGCGGTGAAGCTCGCGAAGGCGGTGGGCTATCGCTCCGCTGGCACTGTCGAGTTCGTGTACGACAGCGCAGCCGGGCAGTTCTACTTCCTCGAAGTCAACACGCGCCTGCAGGTGGAGCATGGCGTTACCGAGCAGGTGTGGGGTGTCGACCTCGTGCGGTGGATGATCGAGCTGGCAGCGGGCACGCTCAAGCCGTTGCAGGAACTCGCAGCGAACCTGACGCCGCGCGGCCATGCGATTCAGGCACGGCTCTATGCGGAAGATCCCGGTCGGGACTTCAAGCCGAGCCCCGGCCTGCTGACCGACGTTGTGTTCCCGCAAGCCGACGGTCGCGCGCTTCGCATCGACACGTGGATTGAAGCCGGTTGCGAAGTGCCGCCGTACTTCGACCCCATGCTCGCCAAGGTGATCGCCTGGTCTCCGACTCGCGACGAGGCCCGCGGCGCGCTAAATGACGCGCTCGAAAACACGCGCATTTACGGCGTGGAGACGAACCGCGACTATCTGCGTCAGATCCTGGACGACAAGCCGTTTGCATCGGGCGAGCCATGGACCCGGTGCCTCGAGGGACTCAAGTACCAGGCCAGTACGGTCGAAGTCGTCAGCGGCGGTACGCAGACGACGGTACAGGACTTCCCCGGCCGCCAGGGATACTGGGCAGTCGGCATTCCGCCTTCCGGGCCGATGGATGACCGCGCCATGCGGCTGGGCAACCGCCTGCTTGGCAACGCCCCGGATGCCGCTGCGCTCGAAATCACCATGAGCGGCCCGACGCTGCGTTTCAATACGGACGCGGTCGTCGCCATCACGGGGGCAGAAATTCCCGTACTGCTCGACGACGTCAAGCAACCGTTGAATACGAGTCTCCCTGTCCCGGCAGGCTCGACGTTGTCGCTCGGCACCATTCGCGGCGCCGGCGCACGCGCTTATCTGTGCGTACGCGGCGGTTTGGACGTCGGCGTGTATCTCGGCAGCCGTAGCACCTTCACGCTCGGTCAGTTCGGCGGACATGGCGGCCGCGCAATACGCGCGGGGGACGTGCTTCACCTCTATACACTCGAGAACTCGCGGGCTGGCAAGACGCTCAACGACGTGCCGAAGCTCGAAGAGGTTCGGAGCATCCGTGTGATCTATGGTCCACATGGCGCGCCTGAGTACTTCAGCTCCCGCTACATCGAACGCTTCCTCGACACCGACTGGGAAGTTCACTTCAACTCGAGCCGTACCGGTGTTCGCCTGATCGGGCCGAAACCGGAGTGGGCGCGCGAAGACGGCGGCGAGGCGGGGCTTCACCCATCGAACATTCACGACAATCCCTATGCGGTCGGCGCGATCGATTTCACCGGCGATATGCCAGTGATTCTCGGACCCGATGGGCCGAGTCTCGGCGGCTTCGTCTGTCCGGTCACGATCATCGAGGCCGACCTCTGGCACATCGGGCAGTTGAAGGCCGGCGACAAGATCCGCTTTGTTCCGGTGGAGGTGGAAGAGGCGCGTGAAGCCGCACGTCAACGCGCCCGCGAACTGGACAGTCTCGAGGTCGAGTCGAGCGCGCCGATCTGCAGACGGTCGTCCCTCACATCACCGATCGTGCTCGACATGGGTTCGGGCGGCGAGCGGCTCGTGGCGCGCATGTCCGGCGACACGCACCTGCTGCTCGAAATTGGACCTGCCGAGCTGGACCTCGTCTCGCGCTTTCGTGGGCACGCGCTCATGCAGTCTCTCGAGGCCACGGCGCTTGCCGGCGTTATCGATCTGACGCCTGGCATCCGTTCTCTCCAGATTCACTATCGACCGGAGCAACTGGCGCTCGTGCAATTGCTGGACGTTGTACGTCAGGCGTGGGAGCAGGTCTTGCTGAAGAAGGATCTGCGCGTGCCGTCGCGAGTCGTTCACATTCCGCTCTCCTGGGATGACCCGGCGTGCCAGCTCGCGATTGAAAAATACATGACCACGGTGCGCAAAGACGCGCCGTGGTGCCCGAGCAACCTGGAGTTCATTCGCCGGATTAACGACCTCGAGTCCATCGAAGCCGTAAAAGAGATCGTTTTCGACGCGAGCTATCTCGTGATGGGCCTCGGTGACGTCTACCTGGGCGCACCCGTTGCGACACCGCTCGATCCACGTCACCGCCTTGTGACGACCAAATACAACCCGGCCCGTACCTGGACCGCGGAGAACTCGGTCGGCATTGGCGGCGCGTATCTCTGCGTGTACGGCATGGAAGGGCCCGGCGGCTATCAGTTCGTCGGTCGCACGCTGCAGATGTGGAATCGCTATCGCAAGGTCGCAGATTTCGCCGGTCAGCCCTATTTGCTGCGCTTTTTCGACCAGATTCGCTTCTACGAAGTGTCGGCCGACGAACTGCTTCGCATCCGCGCTGATTTTCCGCTTGGGCGTTATCCGTTGAAGATTGAAGAGTCGGAACTCTCGTTGCCGGATTATCAAGCGTTTCTTGAGAGCGAAGCGGTCAGCATTGGCAAGTTCCGTTCGCGACAGAAAGCGGCCTTCCAGGCCGAGCGCGAGCGTTGGCGCGAAGCGGGCACCCCGGGAGAGGCAAGCGAGGCACCGGATCTGGAGAACGCCCAACTGGCTCCGCTAAAAGACGGACAAGTCCCGGTGGACTGTGAAATCGCTGGCAGCCTCTGGCAGGTGAAGGTGAAGACTGGAGACGTCGTTGCCGCTGGCGACGTACTGCTCATTATCGAGTCGATGAAGATGGAGATCTCGGTGTTTGCCTCGTGTGCGGGGACAGTCGGCGAAATTTACGTGGCACCTGGCGCGCCCGTGCGCGCAGGGCAGCGAGTCGCAGTCATTGACCGTCACTAATTACAAGGACAGAGAACCATGCCGACATTCGATCTGCGACTTTCCACGCTCCGTAGCGCGTATCGTGATGGACGCCTCACGCCGCGCAAGCTTGTGGCAGAACTGCTCGGAAAGGCGAGCGCGCTGAATCTGGAGTTCAACCTCTTTATTCATCTTCTGGACGAAAGCGAAGTCGCGCCGTACCTTGACTGGCTCGAGAAGCAAGACTTTGAGCGTCTGCCGTTGTACGGTGTGCCGTTCGCAATCAAGGACAACATCGACCTTGCCGGAGTTCCCACGACCGCCGCATGCCCCGACTTTGCGTATACGTCGGAGGAGTCCGCGACTCTCGTCAGCCAACTGATTGCGCTTGGCGCGATCCCGATTGGGAAGACCAATCTCGATCAGTTTGCTACGGGTCTGAACGGCACGCGTTCGCCATTCGGAAAATGCCGCAACAGTGTGCTACCTGACTACCCGTCGGGTGGTTCTAGCGCCGGTTCATCGCTTGCCGTCGCATTAGGCGTGGCAAGTTTCGCACTCGGGACCGACACGGCAGGGTCCGGCCGCGTGCCCGCCGCCCTGAATAATCTCATCGGACTCAAGCCGACCAGGGGCATCCTGTCGACGGCGGGTGTAGTCCCGGCCTGCCGCACGCTTGATTGCGTGACGTTCTTCACGGCCACCGCTGAAGAGGCCAGTGAGCTTCTCTCATTGACCGCGCAAACCGACTCGCGCGATGCATACAGTCGCAAAAACCCGCAGTGGAACACGGCAGGCGCGTTCGGCACGCCAGCATCGTTCCGGTTTGGGGTTCCGGCGAGGCTTGAATTCGCGGGATGCGCTGAGAGTCCGGAACTGTTCGAGAAGGCTCGTGCGCGGCTGGAAGCAGCAGGTGGCGAGGCTGTGGAGATTGATTTCGAACCCTTTGTCGAGGCCGCGAATCTCCTTTATCAGGGCCCGTGGGTTGCCGAGCGTTACAGCGTGGCCGGCGAGTTGATGTCTTGGACGCCAGACGCTGTGCTTCCTGTCATTCGAGACGTCCTGGCCAAGGCGCCGGGTACGACGGCGGTTGAACTGTTTCGCGCGCAATATCGCCTGCAGGCGTTGAAGGCAACTTGCGATGCGGTGGTCGATTCATTGGACTTCGTACTAACGCCGACTTTTCCGCGCCCTGTGACGCTGGCTGAACTGGAAGAGGACCCAATTGGGCCGAATTCATTGCTCGGTTACTACACGAACTTCATGAATCTGCTGGATTACGCGGCTGTCGCCACGCCAACTGGGTTCATGAAGAACGGACTCCCGTGGGGCGTAACGGTCTTCGGCCGCGCGTTCACCGACCAGTATCTGTTGGGCGTTGCCGATATGCTGCAAACGGCGAGTGGCATCGAATGCGTTGGCGGAAGCTACCCTGAGCCTTCCTCGCGACGAGTAGCGGCCAACGACCGGATTCGCGTTGCGGTGTGCGGCGCTCACATGCAAGGGCTGCCGCTGAACAAGGACCTGGTTTCGCGAGGCGCGCAACGGATGCAGGTAACGCATACGGCAGCCCATTATCGGCTGGCCGCGCTGCCGGCTTCTGCGGACGGCACTAGACGCCCGGGACTGTGGCGAGTTGCTGAGAACGGCGCCAGGGTTGCCGTCGAAGTCTGGGAAATGCCGAGCGTCGAGTTGGGCTCGTTCATGGCAACCGTGCCGTCTCCGCTCGTACTGGGGAAGGTCGAACTGTCGGACGGCTCGTGGGTGACCGGCTTCCTGTGCGAACCCTATGGCGTGCTGTCGGGAACCGATATATCCGGATTTGGTGGATGGCGAGCGTGGCTCGCCAGCGAGCGCGACATTAACGCATGAGGGGCCTGCAGGGAGGGGGAATGGGGCTTCGGGTGTCGCCTTCTTCATGCGCCAGGCGGCGCGCGGGTTCCCTGCCGCCGCCGTGTGTAGACGCTGTTCAGTCTCGACTTCTGACGTAAGTTATTGGCTCGATGGATCTGCTTGCGCGCCTGTGCGATGCCCAGCCCACGACACAGTGCGTTCGCCGAGGGGCCGCGCGTGCGGCACGCGCTCATCGTCCGCAATTGCAGGCTGGTCGCCGAGGCGCAATTCGTGGAAGCAATCGTTTCAGGGTGCAGTCCACGCGGCACTCAAGTCGGTGCTCGACCGCGGTAGCGTATGTGCTTCGTGCGTGCCAGAAACCCGGCGTCGTTACGACAAGGCGCCGGGCAGTGCGCTGTAGTGCAGCATGATCCTCCTGGGTGCTATTGCGCACCAGAACCGAGCTGCGCCGCCGTGCAGCGATACCCAGGCCGGCGATGGGCGGAACGCACTGGCACAGCACTTGCCTTGTCTGACCTCGAGGCGAGTCAATGGCGATTCGCCCCGTCATGCCATATCGGGCATCACCGAATACTGAGCCGCCCGGCGACGGGCTCCCGGCGCATTACTTCAGCCCGCAGGGCGGGCGGCGTGTACGGTCGTTTGCCTCGGGCTGGCCGGGGCGTCTTGAGCGTTGATGGTCAGCGTCCGGGATCTTTCCGATGCGAGCGTCGATCTCGTCGCTGACGGCTTCGACGCGGCGTTGCGCATTGCCGCGCTGCCGGATTCGTCGCTGGTTGCGAGGCGGCTGTGTGCGGTCTCGCAGTACGTGGTGGCGTCGCCGCAATATCTGCAGCGCGAAGGCCGGCCCTCGCATCCATGGGAGCTCCGTGACGCCTTCGGCGCGTGCGCGGCCCGCGAAGGTAACCGCGCTCTCCGATTACTTCGCGCAACATCTGTCCGAACCGTCGTGGCGGTGGCCGAAATAACTTGCTGCTGCTGCAAGCGTAGCGTGCATGAATCATTGCATTTGTGCCTGCGGCGACAAATCGGCCGAGAGCGACCTGAACGTTATTGAGCTGGTTTTTCGTCCAGTGGACCAGACGTAGCTACAGGAACCGGATTCCTGCCACAGTCCTGCGCGGGAAAAACTGGCGACTCATACCAGGCACGCCACTCGCAGTATCCGCGGCACCAAACATAAAACTTTAAATGGCACCAGATGAGTGACACGCTGGTCGATCATATTCGTTGCGTGCGCAACAAATTGCTGCTTGTCGCGTCTCACCCTCTTCATCCTTTTGCAGTTGGCCGCCTCGCGCCCGGCAGCGCCTTGGCCAGCGCGCCTTTGCGGCCCGCTGTGACTTTTCCGGTCTCCGGCGGCTGCATTGATTAGATGATTCGCCCTAGTGAAAACGAGGATGCCTTTGACACGAGTTAGCCTTGCGCGCCCAAAAATTATGCTACAGAATCCATAAAAAATCCCACAGACGCTTTGTGGCATACAAACGGCGAGCCAAGCATGACTGAGGCTCACCTCGGAGACACCACAATGAAGGAACTGACAGCCCAGAACATCGGAGCCCGGTCTGAAGCTGGCTGGTACCGCAGCTGGTTTCTGCTGCTCCTGGTTCTGATCTACGCATCGAGTTTTGTCGACCGGATCATCATCGCGGTCGTCGGCCAGTCGATGAAAATCGAGATGAACCTGAGCGATCTGCAGCTCGGCTTGCTGAATGGGCTCGCGTTTTCGATCTTCTATTCGCTGTTGGGTCTGCCGATCGCGCGTCTTGCCGAGCGCTTCAACCGTGTCGTGCTGATCGCGCTTTCTATTGGCGCCTGGTCGGTCATGACGGCGCTGTGCGGCACCGCTGGCGCGTACTGGCAACTGCTGCTCTACCGGCTTGGCGTGGGCATTGGCGAGGCGGGCAGCACGCCCACCGCGCATTCGCTGATTTCCGACCAGTTCGGCCCGCGCCGCCGCGCAAGCGCGCTCTCCATCTATGCGTTCGGGCCGCCCATCGGCGTGCTTGCCGGCGCGCTAGGCGGCGGCTTGATGGTCCAGCACATGGGCTGGCGCCCAGTGTTCTTCGTGGTCGGCCTGCCGGGACTCATTTTTGGGCTGCTTGCCTGGATCACGCTGCGCGAACCGAAGCGTGGCGGGGCGGAGGAGGGCGGTGCGCACGCCGCGGCCCCCGTGCCGCCGCTGAGCGATGTGCTTGCCGTTCTGTTCAAGAGCCGCGCATTCGTGCATATGCTGCTCGGCACCGTGATCGGCGGCTTCGCGCAGTACGGCGTCAACCTGTTCATCCCCATCTATCTGAACCGCGTGTACGGCCTGAGCTTTGCGCAGGCTGGTCTGATCTTCGGCCTCATGATCGGCGTGGGCGGCCTTCTCGGCAACCCGCTGGGCGGCCTGCTCGCCGATTCGCTGGGCGCGAAGAATCGCCGCTGGTATGCCTGGGTGCCCGCGCTCGGCACGGCAATCGGCTTCCCGCTCGTGGCATTCGCGCTCACTCTGGAGCAATGGCCCGCCGCGGTCGCGCTGATCTTCGGCGCCACGATCTTGCTGAGCATGTGGAACGGCCCGACCTTCGCTGTCGTGCATGGCATCGTCGAACCGCGCATGCGCGCCACGGCGTCGGCCTGTGTGTTCCTGCTCATGAATCTGGTGGGTCAGGGCCTGGGGCCGACAACCGTAGGATTCCTTAGCGATCGTCTTGCGGTACGCCAGTTCACGCAAGGCCAGTACAAGCTGGTTTGTGCGGCGGGCGGCGCACACGGTCCGCATGGCGCAGTCGCCGCCGTTCAGGGGCCCTTCGCATCAGCGTGTCACGACGCTTCGGCTTACGGCATTCGCTACGCGATGCTGGCGGTCAGCCTGGCGCTCGTATGGTCGGCCGTGCATTACTTCCTCGCCTCGCGCCACCTCTCTCGCAGCAAGTAGTTCGAAGCCGGCGGCGGCCGACGGAAATGCAGCAGTAAATAAAGCGGGTGCTAAAGCCCGCAATTTCAGGAGATCGTCAAGTGAAGAAGAAGCTTTTGGCGGGCGCGATAGCGGCCGTGGTGGCGGGTGGCGCGCACGCGCAAAGCAGCGTGACGCTGTACGGGATCATCGACAATGGCCTCACCTATGTGAGCAACGCGGGCGGTCATTCGCTCTGGAAAATGGATGACGGTATCAACCAGGCGTCACGCTGGGGCTTGAAAGGCGTGGAGGATCTGGGCGGTGGACTGAAGGCGATCTTCACTCTGGAGAATGGTTTTTCGCTGAACACCGGCGCTGCGGGCCACGGTGGCGCGTTGTTCGGACGCCGCGCGTTCGTGGGTCTGTCGAGCGACAGGTTCGGTACGCTGATCGCCGGCTACGACTACGATTTCACCTACGACTACATCTCCTATTACACGAACGTCGCTCAGTTCGCGCCTTCATACGCGTTCCACGGCGCCTACGACATCGACCGCCTCGCGGGCGAGCCGGTGAGCAACATGGTGCGCTACGAAACGCCTAACTGGCATGGCTTCGGCGCGGGCGTGATGTATGGCTTCAGCAATATTGCGGGCGCCTTCGGCGGCACGCCGACCGGCAACCCGCGGGTAATTAGCGGCGGCATCAAGTACAGCCCGACCGGCACTTTCAACGCACCATATTCGATGGCTGCCGTGATCACAAAGACGGACGGGGGCAATGCAACGCGCGGCGTCGGCACGATGGCACAGGTTGCGCTCGACGCGGAATCGATCTACACGGTCGCCGTTGGCGGCATGGTGAACCTGAACGAGGCGTGGTCGATAAATGGTGTGTACACGTACACGAATGCGTCGAAGAGCCCGCTCGGTGTCGTCACGGTAAATGCCTACGAGGTCGGCACGAGCTACAGGATCTCACCGATGCTCACGGTAGGTGGCGGCTTCACTTATGTAGACCAGCACCGCCTCGGCAAGTACAACCTCTACAGTGCCGGCGTGGACTATCACCTTTCGAAACGCACCGATGTCTACATGTTCGGTGTATTCCAGCATGCGTTCGCAGGGCAGAAGTTCGCGGACAGCTTCCTCGTTTCGACGCCGTACTCGGTTCCGGGCGCGGGTGGTTCTCTGTACGGCAACCTCGCATCGACCACGGCCAACCAACTGGCCATGCAGATCGGTATTCGACACACTTTCTAAAGATTTCGCGACGCGCCGGCAGCTGGATTGGGATCTCTGGATGTCGGCGCATTTTTTAGGAATCCTATTCAGTAACCTCGGCTAGTTCAGGCTGACTCATCCGCGTGCCCGCCAAAGTCTCATGGACCTGGCGGGCATTCGCGCTCAAGGCGAGCGGTGGCAAGCCGGGGCAAAGAGAATGCAATTTCGCTTGCGCGGGTTGAGTCGACGTTCGTGCACGGACGCCCTGCCGAGTCAATGCGAACACGTGCTGTCGCAAACGCGCCGCGGCCACTGTGGCGTCTCACGGCTCTCGCGATGGCAGCGTCGCGAGTGCGTCGAAGCCCGATACTGGGGGAATCAGTCATTCTTTTTATTGGGGTAACACACAGCTGGGCGTTTGGTATACCTGCACGGTATCATATGAATTTTAAACGCTATTGGCGGTTGCGAGCCGCCGATATGGCCCTTTGATCCCACTGTCAGCCATTCAATGAGTCTGCCACCCAAACTGAGCCGCTCGGCCGAAATCAAGGCGCTCCTGGAATCGGAAATCGAGCGAGGCGAACTCGTGCCGGGCGCGGCGCTCGACGAGCGCGCGCTCGCCGCCCGCTTCAATGTGTCGCGCACGCCCATACGCGAGGCGCTGCAGCAGCTTGCTGCGCAGCAGTATGTGCAGATCGTGCCGCGCCAGGGCGTGTTCGTGACAAAGATGACGGTCCCGCAGTTGCGGAACATGCTCGAACTGCTGCACGAGCTGGAATCCGTTTCGGCGCGCCTGGCCGCCCGCCGCATGAACGACGAGCAGCGCGTGGAACTGCAGCGCACGATCGACGAAGGCGTGGAAGCGCTGAACCAGAGTGACGCCCGCCGTTTTGCGCGCAGCAACGCCGAATTCCACGAGGTAATTTGCCAGGCATGTCACAACGACTACCTGGCCGAGCAGATCCGGGCGATCCGCCGCCTGATTTCACGCTACCGCCCCAAGCTGTTTCTGGCGCCGAGCCGCCGGGAAAAGGTGATCGCCGACCACCAGCGCCTCGCGCAAGCGCTTCTTTCGGGCGACGAGGCGACCGCCGAGGAGGTCATGGCACAGCATTCGCCCGGCGGCGACGCGGGCTTCTCGGAGTTCCTCGCCACGTTGCCGGCCGAGTTCTTCAACGATGCGCCGATGAGCCACGCGCGCGAAACGGCGTCGGCCGAAGCCGAGCCGCGCGACGGAGAGCAGGACGAAGAGTGAAAGCGTTGCCCGCCCGGGCGCATGCGTAACGGCCGCCGTGCGCGAACGCGCGGCGCCTGCAGGACAAAGGTTGCGTCACAGATCGCCGAAGCGGCCGTTTTCCGCCGCGAGCTTTTCGAGCAGCGGTGCGGGCTTCCACCAGTAGCCATACTCCTCATGGAGTCGCTTGATGTCGCGATAGACGTTCGCGAGGCCGATCTGGTCTGCGTAGTACATCGGGCCGCCGCGCCGCGCGGGAAAGCCGTAGCCCGTCACGTAGACCACGTCGATGTCGCTTGCGCGCAGCGCAATGCCCTGTTCGAGCAGCTTCGCGCCTTCGTTGATCATGCCGTACACGCAGCGCTTGACGATTTCATTCGCGGAAATCGGGCGGCGCGTAATGCCCATGCGCCCCGATTCCTCGACGATGAAGCGCTCCAGTTCCGCATCGCGCTGCGGCTCGCGGCTGCCCGCCTCGTAGCGATACCAGCCCTTGCCGCTTTTCTGGCCGAGGCGCCCCATCTCCACGAGCTTCATGATGAGATCGTTCCATCGGCGGTCGGTGGGGCGCGTCGCCATCTGCGCCTTGCGCGTCTGGTAGCCCACGTCGTTGCCGGCCATGTCGTGCACGGCGAAGATGCCCATCGCGTAGCCGAATTCCTTGAGCGCCGCGTCCACTTCGTGCGGCAGCGCGCCGTCTTCGACAAGGAAGTGCGCTTCCCGGTTGTAGTTGCGAAATAGCGCATTACCGATAAAGCCCGGATAGATGCGCGAGAGCACCGAAACCTTGCCCATGCGGCGGCCCAGATCCATGAGCGTGGCGATCACGTCGTCAGCGGTCTGCGCGGCGCGCACGACTTCGAGCAGGCGCATCACGTGCGCGGGGCTGAAGAAGTGCGCGCCCACCACGTCGGCGGGACGCTTCGTGATGGTGGCGATCTCGTCGATGTCGAGGCCCGAGGTGTTGGTGGCGAGGACGGCGCCCGGCTTCGCGTGCAGGTCCAGCTCGCGGAAGATGCCCTGCTTGAGCGCGAGGTCTTCAAATACAGCCTCGATCACGATGTCGGCGTTCTTCACGTCGGCGATCGAGAGCGAGCCCGTGATGCGCGCGAGGCGTTCGTCGCGCACGGCGGCGTCGAGCTTGCCGCGCTTCACGCTGCTTTCGTAGTTGTCGCGAATGCGGGCGAGGCCGCGCGCGAGGCCTTCCTCGTTCGCGTCGACCAGCGTGACGGGGATGCCCGCGGCGGCGAGCGCCATCGCAATGCCGCCACCCATCGTGCCCGCGCCGATCACGGCGGCCTGTGCGACTGGGCGCGGCGTAGCGTCACCGACCGGGATTTGCGCGGCGGCCTTCTCGGCAGCCTTCACGTGCGCGAGCGCCGCTTCGCGCGCGGCCGCTTCCTGCGGATTCAGTTCGTTTGCTGCATTCATGATTCGTTGCGCCTCACGCTGTCGTTATGCCGGGGTCTTCTGGGCGTCGGGACGCTCCAGCGGCTTAGCCTTGCCGTCCACGAATTCCTGCAGGCGCTTCGCGGTTTCGGGGGAGCGCGCCATGTTAGAGCTCATGTATTCGAGGAAGAGGCCGTCCTCGTGCGAAAGATCGTTCACGCGCGGCAGCAGGTTGGTGATGCGCCAGTTCGTGTCGGGTGCGTTTTGGGCGACTTTCGCGGCGAGTTCCTTCGCCTTGGCGAGCGCTTCGCCCGGCGGCGTGAGATACGTGATGACGTGCTCGCGCAAGCCTTCCTCGGCGGAAAGCAGGCGCCCCGTGAGCATGAGGTCGGCCATGACCGTGTAGCCGATCACGCGCTGAATGCGCACCGTGCCGCCGCCGCCCACGAAAATGCCGCGCTGGCCTTCGGGCAAGCCGAAGAACGCCGTCGAGTCGCCCACGCGCACGTGTGCCGCCGTGGCGAGCTCGAGGCCGCCGCCCACCACGGCTCCGTGCAGCGCCGCGACGAACGGAATTGGTCCGCGCGCGATGATGTCGAACACTTCGTGCCACGAGTGGCGGCGGCGCTTGCGCGGGGCTGCGGTCTCGCCGGTCGCGCGTGAAAGCGCTTCGCGCAAATCGAGACCGGCGCTGAAGTTGCCGCCGTGCCCGAACAGCACGCCAACGTCGGCTTCCTCGCCCGCGCGCATGATGGCGGCGCGCAGTTGCGCGATCACCTCTTCGTTGATGGCGTTGCGCTTGTCGGGGCGATTCAGGCCGATGAGGGCGACCGGGCCGTCGAGTTCATAAGTAACCAGGATTTCGCTCATTCTGAATTCCGCTTGAATTGCGTTGAAAGTGTTAGAGGTCGAGCACGAGGCGGCCGCTCTTGCAGCGCGACACGCAAACCTGCATGACCTTGCCGGCCGCCTTGTCGGCCTCGGAGAGATAGACGTCGCGATGCTCGATCTGGCCGCTGCTTACCTTGGTCGTGCACAGGCCGCAGTAGCCGGCGCGGCAGTCGTACATCACGTCGGCGCCGTTTTCGATCAGGGTGTCGAGCAGCGACTTGTCGGCGGCCACCGTGAAGCATTTGCCCGACGACTTCAGCTCGACTTCGAATGCGGCGTCGCCTTCTTGGGGCGCAGCCTCGGTAAACAGTTCGTAGTGCAGATCGCATTCGTGCCAGCCACGCTGGCGCGCCGCTGCGAGCACCGCTTCGATCATGCCCGCCGGCCCGCATACGTAGATCGGCTGGTTCACCTGCGCGCCGTCGAGCAGCGCGTCGACCGAGAGGCGCGTGGCCGGATCGTCATCGGCGTGCAGCACGAGCTTTTCGCCCGCGAGCGCGCGAAGTTCGTCGACGAAAGGCAGCGCCTCGCGCGTGCGGCCGCTGAAATGCAGCTCGAATTCGCGTTGCTGGGCCGCGAGGGCGCTGGCCATCGAGACGATCGGCGTGATGCCGATGCCGCCCGCGATGAGCAGTACGCGCGGCGGCGCTGCGAGCGGGAAGTGGTTGACCGGCGCGCGCACGTTGAGCGTGGCGCCCACTTCCAGCGCGTGCATGTGGCGCGAGCCGCCACGGCCTTCGTCCTCGCGGCGGATGCCGAGCCGGTAGGCGTGCACGCCGTCGCGCGGATCGACGCACGGATCGAGGTGGATCAGCGAATACGAACGCCAATGCGGCGCGCTGCCCGTCGCGGACGGGATCTCGATCTGGAGGTGCGCGCCCGGCTCGAAGCCGGGCAGCAGCGCGCCGTCGGCTGCTTCGAGCGTGTACGACTTGACGAGCGAAGTCGGGGAGTCGATCGCGGCGACGCGCAGCGTGAGCAGCAGTGGGACAAGCATCGAAGTCATTCCGGAGATACTGTGTTGTGCGGGCGACTACGTGGCGCTCAGGCGGTTTCGGTCAGCGAGCGCCAGTCCGAGCCGCTCGGCAGGACGCCGCCGATCGAGATCGCGCGCGAGTAGTCGAGCTCGGGGCTGTCGGCGAGCGTGGGCGTCTTGCCCGCCATGAACTCGCGCGCCGACTTGAGCAGCAGCACGCGCACGCGCAGCACGGCGCCATCGGCGGAGCAAAGCTGTTCGGTGGTGCGGTCCGCAATCGGCCCCTGGCCCAGGAACATCGCGAAGTCTTCGGTGCCCAGGTGCTGGTGGAAGCCCGTGGCGTGGCCGCGCTTCATGAGATCGCGGTTCTGGCCGAAGCCGGTTTCGCGCGTGCCGGGCGGCAGCGGGGGAAAGTTCCACACATCGGGCGTGGCCGACATCACCGTCATGCCGAGCTTGCGCGTAGGGTTGAAGTGCACGAACCAGGCGCGGTGCGTGACGTCGTCCACGGGCGTGGAGAAGAACACTGTGCTCGGGCCGTTCGAGTCCGGCGCGCAGATGATGCCGTACCACGGCATCACGAAGTTGTTCACGCGTGCATAGACGTTCTCGTCGGGCAGATCGCGCAGCGCGGCGTAGCGATAGCCGTACGGCCGCTCTTCGAACTCCAGACGCGGCGCGAGCGCCTTCGTCATGTGCATGCGTTCGTTGCCGCCCCCAGCCGTGATCTGCGTGGTCGATTCGTGCAGCACGCCCACGTGCGACGAATCCATCGACGCCTCGACGCCCTGCACCCAGTTGGTCGGCACTTCGACGCTCGTGACCGAGCGCTGGTCGGCGGGCAGTTGCGTGAACGGCAGGTCGGGGAAGCGCGGCGGCGTATCACCCTTGCCGAGCCACACCCAGAGGATGCCGCCGCGCTCTTCCACGCCGTACTGGCTCGTCTTCACGCGCTTGCAGAACTGCGCCTGGTCGCCCACCTGGTTCGGCGCCTCGACCACCTGGCCTTCCCCGCTCACCTTCCAGCCGTGGAAGATGCAGCGCAGGCCGTTGTTCTCGTTGCGCGCCATCATCAGCGAGGTCTTGCGGTGCGGGCAAAGCTCGTCGACCAGGCCGGCCTTGCCGTCGGTCGTGCGGAACGCCACGTAGTTCGTGCCGAGCAGGCGTACCAGCACGGGCGCGCCGTCCGCTGCGAGCTTTGCCGAGGGTACCGCCGGAATCCAGTAATGCTGGCGGATCATCTCGCCCATCGGTGCGCCGTTTTCGACGCGCGTGAGCAGATCGTTTTCTTCAGCGGTCATGGCCATGGTCAGGCCTCCTGATAGTGGCGGAACGCGCGCGGGTAGACGCGCTGGCAGTTGCACTCGAACACGTTCTTGCGCTGCGCTTCCGTGAGCCATTCGATGCTTTCGATCACCGGCTTCATGTCGTCGTAGTCGCGGCCCGAGATCGGATCGCGCGCGCTGCCCGTGCCCGGCTTTTCAGTGCCGAACAGCACGTTGTCGGTGCCTGCCACCTTGAGCAGCAGCTCGATCGACTCCTTCGAGTAGTTGCAGGTGTCGAAGTAGAGCTTGCGAAGTTGCTCGTCGAAGGTCTGAGGATGGTTGCGGCGCACGGCCCACGAGCGGAAGCGCCCCATCTGGTAGGGGATCGCGCCGCCGCCGTGGCCCACCACAATCTTCAGGCTCGGGAACTTCTGGAACACGTCCGATTCGAGCAGCGAAATGACCGCGATGTTTTCTTCGTTGATGAACTTCAGCGTGTACGACTCGCGCGGACTGCAGCTGCCTGCCGAATGGATCAGCGCGGGCACGTCGAGCGCCGTCATCGCTTCATAGAGCGGATACCAGAACGGATCGCCGAGACCGGCCGGCGCCGGGCCTTCGCCTTCGGTCGGATCGGGGTTCAGCAGTGTGCCGACGAAGCCCAGTTCGTTCACGCAACGCGTCAGTTCGGCCACGCATTTTTCAGCAGGCGATTCGTTCATGAACTGCGGCAGGCCGGCCACGCCACGGAAGCGGTCCGGGAACATGTCGACGAAGCGCTTGATCAGGTCGTTGCAGTGACGCGTCCACAACTCGGTCACGCGCGCAGGCTTCACCGAATGCATTTGCAGGTAGGGGCGCGGCGAGATGAACTGAACGTCGGTGCCGACGGCGTCCATGCTGCGCACAAGTTCCTCGGCTTGCTTGCGCACGGCTTCGTCCGGGATGTTCGGGTTGGTCGACGGGTTGGCGCGGCCGCCAATGAGTTCCGCCATGTAGCGGAAGCTTTGCGGGGGCATGACGACGTGGGCGTGGGAATCGATGATCACGTTGGAACCTTTCTCAATGAATGGAGGGATGCGCTAACGTTGTTTGACGTTGGTGGAGTAGGCCGCGCGCTCAGGACGCGACGGCCATTGCTTCGAGCTGGAGAGCCATGCCGTGCTGCAGGTCGTGCACGACGATATGGCGTGCGGGGCGCTGTGCCGGATCGGGCCAGAAGGCGAGCCAGTGCGCGTTGACGTGCTCGCGCACGCTGTCGTCTTTCACGTACACCGTGAGCTTCACGACGTCCGCGAGTGTCGCGCCGCCGGCGTCGAGAAAGCGCTCGAGGTTGTCGAACGCGAGGCGGGCCTGGTCCGCGGGGCCGGCGGCGAGCTTGCCGGTGGCCGGGTCCTTGCCGGCGATCGCCGACGAGCACAGCACGTTGGACACGCGTGCGCCCACCGGAATCGGAGCGTTGTGCGAGAGGCCTGGGACGTCGATGGAGCGGGGCATGTTGTCTCCGTGTTGATTAATCAGGTTGACCGCCTATCTTGTCGGTGCCGAAGTCGAAGAAATGGCGCGGCACGGCGGCGAGGAATTCGGAAAAGCCGGTCGTGCCCGCGGGAACGTGACGCCGCATCACCTCGGCGGCTTTCGCTTCGTCGCCGGCCTGGATGGCGCGGGCGATCTCGAAGTGCTCCTGCAAAGAGCGGCTGATCTGGCTGCGGTTGCGCAGGTCGGCCACGCGGTAGCGCGCCGACTGGCGGCGCGCCGCGCGAATCTGGTCGGCGAGGCACTCGTTGCGGCTGCCTTCGTAGATCGTGTCGTGAAAGAGCGTATTGGCGCGTGCGTACTCGCCAGCGTCGCCTTCCACGGCGGCCTGCTGGCACGCCAGCAGCGCGCGGTCGAGCGCGTCGCGCAGGGCGTCGCTCGCGCGCCTCGCGCAAAAGCGTGCGCACAGCGCCTCCAGTTCCCCGATGTACTCCAGCATCGAACGCACCTTCGCGATCGAGAGCCGTGCCACGGTCATGCCCTGGCGCGGCGAGATCACCACGAGGTCGCGCGCCGCGAGATGCTGAAGCGCTTCGCGCACCGGCGTGCGCGATACGTTGAAGCGCGCCGCGAGCGCGCGCTCGTCGATCGGCATGCCAGGCGCGAGCTGGCCAGTTTCAATCTCGGCCTGCAGCGTCTCGCGAACGTCGTTCGCCAGACTCGCGCGCATGCGCGGCGCGGCTGCCGGTTGGTCGGGAGCTGCGCCCTCGCGCACGGCGGTCAGGTCGGCTACAGGTTTCATGAGAAGCGCGGTTGTTGGTGTTCGGATGAACGAAATATACCAATATGACGCTGTGGTATTCAAGATGGTGTTTTTCTTATACGGATGCGTAGGCCAATGGATGTACACTGAGGGGGAACATAAACGCATTAAAATCAAAGGGATGGAGATGCAATCGCGGTGCGGATGGGTGCCGCTAGGGGAAAACACCAACCCTGCAAATCGGGCTCTGGTGTATTGAGAAACCAGTTCTGGTATGCCAGAATGGCTCTCAATCGAACTGATCCTGGTACGCCAGCGCCGGGATCCCAATCAAGAAGAGGCATGACCTGATGAGTAAGTCACTCTCCGAAGCAGACGGCGTGATGTCCGTCGAGCGCGTGCTCAAGCCGCGATCGATCGCGATCGTCGGCGCTTCCGCCGATCCCCGCTCGTTCGGCAACTTCGTGCTGCAGAACCTGGAGCGTTTCGGCTTTGCGGGCGCGATCCATCTCGTGTCGCGCAGCAGCGAGGAAATCAACGGCCGCCCGTGCGTGAAGAGCGTGGACGCGCTGCCCGAAGGCATCGACCTCGCGGTGCTGTGCATTCCGGAGGCCGGCGTGCTCGACGCTGTACGCACGTTGGGCGCACGCGGCACGGGCGCGGCGGTGATCTTCGCTTCGGGCTACGCCGAAGCGGGCGAGGAAGGCCGCGCGAAACAACAGGCACTCACTGAGGCCGCGAACGCCGCGGGCATCGCGCTGATCGGCCCGAACTGCATGGGCTTCACCAATTTCGAGGCCGGCGTGCCTGTCACCTTCGAGGTACTCGCGCCGTATCCGTGCGCGGGCCGCAGGGGCGTGGGCGTGGTCGCCCAAAGCGGCGCGATGGCCGCGAACCTGCGCGACGCCTTCATGGGGCGTGGCCAGCCGATCACGGCGGCCGTCTCGACCGGCAACGAAGCCGTGCTTGGCATCGAAGACTATCTCGCATGGTTCATCGCCGACCCGCAGACGAGCGCAATCGCCGTGTATGCGGAGCAGGTGCGCCGCCCGCAGACTTTCCTCGCGCTGGCGCGCGACGCGCGTACCGCGGGCAAACCGATCGTGATGCTGATGCCGGGCAAGAGCGCGCGGGCGCGCGAAGCGGCGCAGTCGCATACCGGTGCGCTCGCAGGCGACCATGCCACGGCGAGCGTGCTGCTCGCGCGTGAAGGCGTGGTGGTGGTCGATTCACTCGACGAACTGTTCGACACCACGACGATCCTCGCGCGCTTCCCGGTGCCGCCCGCAGCGGGCACGGCGGTGATGACGGCATCGGGTGCGGTGAAGAACATTACGCTCGACTTCGCCGACGACATCGGCCTGAACCTGCCGCCGCTCGCCGAGCCTACGCTCAGGAAGCTCACCGAACTGCTGCCGGACTTCGCTGTGGCCGACAACCCGCTCGACTACACGACGATCGGGGTGCGCAACCCCGGCCTGATCGGCGAACTGATCGACACGGTGCTCGCCGACCCGAACATCGGCAGCCTCGTGCTCTCGATCATGGGCGGCCCGCCCATCGCGCAGCGCGACAAGGCCGACCACCTCGTGCCTGCGCTCGCGCGCGCCACCAAGCCCGCGGTGCTCGCGGTGATGGGCGACAACAACGTGCTGGAGCCGTTCTTCGTAGAAGCGATTGCCGCGAGCGGCGTGCCGTTCTTCCGTTCGCCGGACCGCGCGCTGCGCGCCTGCGCACGCGTGGCGGCCTACGGCGAATCGCTTCAGCGCGCGCAGCGCGCGCAAACCGCGCAGCCAGCCGCGATCGCGTTGCCGGGCGCCGTGCCGGCGAACGGTATTTACGCCGAATATCAGGGCAAGCAATGGCTTGCCGCGGCGGGTCTGCCGGTGCCGCCGGGGCGTCTCGCGAAGACGATCGAGGAAGCTTTGACGACTGCGGATGAAATCGGCTATCCGGTCGTGCTCAAGGCGCAGGCGAGCGAACTGCCGCACAAGAGCGACGTGGGCGGCGTGGTGGTCGGTCTCGCCGATGCGAACGCGCTGCGCGCCGGCTGGGACAAACTGCATGCGAGCGTGGCTTTGCATCGTCCCGAACTGAGGCTCGACGGTGCGCTCGTCGAGGCGATGGGCCCGGGCGGTCTCGAACTCGTGGTGGGCGCCAAGCGTGACGCCGAATGGGGTCCGGTCGTGCTGGTCGGCCTGGGCGGCATCTGGATCGAAGCGCTCAAGGACGTGCGCCTGATTCCCGCCGACATGGCCGAAGCCGACATCGTGGTGGAACTGCGCCGCCTGAAGGCCACTGCGCTGCTCGACGGCGTGCGCGGCGCCGAAGGTGTGGACGTGGCCGCCATCGCGAAGGCCGTGGCCGCGATCGGCGCGCAGATGCGCGCGAACCCGCAGATCACCGAGATCGACGTGAACCCGCTCGTGGCTTACCCGGACCGCGTGCTCGCGCTCGACGCGCTCGTCGTGTGCGGCTCGCAGGGTGAAAACAGCGGTGCGCATCACTAATAAGGACAATGAATCAATGAGACTGGAATTCTCCGCAGAGGACGAGGCGTTTCGCGCCGAGGTGCGCGAGTTCGTCAAGAAGAACCTCTCGCCCGAACTCAAGCGCAAGGCCGAACTGGGCCTGCGCATCGAGCGCGCCGACTATGTCGAGTGGTACACGCACCTGTATGAGCGCGGCTGGATCACGCCGTCGTGGCCGAAGGAGGCTGGCGGTCCCGGCTGGACGCCGCTGCAACGCTATATCTTCGACGAGGAAACGCTTGTTGGCGGCGCGCCGCGCATCATCGCGAGCGGCATCAACATGCTGGGCCCCGTGCTCAACGCGTTCGGCACGCCCGAACAGAAGGAGCGCTACCTGCCCGCAATCCGCCGCAGCGAAACGTGGTGGGCGCAGGGCTTCTCGGAGCCGGGCGCGGGTTCCGACCTCGCCAGCGTGCGCACCACGGCGGTACGCGACGGCGACTACTTCGTCGTGAATGGCCATAAGGTGTGGACCTCGTATGCGCATTGGTGCGAGATGATGTTCGCACTCGTGCGCACTGATCCGAACGCCAAGCCGCAGGAAGGCATTTCGTTCCTGCTCATCGACATGAAGTCGCCGGGCGTGGAGCTGCGCCCCATCCGCATGCTCGAGGGTGGCACCGACCTCAACGAGGTCTATCTCGATAACGTGCGCGTGCCGGTCGAGAACCTCGTGGGCGAGGTCAACAAAGGCTGGTCGTACGGCAAGTATCTGCTTGGCCATGAGCGCACGGGCATTGCGGGCATCGGCTCGTGCAAGCAGCAGCTTGCGCGCGTCAAGCAGCTTGGCAAGCTGCAGGGGCTCGCGGGCGATCCGCTTTTCGAGGCGCGCGTGAGCCGCTTCGAAATCGAACTGATGGCGCTCGAATTCACCGGCCTGCGCATGCTGAGCGCAAACCAGCAGAGCCGCGTCCCGGCAGTCGAGGCGTCAATGCTCAAGGTGCGCGGCACCGAGCTGCGCCAGGCGATCTACGCGCTACTCGCGGATGTCGCCGGACCCGACGGCATTCCGTTCGACGAAGCCGCGCTGCTCGACCAGGCGGGCCACGAGCCGCCGAGCCTGGAAGAGACCGTTGCCGTCGCGGCCAACTACTTCGATGCACGCAAGCTGTCGATCTACGGCGGCACCAACGAAGTGCAGCGCAACCTGATCAGCCGCGCGTTCTTCAATGCCTGAAGCGGGACACGAATAATCATGGACTTTTCTCTGACTGAAGATCACGTCGCGCTGCAGGACGCGGTACGCCGCTTCTGCGACGGCGAATTTCCCGCGCACCAGCGCGGCAACACCGAAGACGCGGCGCTTGCGGCGCATCGCCGCAAGGGCTTCGCCGAACTCGGCATCACCGGCCTCACCATCGATACCGACCAGGGCGGCAGCGGTTACGGCGCGGTCGAAACGATGCTCGTCGCGCAGCAACTGGGCCGCGCGCTCGGCGGCGCAGGCTGGCTGTCGAGCGGCTTGCCGGGGGCTGCGTTGATCGGCGCCGCGGGCAGCGCTGAACAGCGCTCGCAATGGCTCGAAGCGGCCGCGTGCGGCGACAAAGTGCTTGCGCTCGCGGTGGGCGAAGCCGATGCGCGCTACGACGTCGCACGCATCGCGGTGCGGGCGAAGGAAACCGGCGACGGCTGGCGCATCGACGGCACCAAGACACTCGTGTTCGACGGCGCGATCGCCGACGCATTCGTCGTGGCCGTGCGCACATCGGGTGAGCGCGGCGATACGCATGGCCTCTCGCTCTTCCTCCTCGATGCGAAAGCACAAGGCATCACGCTGCGCCGCTTCGCGACGATCGACGCACGCGAAGCGGCCCACGTGAGCTTCGCCAACGTGGCGGTGACGAAGGCCGACCTGATCGGCGAGGCCGGCGAAGCGCATGCGCTTATCGACGCGGCACTCGACCGTGCGAACGCTGCGCTGTGCGCGGAGTCGGTCGGTGCGCTGGAAGCGTTGCTCGATATAACCGCCGAGCACCTGAAGACGCGCTCGCAATTCGGCGCGCCACTGGCGAAGTTTCAGGCGCTGCAACACCGTGTGGCCGACATGCTGATCGCACTCGAACAGGGCAAGTCGATGGCGTGCGCGGCGGCCATGGCCGTGGATGAAAACGACCCGGCGCGCCGTGGCCGCTTCGTCTCGGCGGTGAAGGCCTTCATCGGCGATGCGTGCAAGACCGCGGGCGAATGGGCAATTCAACTGCATGGCGCAATGGGCATGACGGAAGAGTGCCGCGCAGGCCACTACGCAAAGCGCATGTTCGCGATCAACATGACCTACGGCGACGCCACCTGGCATCTGAACCGCTTTACGGCGCAACGACTCGCTAAGGAATCCATATGAGCCTGAATGGACAAGCCTGCATCGTCGGCGCCTATGAACACCCCACGCGCAAGGCCGACGACCTCTCCGTCGCGCGCCTGCACGCCGACGTTGCGAAGGGTGCGCTGGAAGACGCGGGCCTGACGAAAGACGATATCGACGGCTACTTCTGCGCGGGTGACGCGCCCGGCCTCGGCACGACGACCATCGCCGAATACCTTGGCCTGAAGCTGCGCCATGTCGATTCGACGGAGTGCGGCGGCTCGGCGCCGATCCTGCACGTCGCGCACGCGGCGGAGGCGATTGCGGCGGGCCGCTGCAATATCGCGCTGATCACGCTGGCGGGCCGCCCGCGTGCGGCGGGCGCGGCGCTTTCGCTCAAGGCGCCGGACCCGGACGCGCCCGAGGTGCAGTTCGAGCTGCCGTTCGGCCCGGCCACGCAGAACTTGTACGGCATGGTCGCGAAGCGTCACATGTACGAGTATGGCACCACGAGCGAGCAGCTCGCGTGGATCAAGGTCGCCGCTTCCCATCACGCGCAGCACAACCCCAACGCGATGCTGCGCAACGTCGTAACCGCCGAAGACGTCGTGAATTCGCCGATGGTCGCCGACCCGCTGCATCGACTCGATTGCTGCGTGATGAGCGACGGCGGCGGCGCGCTCATCGTCGCGCGTCCCGAGATCGCGAAACTGCTCAAGCGCCCGCTCGTGAAGGTGCGCGGCGCGGGTGAGGCGCCCAAGCACGCGGCTGGCGGCAAGATCGACCTCACGTGGTCGGCGGCTAAGTGGTCAGGCGCGGCGGCGTTCGCCGAAGCAGGCGTGACGGCCGCCGATATCAAGTACGCGTCGCTCTACGACAGCTTCACGATCACCGTGCTGATGCAGCTCGAAGACCTCGGCTTCTGCAAGAAAGGCGAGGGCGGCAAGTTCGTGCAGGACGGCGGCTTGATTTCGGGTGTGGGCAAGCTGCCCTTCAATACCGATGGCGGCGGCCTGTGCAACAACCATCCCGCCAATCGGGGCGGCGTCACGAAGGTGATCGAGGCCGTGCGCCAGTTGCGTGGCGAAGCGCACCCCGCCGTGCAGGTGCCGAACTGCGATATCGCGCTCGCAAACGGAATTGGCGGCGCACTGGCTTCGCGTCATACGGCCGCAACGCTCATTTTGGAACGGGTTTAACGATGAGTACGACTAATCAGAATCCTGTAGCGGAAAAGCCCGCCAAGCCCGCAGCGCCAACCGGTCCGCGCCGCATTGCGCCGCCGCGGGTGTTGCCCGAAGCGATGCCGTTCTGGGAAGCGGCGAAGGATGGACGCCTGCTCGCCAAGCGCTGCGCCGACTGCGGCGAGACGCACTACTATCCGCGCGACATCTGCCCGCAATGCCTGAGCGCGAACACGGAGTGGGTCGAGTCGAAGGGCAAGGGCTCGATCTACTCGTGCAGCACGATGGGCAGGGAAGAAGCGCGCTACACGCTGGCCTATGTGACGCTCGATGAAGGCGTGACGATGCTCACCAATATCGTCGATTGCGACCCGGCCACGCTCGCCATCGGCCAGCGCGTGCAGGTCGTGTTCAAGCCGAGCGACGGCGGCTATCCGGTTCCGATGTTCACTCCGGTCTGAGGAAAAAACGCCCATGAGCGCACCAATCAAGGACAACCAGCACGACCAGGCGACGGCCACCGCCCGCAAAGGCGCGCTGTCACGCTTCACGATCATCGACGCCTCGCGCGTGCGAGCGGGTCCGACCGCCATGCGCCTTTTTGCGGACATGGGCGCACGCGTGATCAAGCTTGAAATCCCGCCCGGCGCGCCGGGTGGCGACGACATGATCGGCGGCCGCGACCACAACCGCGCCGACTATGAAAACCTGCATCGCAACAAGGAAAGCCTCACGCTGAACATGAAGGACCCCGCGGGCCGCGAGATTCTTCGTGAGCTGGTGCGCCACGCCGATGTGTTCATCGAGAACTTCCGCCCCGACGTGAAGGACCGTCTCGGCATTGGCCCCGATGCGCTGCGGGCGATCAATCCGCGTCTCGTCTATGCGAGCATTTCGGGGTTTGGCCAGGACGGTCCCTATGCGAACTGGCCTGGCTTCGACTCGATCGCTCAGGGCATGGGCGGTCTCATGAGCGTGACCGGCGAGCCCGGCGAAGGCCCGATGCGAGTGGGCATTCCGATTGCGGATCTTTGTGCTGGCCACTTCTGCGCGATGGCGATTCTCACCGCGTTGCTCGAGCGCGAAGCGTCTGGCGAAGGCCAGTGGGTGCAGACCTCGTTGCTCGAAGCGCAGCTCGCGATGCTCGACTTTCAGGCCGCTCAATGGCTCGTGGACAAGAAGGTGCCGCAGCAGGTCGGCAACGAGCATCCGCTCACGGTCCCGACCGGCGTGTTCGAAACGAAGGACGGTTACCTGAATCTCGCGGCCATTGGTCAGACGATGTGGACGCGCTTGTGCGAGGCGCTCGGCCTCGAACACCTGGCGCGCGCACCGGGCTTCGATTCCGATCCGGCACGCGTGGCGAACCGCGATGCGGTGAATCGCGCCGTGAGCGAAGTCTTCAAGACTCGCACGACGAAGGAATGGACCGCCGTACTGATCAAAGCCGGCGTGCCGTGTGGCCCGATTCACCGTATCGACGAGGTATTCGAGGACCCGCAGGTCAAGCATCTCGGCATGGCGTGGCCGGTCGAGTTGCCGGGCATGGGCGAGGTCGCTTTCGTGGGCCAGCCGTTCCGGCTCTCGCGGTATCCGCGCGAAGCGTCGCCGCGGCTTGCGCCCGAGCAGGGCGAGCATACGCAGGCCATCTTGCGCGAACTCGGTTACACGGACGATCAAATCGAACAATGGCGCGCGGCGTTCGTGGTGTGAACGAACGCCGGCAAGGCAACAACGCACAGGAGAAGGAGACGAAATGGCACGTTTGGTAGCTGCATTCGGCTCGTCGCACAGCATTATGCTGGTGTCGCAGCGCGAAGACTGGCAGCACGGTTTTCGCGCGGTGGACCCGAAGAACCCGCACTACTACGACAAGGCGGGCAATCATGTCACGTACGACGACTTGCTGGAACGCGCGCCCGCCGACGCCGAAGCGATGGTCACGCCCGAGCGCATGGGCGAGCGTTACGACCAGTCCGAAGCGGCGATGGATGAGTTGCGCGAACGTATTCGCGCAGCGAAGCTGGATGTGCTGATCGTGGTTGGCGACGATCAGACCGAGTTGTTTCGCACCACGAATAACCCTGCGTTCGCCATTTACTACGGCGAGACGATCCGCAACGCGAAGCATGAAACGGGCCCGAACGACAGCTGGTACGCCCGCGCCCGCACCATGCGCCAGGAACCGGATGCCGACGTGCACTATCCCGTCAAGTCGGAGATGGCGCGCTGGATGATTCGCGAGCTCTGCGAACGCGACTTCGACATGGCGGCAATGGACGGTCTGGAACGCGGTCAGTACGAGGGCCACGCGTTCTCGTTCATTCACCGCCGCTACTTGCAAGGCCTCGATTTGCCGGTGATTCCGGTGATCGTCAATACCTTCGACCCGCCCAATCAGCCCACGCCGCGGCGCTGCATTCAGCTTGGCGCTGCGCTGCGTGAGCTGATCGAGGCTTACCCCGAAGACCTGCGCGTGGGCGTGCTCGCATCGGGCGGCCTGTCGCACTTCGTGGTGGACGAGGAACTCGACAACGGCATTATCGAAGCGATTCGCCGCAAGGACAGCGCATGGCTTGCTGCGCTCGACCCGAAGCAACTCCAGGCGGGCAGCTCGGAAATTCGCAACTGGATCATCGCGGTGGAGGCGGTCAATTCGCTCGACCTCGAATGGGTCTCGTACACGCCAGGCTATCGCAGCCCCGCCCTGACCGGCACGGGCCTTTGCTTCGCCGCGTGGCGCACGCTGGACTGACCCGCTTCATTCGCGCAAGACATTCACGGAAGACAAGAACATGGATGACCAAAACGTACAGCGCCTGCGGCGGCTCGACTGCTGCGCCGTCTCGGACGCGCTCGACAAACTCAAACTGCCCGGCGTGGTGAGCGGGTTGCCGCAGCGCTCGGGCCAGGGCCGCATCGCGGGACGCGCGATCACCGTCAAGCTCGGCACCGGCGAAGCGCGGCCGGGGCCCCCGGTGCACCTGGGCTGTAGCGCGATCGAACAGGCCGACGCCGACAACGTGATCGTGGTCGAGCAGCGCAGCGGCGTGGAAGCGGGTTGCTGGGGCGGTTTGCTCTCGCTCGCGGCGAAGGTGCGCCAGGTCGCGGGCGTGGTGGCCGACGGCCCGGTGCGCGATATCGACGAGGCCATCGGCTATGAACTGCCCGTGTTCAGCCGCGCCACGACGGCACGCACAGCGCGCGGCCGCGTGGTCGAGAAGGGCACCAACGTGCCGGTGCAGGTCGGCGAGGTGCAGGTCGAGGCGGGCGACTACGTCGTGGCCGACAACAGCGCCGTGATCTTCATCCGCGCTGCCGATATCGGCCTCGTGCTGGACACCGCAGAGGTGATCGTGGCGAAGGAAGCCTCGATGGCCAAGGCGATTCTCGCCGGCGTACCCGTTGCCAAGGTCATGGGCGGCAACTACGAACACATGCTTGCCTGAGCGCATCCCCAATTCACGGAAACTCATTAGAACCATGACGACGAACGACATCCGCAACGTAGAGCGCGCCGGCACGCTCGACACCGCTACGCTTTCCGACGCGCTCGACAAGCTCGGTATCAACGGGCAGTGCTACAAGATCAAGGCGCGCAGCACGGACTTCCGCCTCGCGGGCCGCGCCTGGACGCTCAAGTACGGTCCAGCCGCCAATCCTCCCGGCACGGTGGGCGACTATATCGACGATGTTCCTGAAGGCGCGGTCATCGTGCTCGACAACGGCGGGTGTGAAGACGCGACCGTGTGGGGCGACATCCTCACCGAGATCGCGCATCGGCGCGGCATCGCGGGCACGGTGATCAACGGCATTTGCCGCGACGTTTCGCTGTGCCTGAAGCTCGGCTATCCGGTGTTCAGCCGTGGTCACTGGATGCGTACCGGCAAGGACCGCGTGCAAGTCGAGGCGACCAATATTCCGGTCAACCTGGGCGAAGCGCGCGTGCAGCCCGGCGACATCCTGCGCGGCGACGCCGACGGCGTGCTCGTGATTCCGCGTGAGCACGAAGACGCAGTGCTCGATGCCGCGGAGGCAATCCATCACGCAGAGGAAGCGATTCGCGAGGCGTGCCGGGGTGGCATGCGTCTGGATGAAGCGCGCAAGCAGTTCAAGTACCACCAGTTGCAAACGCGGGAGCAAAAGGCATGAAAGAACACGATTCGGCAACCACGATTCGCACTGCGATCGAACGCGTCGAGGCAAGTGTGGTCGAGGCGGCCCGCCAGGTGCCCGCAGCCACGCTGCACGAAGCCGGCGGCAAGATCGGTGCGCTACCCGCCGCAATCAAGCCGGTGGCGCCAGGCTTTCGGATTTGTGGCACGGCGGTCACCGTCCATTCGCCGGGCGGCGACAACCTCTGGCTGCACCGCGCCATCCTGCTTGCGCAGCCGGGCGACGTGCTGGTGGTCTACACGAACGGCGTGTATGAACACGGCTACTGGGGCGAGGTGATGACGACCGCTGCGAAGGTGCGCGGTCTTGCGGGGCTCGTGATCGACGGCGCGGTGCGCGACGCCGATCTGCTGGAGTCGATCGGCTTCCCGGTGTTCTCGCGCGGGCTTTCCATTCGCGGCACGGGCAAGGACTATGGCGCGATTGGCTGGATCAACGAGCCGGTGATGATCGGTAACGTTACGGTTTGTGCGGGAGACCTGATTGTCGGAGACCGCGACGGCGTGGTGGCCGTTCCGCGTGCCTGTGCGGCAGAAGTGGTGGCGAAAGGCGCCCGGCGTGAAGCCGACGAAGCCGCGATCTGCAAGCGCATCGAGGCCGGCGAGACCACCATGCAGATCTACAATTTCCACTGAGATTGATGATGACCTCGAAATCCGCGCATTCGGCAGGACAGGCGCCTGAACTCACCGTCGCCGGGAAGATAGCGACGATCACGCTGCGCCGCCCCGAAATGGCGAACCGCCTTGAGTTCGAAGACCTCGCCACGTTGCGCGGCTTCATTCGCGAAGTGAATGCGCAGCGCGATGTGCTCGTGCTGCGCCTGTGTGCCGAAGGCAAGCACTTTTGTGCGGGCTTCAACATCGGCAACGTGGCGGACGAGAATGCGGGGGCGAGTTTCGAGGCGCTCACCAACGAACTGGAGCAGGCGCGGCCTGTGACAATCGCTGCGATCAATGGCGGGGTGTATGGCGGCGCGACCGATCTGGCGCTGGCGTGCGACTTCCGCATCGGCGTCGAAACGAGCCAGATGTTCGTGCCCGCCGCACGGCTCGGCCTGCTGTTCTACCGCGGCGGCTTGCAGCGCTACGTGTCTCGGCTCGGCTTGAATGTGGCGAAGAGGCTCCTGCTGTGTGCCACGACCTTCGATGCAGCGCAGATGGAGACTTGCGGCTTCCTCGATGACATTGTTGCACGAGCAACTTTATACGAGGAAGTAGAGCGCATGAGCGGCGAGTTGGCGGCAATGGCTCCGCTCGCGCTGCTCGGTATGAAGAAGCACCTGAACCGGATCGCGAGTGGTACGCTCGACGAAGACGAATTCCAGCGCGACGTGAAGCAGGCGGATGCCTCGCACGACTTGCGCGAGGGCTCGCTCGCCTGGAAGGAGAAGCGAAAGCCGGTATTTCGCGGCGAATGAGCCCCCGGAATCAAAACGCAGGTAACACGCGAAGAACACCAAAAGGAAGCCATTCATGGAAATCGAAGACAACCCGGCTCTCGCGCGCCTGTATGGCGCGAACGGCTCGCCGCCGATCACGACCACGCTGGGCGCCACGTTTCTCTCGCTGAGCGACGACGCACTCGAAGCCGAGTACGAGGGCGCCCCATCGTTTCGCAACCCCGCGGGACAAGTGCAGGGCGGCATGCTGTGCGCCATGCTCGACGACGTGACGGCAACGCTCGTTACCTCCACGCTCGCCGAAGGGGAGCACTGCGCGACGCTGAGCTTGAACACGTCCTTCCTGAGGCCCGCGAAGCCGGGGAAGCTGACCGGCCGCGCGACCCTCGTGCGCAGGGGGCGCGGCGTATGCAACGTGCACGGCGAACTCTGGCAGGAAGACAAGCTCATCGCAACGGCAACGGCAGTGTGCATGATCGTCGCGCGGTAAGGCCCCACCGCGCACGGCGCAGGTCGTGGCACTTTTCTGTATCTGATTCGCTATCCTTATAAAAAAACACAATCATGACGTTGAATCGCAAGCTCCTGTCAATGATCGCCGTGCTGTGGATCGGCCTCGTATTGATCGGCGGCTTTGACGCATGGCAGATGCGTTCGACCATGCTGGACGACCGGCGTGATCAGTTGAAGTCGCTCGTTCAGCAGGCAGAAACGCTGGTCGAGCACTATTACCGCCTCGCCCAGCAAGGGGGGCTCAGCGACACCGACGCGCAAAAACAGGCGCTGGCCGCGCTGCACTACGGCAAGGACGGCTATGTCGCGGTCATCGACTCGCATCTCGTGATCGTGATGAATCCACCGCGCCTGTCGTCTTGCCTTGCGGGATGTTCCACGTAGCACGATCGCCTGTGTTGGGTCGATGGGGCGTGATTGCGCTCTCCAGTGGTTGCGTTCCCATCATCGCCACATTCATCGCTTCTGAGGCAGCGAACAACAGGGAAAAAACAAGGGCATCCCTTGGACACCGTCTTCTCAACGGCGCCGTACCTCGAGAAACGTGATGTTGTTATCCGGATCGCGGTACTGCTGAATCAAAGCGATATTCGACTCTGCGATACCTGACAGTAACGCAAGCATTTCGCTTTCCTCCCGGTATATCAGCCACCAATCCATCGCAGCCTCCATGAAGCCGGCATCGGGGATATCCGATAGAAAATTCGTCACGAAGAGCGTGCCACCAGGCGCCAGCATGCTGAACAGGCACAGCGTGAGACTTCGAGCGGCTTTTATCGGCAGATAGTCATAAAGGCCCCCGGCGTACACGAGGTCCAGGTTGTTGTATGTGAGCCGCCCGGCAATCACGTCCTTTATGTTGCGTCTTTCCGTGGAGACCCCGAACGGCATGAAGCATCGCTCAACTTCGGCGAGGCTGTTTGCGTCTTGGTCCAATGCAAGAAATCGGCGCGGCCTGACTTGGGAAATAACGCGGCTTACGTCGAGTTCCCTCAAATGTCCGCTGCCGACGGAAAGAATGTTTGCGTCGATGTCGCGCTCGTGGAGGACTTTGTCAACGTAGTGGGCCAGGAGGTGGCGTCTGAATCTCACAGACCTTGGCGCCGAAGCGCCCGTCATGTATGCGTAGAGTGACTGCGGCAAACCTGTTAAAACCGGCTTCACGTACCCGTATATGTGGTCTATCAGTGTGGCGTCGCCGGGGTATCCGAAAGGTCTCGAAAAAGCGTGGCTGACAAAAGGACAAAGTAGCGTTGTCTTGAGAGCGTTATGTTGCCGAACCTCTGAAACGTACCGCTGCCACGCGGATTTCGACATCTCTTTGCGAAGCTCTTCAAGGCCGGAAGCTAGCAGGTGCATCGCAAGATTACATTCTCCGGAATCGAAGTGCGCCTCTGCTTCGTCCAAAAACGTTCCTGACGACATCTGCCTGTTCCTCTGACATTGTTTTGTGGTACGGGACATCGCTGGGTCAGCTTACACTGAGCCGCATATGTGCCTTACGCTTTTCATTCGGCTATGTTCGGTATCGCGCATTAGCTTCTTGCGCGGTTTTATCGAAGAGCGCTGGGCTGATGATCTGGGCGCGTTTTCATTTTTCTTAGTTTTCGTTAAGAACAGATGCGTTGTGATAAGAATACTTATCGTAATAGCGCAGTTATCGAGCGATTTTTGACGGAAGCTCGCACACATGGATGCCGGTCATGTAGCGGCCAGGAGCGACCGGGCCTGTTTAAGAAGTGCGTGCGACGCGGCGAACTCATTACGTCCAGCCATAGTAAGTGCGGCGTCGCCGGTGCGCGCGAAAAGCTCGTCGACGGAAGTCCGACTGGCATTCAAACCGAGACCAGGTTGGTCGAATTGGCGAAAGAACGCGAGCATTTCGAAGGCATCAAACCGCCAGTCTTCAGGACCAGCCTTGGCCAGAATTTCGGCGGCGGCTGCCAGTTGCCGGGAGGCTGCGACAAACTTAGTGCGCTCCACGATGATCTCCCCATAAGTCGCCGTTGGCGGTCCTTCTGAGAGTCTAGGCTCAGGTATACAACCGCGCCAGAGAATCAGCGTAGCTGCGCAACTGGGCGCCAGGTGGGTTGGGCGGTGGAATCGCAACTAACGTTTTTCTTCCATAAAGGCCGTCTCGAACGTGCGATGGAACTCGCGGAGCTATTCGGGCTGTTCGAGCCCCCATGCTGGGGGACTCGGGAAGTTGCCGATGCCTCACAGGCCAAACGCATGAATCTTGTGGTCCATGCCTGCCACGAAAAGCTGTCCGTTCACAACCGTCGGCGACGCGAGGATGCCCCCAGTGGGACGTTCCGGCAGCGGAAGGCTATTGGTGCTCCAGAGTATCTGTCCGCTCTTTGCGTCCATCGCAAACACCTGGCTGGCGATGCCATCGGCGTAGTACACCACGCCCTTTGCGGCGACCGGTGATATGGCCGGATTGTCAGACACCGAATCCTTACCAACCGGCTGTTGCCAGGTCAGGTTGATAGAACAGCTACCACTGAAACCGAGCGCCAGGAGTCCATGGTTGTCGAATCCAGTGAATGAATGGGATGGTGATGCCATATACAGCTGATTGAGCACTGGGTCAAATGCTGGCAGGCCTATGTTAGTTCCAGAGGATCTGGGTTGACTGATGTTGAGCGTTTGAAGCGGGCCAGAATGAATGGAGCTTTGACCATAGATATACAGATTGCCTGTCTTCTGAAATGCCGCTAGCATTGGCGCGCAACCACGAGCCGTAAAGAGAGTTGGTGTTGCACCGAAGTCTGCATCCGCAATAGGCGGAGGTGCCGGTATGTTCGAGGCAAGCACCTTAAGATCACTGGTAAGTTCAACGGCCTGGTCTGAATAGCCAAAGGTCTGTGGCTTGGCGATTGCGTTACCCGTTAGCACATACACAGCTGAACCACCACGAACCACCGACACACCGCCAGGCCCCCAGATACCACCGCCATTGGGTCCAGTTGCGCCGGTCGGATACCAACGTCCCAGAATCGTCCCGTCAGGGATTGAGACACGCACAACTTGTCCGTGATAGGGCGGGGTATCACAGGCGCTAGCCGTTGCGATGTATAGCGATGTGCCGGATGAAATTGTACTGATCGTAGGACTTCCATAGACGAAGGTCCGTGGAGGCGCATTCGCTGCATCAGGGATGGCCACATGCAAGGCAGGCAGGTCGGCACCGGTGGCAAGATTGTAGGCATGCAAGAAGCCGTCCCCGCTCACGATGTACAACTGGTTCCTGGTGCGGTCGATGGTGGGTGTGCCGACGAATCCGATATTTCCGCCCGACGCGGCAAAGTCGCTGCAGCTGGATTGAACAGGCGCGACGTGCCGGTGCCAGATGACCGTTCCGCTCGAGGCATTTAGCGCGTACATGTCGCCCAGCAGGGTGGCCGCATATACGACATCGGTTGGCACGCCACTGATGCTCACGCCTGCGGCCAGCGTCGGCTGGGTCAGGATGGGGCCCCCAAGATCGGTTGTCCAATGCGTTCGCAGGCTCATCACGTTGGACGTGGTCAGCACGGTCTCAACGGGGTTGTAGCCGGTCCGCTGGGCGTTCATGCCGAACGTCGGCCAGTCAGTCGCGGTGAAGGTTGCGGCCGCGACTGCTCCGGGCGTCACGGAACGCGCCGCTGCACTGACATTCGCAGGCGCCAGATAGGGTGGATCCACCGACAGCATGTCCCCGCTGGCTGACTCGGTTACTGGCGAAGTCTGCGCCCGGGCGCCCGGAGCAGCGGCAATGGCGATCGTTACAGCGACGGCGAATCCAGCGGCTATGAGACGGGATTGCAGGCGGGTCATGGAGATACCTCCTGTTCGTCAGGCTGTTCGTTTATGTTGTCCGTGCGCAGCGAACCCATCGACGCACCGGGCGAGTGCAGGCCGGCAGACGAAGAAAGCGCGTGGTGCTCGCATGGCTACATCTTCGTTTCGGGGCTTGGGCAATGGTCTAGTACCCGAAGCAGGCGCAAAGATGCACGGCAAAGGTACAGGGAAGAAAACGGGAAAAAATACGAAAAAAATGCTTGGTGCTCCCGGTAAACTTGCTGTATCGAAGCCGAGGCCAACGGGTATTTCCTGTTGTCATGAAAATGTCTTTTGACGCCGCCACGATGAATTTGCGTCGGCATTTTCCCTGGTTGGTCGCTTATGCCCGATTCCATTTTTCGGGCAAACACGGACCAAGGTGTTCCGGCAATTCGCTGCAACCAGCAGCTGCTCAATACGAGCTGAATCACAAATGCGTGACGATCCGAAACGACTGCCCGGTCGGACACCGTGTGGAGAAGCGCATGTCATTTACCGAGTTAAGCGATGAAGAATGGGCACGGCTTCGCGTGCTCTTTTCCGGCGGTCCCGTCGTACGGCGGAATAATCGCGGTCGACCTCGTACCGAGCCGCGCATTGTGGCGAATGCCGTGCTCTGGGTGCTCACGACCGGCCAGCCCTGGTCAAGTTTGCCCGCGCGATATCCTTCCCGCGTCACCTGCCGCAACCGGTTTGTTGAATGGCTGATGAGCGGGACGCTCGCCCTGATGGTGCAGACGCTGACGCAGTCCGGCCGGACCTTTGTCTGTGTTCCGGAACCCGCTCCGGTCCGGCACGAGCGTAAGCGTGACACCGTCGGTGTGTGCTGGGTAAGCCCCGAGACGTGGCAGGCACCACCATGCAGAACGAACCCTGTGCGGACCGCGTGTTCCCCGGATCAAATGGCAGACATCGCCCGGCCGTGGGCGTGTGACACACCGCAGGCTAGCTCCGTCCTGCCGCAGCCAACTGGCGATTCATGTCCTGGCAGCATTCAGTGTTACCGCTCATGGGACTCTCTGGCCGCGTACGGCACCCATGTGACGGATGGCCGTGGCTATGAGATCCGGGTCGCGGTGTACCCGATGAGGAGTACCCAGTTTCGAGCATGGGTGGAAATCATGAAGGACGGCAAACGTGTCCAGCGTTCCGGCCTCATCGGTCCACGCTTCGAGGATTACCGCGAGGCCTGCCAGTTCGGGCTCGACTGGGCCAGTCAATGGGTCGATCGCGAATGCCGCACCCTGCCCGCATCGATCACCATGTGCACCCGGACGCGCGCGCTCGCAGCACCGGCGTTGCCCGCCGTGCACCGCTGAAAGCTGCCGGGACCAGGGCTGCAGACGCTGATTCTGCGGCGTTTGCACATGCGCAAGGACCGACATTCCGGTGAGGCGAGTCAGGAACGCGTGAGCAGGACTGTCGACAATGCGTGAAATGCAAGGGCAAGGGGCTGGCGGGCATGAGTAACACAGCAGGCCGCAGCCGCTGGCTGTCCACGCTGCACAGGAGAGGGTCTCTTCCAGCATTGTCGTTGCGCGCGCATACTGGCGTGCCATCTCGCGGATGGACTGGTTTCTGCGAGAACCGATGCGTATGAGGCTCAAGAGACCGTTGACAGACGACGGCAATATTCGAATGATCCCTGGGCAGGTCCATGCATTGTTATATAAGGATTCCTACTCATATCGCGAATCACACGTGATGCCGCCTTATCGGCATACCGCGTAAAGTCCTCCGGTGTTGTCCAGACAGCCCCTCGACCAGTAAGTCAGGGTTTCCAGTGGTAAACGATGATGCTGGAGCCGTCGTAGTTGTCTTTCGTGATCACGTATTCACCCGTCTTTCGAAGGTACGCACGGATGCCATACATCGAATCCACGTTGGGGCCGACGTCCACGGTGCCCGCGCTGCTATTGAGCAGCGTGGTGTCGAGTCTGCCAGTGGTGAGATTGAAGGTGTCGATGTTGGGCACGCTACCATAGCCGACAAACAGATGGTTGCCGGCTGCGGCAATCGATTTGGCGCTGGTGACGGTGATCACCGGACCGGGCCTCGTTGTGTTGCCTGCGCTCCAGTCATGGTACACCTCAATCCGCGTCCCCATCGACGTCCAGTCCATACTGCCGACGATCCCCTGCGCCAGGATCATGGTGTCGCTTTCGGCAAGGTAGACAATGCGTTCCAGCGGCCGGATGCTGACTGGAGTGGGGACCGTGATGCCCGGTCCCCAGTTCGGCTTGCCGGCGGCGTCAAAGCCGGTGAATGGGTAATGGTAAATGTGGTTGGTCCCGTCCAGTCCGGCCCACACATCCCCCTTGCTGTCGATGCAGAATCCGCCCGTCACCGGGCGGGTCGTATTGAAAGCAGGGCCAGGAATTGACGCATCCGGTATCGCAATGAAACCACTCGCCGGGTTAAAGTGGAAGAGATAGAAGATATCGGGGTTCTGGGCAGACGCCACGAGGATCCGCTTGCCCCCCACTGCGACAATCTGGCCAAAGTGTTCGTCACGCTGCGTGGTGTCCTTCATGTTGAGACGGGGATCTGCCGGATAGGTGAACGGATCAACCGTGTTCGCGATGAACGTGCCTCCTGCAGAGCCGGTGTAGACGTTGGTGCCGCCATAGAACAAGGCTGCGTCCGTGGCCGGGTCGGGCGCTGCGACGGCTTCGAAGTTGAGAGACTGAAGCTTCCAATGCAGGTTGCCGGCACGGTCATAGGCATGAATGTCGGTGCCGCCGTTACGGCCAAGATCCCAACCGCCGCCCCACGGATTGTTGAGGACGTACAGGTTGCCCGCAGCGTCCTTGCCGATGCCGGAGACGCGGGTAAAGCGCCTGTCACCGACCTGTCCCTTGACTCCGGTAGTGCTGTCGAGGTAACCGCCCTTAACGCCAAACGTGCTGGCCAGCGTCGGTATGCCCGAAATATTGTAGAGCTTGATGTTCATGTCGGGTCCTTCGTCGCCTACCATGAGTTGTCCCGATGACGCATCGAAATACAGCGCGGACGGCCGCGAGGCACTGGACATCTGGATGGTGTTTGACAAGGAACCTGCCGGATCGAATTCGACGATTGTGCCCGTGTCTTTCTGGGCTACCCAGATGTTGCCCGCAGCATCCACGGCGAGTGCACCGGGACCTGAGACACTGATGTCACGCTGCCAGGCGCCGTCAGTGGTGAAGACCCGAACGCGATTGCCAAAGAAGTCGCTTGCATAGAGCAGTGAGCCCGCCGTTGCAAGGCCTGTGATGACATCGACCCGGGGTAAGTTAGTCCACGCGCTGACCGGGATGAAAAGATCACGAAGGTGCGTAGTCCGGTTGTATCGCCCGACCGCACCGCCGCCGTACTTCCTACTGTACTGCAGCGCGGCGAAGATCGAGGTGGCACTGCCGGTAATGGCGCTGCCCTGAAACTCGTTGTGAATGCCGATGGAACCGGCGCTCTTGCCATTCACGTAGATGGCGACTCCGCCCTCGTTCTCGTCCCACATGGAAGCCGTATAGATGACGCCTTCGGGTGCGACCCACATCGAGCGCGCGGTGTTGCCCACATGAGTGGCAAGCGTTCCAAACGTATTCGCCAGCCAGTCGGTGATGTACTGTGCCTGGCAGACTGACGCAATCGTGATGCTCACGGCGGCAAGAAAGGCAGCACGGATTCGCTTCCTCAGCATGAGCGATGCTCCCCCTGAATACAGCGGCCTGCATGATTGCGTCCCCTGCCAGCGCCCTGTTGGCACTCGAAGCACGCTAAGCCTAAAAAAATCAAAAGAAAAGCAGAATAATATGGTCGTCGTGATGCGCCCCGTTTTCAAACCCGGATCGCGCAATGCTGTCGGTCAGCTGATCCGGTGATTGCCTCTGCACAGACGTAGTGCGTTCCCGGATGCCAGGGTATACGTAATAAAAAGATTTATATTGTTTCTATTTCCCCCCTGCTACTTTGGTTCGACCTTGGACAACGACGCGACGAGGTGAAGCGTCCGACGCGTTCGCAGCTTTGCGTTCGAAGCTGTGCTGCGGGTTTTGTCCGAAGCCAACTCGGGGCTGGTGGTGCCGATGGGATCCGGAGGCATTTTCCTCGGCTTCGGCGCTCGCGTTGCCGAACCCCGAAGCAGTCCGATGCACGCATGAGCGTGCGCACCCAACTCCGGCCGAAAGCATGCAAACCTACCACGCTGTTATCTATGTCCTGATCCAGTTTCTACTGTGGGTTGCCTGGGGAGAGGCTGGCCCGCGTAGCATTCAGCCGGCTCGAAAAACAGCATCCATCCATATATGAAAAGCTGGGTCGACCAGTTGCAGGCGGCCCCCTGACAGGGGAAGGCCTGCGCTTTTTCATGCGACGCGAGCATCGGCAACTTGATGACGTTGCCCTCTCGTGTCTTGCCGATTGTGCACTTGCTGTATGGGTTGTTTTCGCGTTAGTCGGAGTCCTCTGTTTTTTTATCTCTTGATATAACGCAACCCTGGTCAGAGAGCACGGAGTTCAGGTTAATCTAAACCAGAAAGCGCTCACCAGAGCGTACAGGACGCGCTTCGAAGGGTTTTGATAATCATATAGCCGGCCATAATCGGGCTTGCACTGGGATGAGGCGAAACGCGGTTCTGCGCTTCGCGCCTGTCTCCGACGCGTTCTCTGTTGTGAACGTCTTGAGAACGATATTTGCGCAAGACGCTCAAAACGAGAAGTGCAATTTTTCGAAGCATCGATGTTCAATGGTTATCAATGCCGACACGCAAGAGGAGCACCGCAGCGGGTAACGCATCGGCGCGGCGGCCGCGCTTGCGGTGGCTGACGCAGGAGTAGCGTTCAGGCGAGCGATGTGGACCGCCCGGCTGCGCCGCCCCGGCGATACAGCATGAGTGTCGCGACGAGCCCGCACGCGGCGGCGAAACTCAGCCAGTATCCCGGCGCGGCCTTGTCGCCAGTGATCTCGATGAGAAACGTTGATACGGCGGGCGTGAAGCCTCCGAAGACCGCGGTGGCGAGACTGAACGCGAGCGAGAAACCGGCCACGCGGACCTCGGCGGGCATGACTTCAGTGAGTGCTGCAACCATCGCGCCGTTGTACATGCCGAAGAAGAACGAGAGCCACAGCAGCACGACGAGCATGCGAGCAAAGCTCGGCGCCGATGACAGCCAGGAGAGCGCCGGATACGAAGTGCAGATAGCGAGCGCCGTGATGGCGATGAGAATCGGCCTGCGGCCGATGCGATCCGAGAGCGCTCCACCGACCGGGAGCCAGAAGAAGTTCGAGAGGCCCACGCAAAGCGTGACGATCAGGCTGTCTGCGGTAGTGAGCTTCAGAACGGCTTTGCCGAAGGTCGGCGTATAGACCGTGATGAGGTAGAACGTGGTAGTCGTCATGGCGACGAGCAACATGCCCGCGAGCACCGTCCGCCAGTTTTGCAGCATCGTGGCGAACACTTCGCGTGCGCGCGGATGGTGGGTGCGCGCCTTGAACTCGTCGGTTTCCTGCAGCGTGCGTCGCAACAGAAAGATAACCGGCACGATAGCGCAACCGACGAAGAAGGGAATGCGCCATCCCCATGCGCCAATTTCGCTGGCCGTCATCACATGATTGAGCAGATAGCCGAGAGCGGCTGCGACAACGATTGCAACCTGCTGGCTCGCGGATTGCCAACTCGTATAGAGGCCCTTGTGCCCCGGCGTCGCCATTTCTGCCAGATAGACAGAGACGCCGCCCAACTCGGCGCCAGCGGAAAAGCCTTGCAGCAGGCGACCGAGCAGCACAAGAGCGGGGGCCAGAAATCCGATCGTCGCATATCCGGGCACGCACGCGATCAGGATCGTTCCGCTCGCCATGATCGACAGCGTGACGATCAACCCTTTGCGGCGGCCCACTTCATCGATGTATGCGCCCAGCATGATCGCGCCCAATGGGCGCATCAGGAAGCCCGCGCCGAACACGGCGAAGGTGAGCATCAGCGAGGCGAACTCGCTCGTGGACGGAAAGAAGATGCGCGAGATGTTAGTCGCATAAAAGCCGAAAAGAAAGAAGTCGAACTGCTCGAGAAAATTGCCGCTGGTCACGCGCAGCACTGCGCCAAACTTCGACGTTCGACCATGCGCGTTATCCCCGGCGTTGAGCGATGAGGGATGCATAAGTTGTCTCCATGGATGTGTTATGTGAGTGCGGCCGCCCATCGAAGGTATTGCCTCGAGGACCGCCGTTAGTCCGAGCCAGGTTGCAGGCGGTTGGCCTGTCGCTTTTCGATCGACGACTTGAGAAGCGCCGCACAGCGATAGATCCCGTGGGCGAATTTGCCGTAAGGCAGCGTGGCGAAGAGCGCCATCACGACGCCGAGGTGGAGGGCCAGGAGCCACGCCATCGCGGCGGTGTCGCGCCACGCAAGGAGCGCTAGACCCGAAACGCTGGTCAAGAGCAGCAGCGCGATGAATCCGCGGTCCATCGGGCGCTGCTTCGGATCGCCCCGGCTCGGGTCGCGGCGCAGGTTGAGCCAGAGCAGGCCCGCCGGCCCGACGAGCAAACCGGCTCCACCCGCCGTGCCGAGCATCACGGGCAGACTCAGGACCGGGTAAGGCGCGTGCAGATTGAGCGCATAGTGATAGAAGGTGGCCACCGCCGTAGCCGCGAAGCACAGCATGAATCCATAGAAAGTCAAATGATGGAAACGCCGGCGGGTAAGCGTGAAGGCATCATTCGACTCGTTGCAGCCGTCGCCATGGCCTCCGTCGAGATACGTCAGGGTAAGCGTGTGCTTCGCGGCCTCGGCGATGGCCGTCGCGCTGGCCGGTCCCGCAGACACGTCACGCCAGAATCGCGACACGCCGACGCCGAGCGCGAGGATCGCGAAGCCGAAGACCGAACCGAACATCGCCGCGAGCAGGTTATGCGGGAAAATCGCATAGAAATTGCCGCCCAATATGCCTGCGAACAGCGTACCCTTGAACCCGATGCCAAGCACCAGAAAGAGGGCGAGTCCGATCGCGAGCGCAAGCGCGAGGGTCAATCCGTTGCGCTTGTAGAGTGCGCCCATCGGCGCGGGCCACGCATACTCCGCATAGGTTTCGACGCGGACTTTGGCCATCGCCTTCGGCACGTTCACGGCGAACTCATGTGGCGGCGCATACTGGCATGCGTGATAGCACGCGCCGCAGTTGTGGCACAGGTTGGCGAGATAATTGACGTCCGCCTTGGCGAATTCGAGGCGCCGTGTCATCGCGGGAAAGACCGCGCAGAATCCTTCGCAGTAACGGCACGCATTGCAGATCTGCATCTGCCGTGCGACTTCCGCTTCATTTTGCGTGAGGGGGAGCACGCGGATGACCGGCGTGGCGGGCTCGCTCGTGGCCGTGTGGCGGGTGATGACGGAAGGCGAGGCGAGTTCCCGCGCCTCGCGGGCAAGTGCTTCAAGCTTTTGCACGTTGAACTCCAGTGTGATGAGCAGCAGCCATCGCGGCCCGTGTGCCGGCAATGCGTCCGAACGCGGTGCCAATCGACATGCCGACGCCGGCTGTATAACCCTTGCCGAGCACGTTGCCGGCCATCATTTCTCCCGCGACGAAAAGGTTCTCACTTGGGCGTCCGCCGAAATGCACCTGGGCGCGGTCATTCACCTTAAGTCCCAGGTATGTGAACGTGATGCCCGGCCGCAATGCATAGCCGAAGAAGGGAGGGGTATCAATAGGCCGCGCCCAGTGGGTTTTCGCTGGCGTGAGGCCTTCGGTGCGGCAGTCATCGAGTGCCGTGTGATCGAAGGTACCGTCCCGGCACGCGGCGTTGTAGGCGCGAATCGTCTCGACGAACGCCGCTTCGGGGAGATCCAGTTGACGCGCCAAAGCGTTTAGCGAATCAGCCTTCGCGCCCGGAAAGACAGGAGGCATGAACCGCCCGATGGCCTTCGCGTCGATGATCGAATAGCCGATCTGGCCTGGCTGCTGCGCGACGAGCCGCCCCCAGATCGCATAGCGCTTCGGCCAGAAATCTTCGCCCTCGTCGTAAAAACGCTGAGCGTCGCGATTGACGACTACGCCGAGTGACACGCAGTCGATACGCGTGCAGATGCCGCCATCATAGAGCGGCGCGCGGGCGTCGATGGCGACGCAGTGCGACTGCGACGGATCGCCAATCGTATCCGCACCTGTGTCGATCATGTGCTTGAGCAGCAGGCCCTGATTGAAGCGCGTGCCGCGAATGAGAAAGTTGTCGGCGGGCCATTCGCCGCGCTCGTTCTGTCCCCACGCTTCTCTCAGCCACTCGCGATTAGATTCGAATCCGCCGGCCGCGAGCACGCAGGCGCGCGCCTCGAAACGTTGCACGCCGCTGCGCGCTGCGACGAAGCGGCCTGCGTCGAGTTCGATTGCGTCGACTGGCGTGTCGTAGCGGATCTGCACCCCGAGCGCTTCGGCGCTGCGGTAGTAGGCATTCACGAGCGCCTTGCCGCCGCCCATGAAGAACGCATTGGTCCGCGCGACATGCAGGGCGCCGGAAAGCGGCGGCTGAAAGCGCACGCCGTGCTTGCGCATCCACGGACGGCACGTCGATGATGCCCGGATCACGAGCCGCGCGAGCGCCTCATTCGTGATGCCGCCGGTCACCTTGAGCAAGTCTTGCCAATATTCCTCTTCCGGATAAGCATCAAACAGCACGTCTTGCGGCGCGTCGTGCATGCAGCGCAGATTGCGAGTGTGCTGGGAATTTCCGCCGCGCCATTCGCGCGGTGCCGATTCGAGAAGCAGGACCGAGGCGCCGGCTTCTCGCGCCATCAAAGCGGCACACAGCGCGGCATTGCCTCCGCCGATTACAAGAACGTCCACCATCTGAGTTGTCTCCTTTGAGACAACTATAAGAAGCTACAGCCGGCGCGGCCATCAGGGAGGCGGCAAGGGGTCTTCAGGTTTCGTGAAGGGTGGGTTGGCGCAGCGTTGCGCCAGGCCAGCGGCCCGCCATGACGGTATCGCGCGCGATATCGGCGAGTACGACGCGCGCGGCAAGCCCCGCGGGCGAAAGTTCGTCGTCCGAGGCGCTCGCAATCAGGTTCGGTCTTGTCGCGTATGCCTCGACGAGCGGCACACTCACCAGTGAAACGTTTTCTGCGCGTGCGAGCGCCGCTCCGGGCTGAATCGTCGCGCCGAGTCCACCGCGGACGGCGTCCATGAGCATGGCGAGGCCGTCGACTTCGGCGGCGATGCACGGGGTGTAGCCAGCGCGCTTGAATGCGGCGTCGAGCAGTGCGCGAAGGCCGTGTGTGCCGCTTGGCAGGATCAGCGGCAGGGCGCCCAGCTTCGCGATCGACGTGCGCGATCTTCCGGGCATGCCTTGCAGCGTCGACGCGCCTATCACGAACAGCCGCTCATCGAGCAAGGGCATGACGCTCCAGCGCTGTGCGGGCTCTTCACGAAACAGAATCGCGAGATCGATCTGCCGGGCGCCGAGCATCGCGCCGAGATAACCGGAGAGGCTTTCGACCATGCGCAGCCGCACGTCGGGATAGCGCTCGCGCATCGCCTGCATGAACGCGAGACCGAGCACACCTGTCGTGCTCGGAGCGAGGCCCACGCTGACATGGCCGGAGAGGCGAGCCTGGCGCGCGGCCAGTGCGGCATCGTCGACGTGGCGCAGCGCGAGTTGCGCCTGGCGCCAGAAGGCGAGTCCCGCGTCGGTGGGAACGACGCCGCTCGAAGTTCGCTGTAGCAGGCGCGTCGAGAGTTCGCCTTCCAGCCTGCTGATCTGCTGGCTGAGCGCCGACGTGACGATACCTAACTCGAGCGCGGCCTTGCCCATGCTGCCGTGTTCGACGACGCTGACAAAATATCGTAACTGCCGAAGTTCCATCGAAAGTCTCAGAGTTTGCGGTCCCCTAACGTAACAGGTTTGCGACGTGCCATTTCATCACGAATCGCGTCCGGCGTGAGAATGAGACATGTGCGGTGACCCCGGGGGACACATGAGGAAGCGCTCACACATGGGGTGGTCTAGCCAGCTTTGCTGTTCCATACAGTGGAACCGGTGGCTTGGCATTCTCCATGCGGCAACCATAGTCGTGCTCATGCGGGATCCGACCGGGCGGTCCGGGCGGGAATTCACATTCCGCAGCCAATAAATGACCGGAGACGCCATGCAAGCAGTGACAAGTCCCTCGCCCGAGGCGACCGCCGCGCAGCATTCAATGACCGACGCGGTCTACCGCAAGGTAACCTGGAAGCTGATGCCGCTGCTCTTCGTCTGTTATGTCTTCGCTTATATCGATCGGGCAAACATCGGGTTTGCTCACCTTCAGCTCCGGCGCGATGTCGGCTTGTCCGAAGCGGCATTCGGCTTTGGCGTGGGCCTCTTCTACCTCGGCTACATGCTGCTGGAGGTGCCCAGCAATCTCTGGCTGCAGCGTATTGGCATACGCTTGACCCTGTTGCGCATCATGACTTTCTGGGGCCTGGTGTCGGTTTCGACCGCATTCGTCCGTACCCCGATGCAGTTCTATTTCGCTCGCGTACTTCTCGGAGTCGCCGAAGCTGGCTTTTTCCCGGGTGTCATCCTTTACTTTACCTACTGGTTTCCCGCAGGACGGCGTGCACGGGTCACGTCCCTCTTCATGAGCGCGATTTGCGTGTCGGGCATCGTCAGCGGACCTGTGTCCGGGCTGATCCTCGAACGGCTCACGGGCGCACTCGGGCTGAACGGCTGGCAATGGATGTTCATCCTCGAGGGCGCGCCCTCCATCCTGGCTGGTATCGCTGCGTGGCGCTGCCTGACCGATCGGCCCGAACAGGCGAAGTGGCTTAACGCAGAAGAAAAGGAAATTGTGCTCGATGCGCTACGGCGTGAGGCTGCGCTGAAAGAGACGCGAGCACCGAGGTCCATCTGGGTTGCATTGCGTGAGCCCAGGTTTTACTTCCTGACGTTTGCCTATTTCAGCGTCCCGTGGGCCAGCATCGTCGTCCATATCTGGGCGCCCAGCGTCATCAAGAACAGCGCCGTGACGAACTTCTGGCATATCGGAGCACTCTCGGCGATTCCCTACGTGGTGGGAGCGGCCGCCATGTATCTGATGGGACGTAGTTCCGACCGCAGGCTCGAACGGCGCTGGCATTTCATGGTCAGTGCAACGCTTGCCGCAGCCGGGGTCGTGTTGCTGCCGTTGTTTGCGCATGACGTTGGCGCGTTGATGGTGCTGCTGTGCGTCGCTACGGCTGGCTATCTCGGCATGCTTTCGCTCTTCTGGACCTTGCCGCCGGCCTATCTGAAACCGGCCGTGGCAGCGAGCGGGATTGGCCTGATCAGCAGTCTTGGGCAGTTTGGCGGCATCTTTGCGCCGACGGTCATCGGTCTTGCGTCCTCGCGTCTGGGCAGCACGGCGATGGGGCTTTACGCCGTCGCGCTCGTTTCCCTGCTCGGTGGCCTGGCCGTCGTGCTCGGCGTACCGAAGCGCTCGGTCAGCGAGCGATGACTCAGTCGTCTTCCAGCACCGCCATCGCATGAACGATGGCGTCGCGCAACTGCAGCAGCGGGGCCGCGAGGGCGGTCGAGACGTCTGATGGGGTATCGGTCGTGCGCACACTGAAATTCAGCATGACTGGCGGATGCCCAGGTACCGTCAACGGCGTCGCAAGTGCGACAACTTCGGGCTGCCAGCTCGCCACACAGTAGCCAAGACGACGAACGTGATCGATTGCCTCGAGGATCTGCCGCCGGATTGGCTTCCAGTGCTGGCTGCCGCGGCGCTCCAGCGATGCAAGCCGCTGCGCGCGTTCGTCATCGCCCAGGGTCGACAAGTGTGCGCGTCCCAGCGCGGTCAGCTCCATCGGTACCCGCTGGCCGGAGACGACCGTGCGCAGCGAAGCTCGCTGGTTATAGCGAAAGGATTCGAGATAGACCATGTCGTCGCCGTCGGCCGCTGCAAGTCCCACGTTGATCTGGCGCTTCTGGGCGACTTCGCGCATGAGTGGCGTGCTGGCCTGCAGGATTCTGGAGCCCGTGCGCATCGCATGGGCCACGCTCAGTACCGGAATGCCAAGCCGGTAGACCTGGCGCACCGCATCGTGCTGGAGAAAGCCGCACTCCACCAGCGTGCGAGCAAGGCGGCTCACTGTGGATTTCGGCAATCCGGTGCGTTCGACGAAGTCGCCGTTGCCGAGCGCGTCTGCACCCGGCCCGAAAGCTCGCAGCAATAGCAGCCCTCGTTCGAGGGAGCGGTTCAACACGGTTTCAGAGGCATGGCGAGGCATCTTTTCGGAAGCGTTCATCGTATCGACGTGAGGTGTTGCGCGACACGCGCAGTGACGGGGCAGCAGCGAGACTCGCACAACCGAAGCGGCGAGGACCGTCGCGGTCCGGCATGAATTGTCTTCATCAACAGGAGCATTGAAAAGTTATGAATATTCCGGTCAGGCGTGTCGGTCTACGGATTGTCGCACCGATGCTGGTCGCGCTGTGCGGTGCAGTGAGCGCGCAGGCCGCAGACATCCACGTTCTCGCAACCGGCGCCTTGTCAGCGGCGTTTAAAACGATCGCTCCGGCGTTCGAGAAGTCAACCGGCAACAGGCTGATCGATTTCCGCAGCCGTCGCTCGCGACGCCGCCAAGCCCGACGCCGCAAGGGCTCTGATCCGTTACCTGCAAACTCCCGGGGCGAGGAGCGCCTTCAAAGAGGTCGGTCGTGATCCGGTCAAGGCCCCCGAGCCGCAGTGAGCCGTGGTTCGCCATGTCGAGCGTGAAAGAGCTCCTGTTTCACACAGTGGAACGACCCCCGTTCGAATCGAGACAGCCAACGCTATGCTCCATCACACGAGACGCTGCCTGTGCGGCAGCGCCGGCACCCAACTCAGATCGTCCACACCGAACAGGCATCACCCTCATGAATACCCCAATGATTCAACTTGCAGTGGAGTCCGGCGTCGCGGTCATTACGCTAGACCGCCCGGAAAAGCGCAACGCAATTACCGACGACATGCGCACTGAACTCATTCACGCGCTCGAAAACGTATCGTCCGATCCGGAAGTGCGAGCCGTCGTGTTGACTGGCAATGGCAAAGGCTTCTGTGCAGGCGGTGACGTGGGCGGCATGGCGCAGCGCATGAACGCGCCGACGGGTGAGGTCGCGTTCAACGGCTGGTCCCGGCAACAGCGCGTGCATCACAGCGTGAACCTGCTCTATTCGATGCCCAAGCCGATCATCGCAGCAGTGAACGGGGCAGCGGCGGGTCTTGGCGCCGACATGGCGTTGGCCTGCGATTTCGTCATCGCCTCGGAATACGCCAGTTTTGCATGGAGCTACATCCGGCGCGGTTTGATTCCGGATGGCGGCGGCCTGTATTTTCTTCCGCGGCGCGTGGGGTTGCCGCGCGCGAAGGACTTGATTTTCAGCGGCCGCCGGGTCGATGCGAAGGAAGCGCTCGACCTCGGTATCGCCGATCGCGTATGTGCTCCGCAGCGGTTGCTCGAGGAGGCACAAGCCTGGGCGCAGGAGCTTGGCCAGGGTTCCGCGACGGCGCTAGCGCTTGGCAAGACGCTACTGAACCAGAGCTATGAACTGTCCGCCAGTCAGGTATTTGCTCAGGGCAGCCAGGCGCAAGCGGTCTGCTATACGAGCCGTGAGCATCGCGAAGCGGTGCACGCTTTCCTGAACAAGGCGCAATGAGAATGGAAACCGACATGAACGCAATCGCCCATCTGATGCGTCCGGAAAGTGTCGCGGTGATCGGTGCATCGTCCGATCCCTCGAAGACGTCCGGCCGGCCCGTGGCCTACCTGAAGAAGCACGGCTTCGCAGGAACCGTCTATCCAGTCAATCCGCGCTACGACGCCATCGGAGGGCTGACGTGCTATGCGGACGTCGCGTCGCTGCCCGCTGCGCCCGACGTCGGTATCGTGCTGCTCGGTGCGGAGCGTGCGCATACCGCAGTCGCGGAATTGGCGAAGCGCGGCACGCGCGCGGCGATCGTGCTCGCAAGCGGCTATGCGGAGACGGGCGCGCAAGGCGCGCAACGCCAGGCGAAACTGCTGGAGGCGGCAGGCTCGATGCGGCTGCTTGGTCCCAATACCATCGGCCTTGTCAACCTGACTGACCGCATCACACTCTCGGCAAGCGGCGCGCTGGAAACGAATGGGTTCCGCGCGGGCTCTATCGGTGTGGTGTCCCAGAGCGGCGGCATTCTCGGCGCGCTGCTGTCGCGCGCGGCCGCGTGCGGCATTGGACTCTCGAAGCTGGTATCGACCAGCAACGAAGCCGATCTGGATATGGCGGATTTCATCGACTATCTCATCGACGACGACCCAACCTCCGTCATTGCGCTGTATATGGAAGCGATACGCCATCCGGAGAAATTTCGCGCCGCCGCACTGCGCGCCGCGCAAGCGGGCAAGCCCGTGGTTGCGTTCAAGATTGGCCGGTCGGAGTCGGGGGCACGTTCGGCCGTGTCGCACACGGGTGCGCTTGCCGGCTCGGATCGCATGTACGACGCGTTGTTCCGCCAGACTGGCGTGATCCGGGCGGCTACTTTTGCGGACCTGCTGGACCTTCCCAATGCACTCTCCATCGGCCGGCGGCCAGCGGGTAAGCGCGTCGCGATTCTGACTTCGACCGGCGGCGCGGGCACCCTTGTTGCCGACAGTCTGGGTGTCGCCGGCTTTGAAACGCCCGCTCCCGACGATGCGACGGCGGCCTGTTTGCGGGCCCTGCAAACAGGTGACCACGCCGTGCTCGATCGCAACCCGATCGACGTCACGCTTGCCGGCCTGCAGCCCGAGTTGTTGCGTGGTGCGATTCGAACCTTGCTTGACAGTCCCAGCTATGATGCAGTCGCCGTGATTGTCGGATCATCGGGACTGGCAATGCCCGATCTGATGGCGGGGGCGATTCGCGATTCCCTGCCAGGCACGAACAAGCCGGTAGTCGCGTACGTGAGTCCGCACGCGCCGGCGATTACCCGTTTGCTGAACGGTGAGGGTGTCCCGGCGTTCACGAGCCCTGAAAGTGCAACGAGCGCGATCGAAGCGATGTGGCGGTATGGCCAGACGTTGCATACGGGGCGTTCGGGGCCGACACCGCCCGCGCGTGTTCATTTCGACCAGAGCGAACTTCCCTCAGGCTCGCTCGATGAAGCACAGGCGAAAGCGCTGTTCGCACGGTTTGGCGTGCCGTCAGTGAGGGAGGTGGTGGTCAGTGACGCCGCCCAGGCTGAAGATGCGGCGCGTACGTTCGGCGAAAAGGTCGTGTTGAAGATGCTCTCGAACACCGTCACGCACAAAAGCGACATCGGTGGCGTTGCCGTGGGCGTGCCCGGGGGTTCCGTCGGCGCGCGTCTGAACCGGATGCGCGATGATGTTGAAACGGCAACGGGCGTGCCTGTGCGGGCTTTCCTGATCCAGGAAATGGTGGCAGGAGGGGTCGAAATGATTCTGGGACTCCACCGCGATCCACTCGGTACTGCCGTGCTTCTGGGCATGGGCGGGGTCACGGCCGAGCTGATCAAGGACACCTCGATGCGCATGCTCGATCCCGAGTGCGGTCTCTCGCACGAAGAGGCACTGGAGCTGATCCGGGAGCTGAAGACGTTTCCCCTTCTCGACGGGTTCCGCGGACGCCCGCGCGCGGACATTGATGCGCTGGCGTCTGCGATCGTCGCATTCGCCCGGATGGCGACCGAGCCGGGTTCCCGGCTGATCGAGGCGGAAATCAATCCGATCTTCGTATTGCCTCAGGGCCAGGGCGTACGGGCTGCGGATGGCGTCGCGGTGATCGGGCAGATTTTTGCGGAGGTCCCGCAACCCGGGCACTAGCACGTGTTGCCAGCAAACGCTCGGTTCAAGAGGGGGCGCGAATCGCAAATGTAACAAAATATTTCAACGCGGCAAAAGGATACGGCGGACGGTCCCAAGGCGGTAGACCGTACGTCCGAGGGCGCGCTTGCGCGCGCTGCGCGGCTGCGGCTCCACGGGGCAGGGCGGCTGCCGACCGCCGTCCGCATCCAGGCTGTCGTCGGCTTCGTCAAGCGCCCGCCACACGCCGCCCTTCACCGGTCGGAAGAGCCACCGCAGGTAGCCGCGTCGCGCGGCCAGTCGCATCAGGCCATCGCGATCATTCGCACCGTCGATGAGCGCTTCGTCGGGCGGCATGCCGTTTCCGTAGTCGCCAAACGCCTGGCGGCAGGCGAGCGCTTCGGCAGCGCCGGCGCCGATCGCATTGCAGCCGCGCCGCTCGATACGCTCGACCTCCCAGGCACCGAACTGCCAGGCCGCGTCGAGCAGCATGGCGTCGACGGCTTCCACGCTCTGCCAGGGCGCATCAATCTGGATGGCGGTGCCGGGGACTGGCCGCGCCGGTATCTCCACGCCGGGCAGCATGAGCGGCGTTGCGCGCCGGAAACCGTGCCAGTGGAGTATCGCGATGAGCGGCGTATTGACCCGCGCAGCGGCGCTGACAGTGACCGCGAAGAGCGGCAGGCGCACGCTTTCGGCCTGTTCCCGAAGCCTGTCGAATAGGTCCATGAAGCCTCCTGTGGCATGTTGCAAAGACCACTTGAAATTTCCGTTCCATGGGCTATTTTATGCATCGTTCCGGCAGCCGCGACAAGCGTTGCTGTCATGCAGCCATACTCCGGTGCGAAATCACTGGCGCTTGCGGCTACCCTTTACGGATCGCGAGGTCGCCGGGGCGCGCAATTGGCGCAGTCGATGCAATCCGGTTGTCCTTCCAGAACATGGAGGAGGATACGATGAGCCCTGATCCGAAAAGGTGGAATCCCTTCAAGTTCCTTCGAGCAGCCTCCCGCAAGTCCGATGCGCAAGGCCGGGAAAGCACGTCGGCGAGCGAAAACGAACGTGCCTCAATGCCCGACATCGCGCGACTGTTTTCACGCGAACCATGGCGCGCAATGGAGGAATTTTTTCTTGACCCGTTTGCGGGCCGTGGCGCGCTCGACCGGTGGTTTGGCGACTTCAGTTCGTCGCGTTTCCAGCCGCGTATCGACGTCGTCGATGAAGGACCGGTGCTGCGTGTGACTGCCGAACTGCCCGGAATGAAGCGCGAAGACTTGAAAGTGAGCGTCGAGGACGGCGCGATCGTGCTCCAAGGTGAGAAGAAGCAGGATGTACACAGTGAGGAGAACGGCTGCTACAGGCTGGAGCGTGCCCACGGGCGCTTCGTGCGCACGATTCCGATGCCGGAATACGCCGATCCCGGTCGCGCTCTGGCGAAGTTCGACAATGGGGTTCTCACGCTGACCATTCCGAAAATGGAACCAGCGCCGTCCGCGCGCCGGACGATCGATATCGGTTAGGGCAAGGACGCGAAAGCGCTGTGACGGCGAGGGTAAAAGTCGACCGGGTCGTTAGCTCAGCTGGTAGAGCAGCGGACTTTTAATCCGTTGGTCACTGGTTCGAATCCAGTACGGCCCACATCAAACCGGGGGTTGTGCGTCGCAGCGGCCACGGGACGCAGCGGCGTGCGCAAACTCGCGCCGGTCCCTGAAGCCTGTCGCCATCGTCTATGAAACTTCGCTCGTGACATGCTGCGGCGCCTCTTGAAATTTCCGTTCCATGCGCTATTTTATCCATCGCTCAGGCAGTCGCGACAAGCGCTGCGTGTTTCGATTTGTTTGTCGGCGGGGTTTCCCACGGACAGGCGGACTGGAGCGCGTGGTTCCATTCGGCGCGTGGTTCCGTTCGTCCTCCGTGTCGGCCCCGGTTTTCCAGGAGCCAGTCATGAGCGATCCCTTCTTCAGCACCGATCTGCTGGGCGAATTCGACCGCCTGCAACGGCAGATGGCCAGCCTCTTTGCGGGGTTTCCCGCAAGCCTGCGCGCTACGCGCACCGAGACGTTTCCGCTACTCAACATCGGCAGCACCGACGACAGTGTCGAGATCGTTGCGTTTGCACCGGGGCTCGATCCGGCGGCGATCGACGTCTCGATTGATAAAGGACTGCTGACGATCAGTGGTGAACGCAGGCCGCCCGAGCAGCAAGCGGGTGACGATACGCGCGTGTATGCCAGCGAACGCTTCATGGGCGCGTTCCGGCGCGTCATCGAGCTGCCCCAGCACGCGGATCCCGGGAACGTCAATGCGCGCTATGCAAATGGTTGCCTGACCATCAGCATCGGACGTTCCGAGGCGTCGAAGCCGCGCGCGGTCACCGTGCAGTGAGCACGGTGTGAACCATGAGATCACGGAGGACACCATGAACGACCGCACTGAACTGGCCACGGGTGCGACGCGCAACGACATCGCCGACCGTGAGCGCGGCGAACCCGCGAAGCAGCCGGCCCGCCTCACGCCCGCAGTCGACGTGTTGGAGGACAGCAGGGGCATCACGCTATATGCGGACCTGCCGGGGGTACCGCGCGAGAAGCTCGATGTGCGGGTACAGGACGGCAATCTGACCATCGAGGCGGAGGCGGTGATTCCGACACCATCCGGGCTGAGGCTGCAGCATGGCGAAGTTCGCCACCCGCAATTCCGGCGCGCCTTCGCGCTCAGCCCGGACTTCGACGTTTCGCGCATCGACGCGCAACTGCGCGATGGCGTGCTCAGGCTGACTATCCCTCGCCGTGAGGAAGCGAAACCCCGTCGTATCGAGGTGAGCGTTGGTTAGGCACATGCACAGGAATGTTTCCGGTCGTGCGGCGCAGGCCGCCGGGTCCGCGCCGTTTCGGCACATGCGCTCAGACAACCATGGACGATACACGCAATCAGAACTGGAAAGGCTTCGCGATCGAAACCAGCGCTATTGCTGTGCGGCACTGCGTACTTCCGCAGGGATCAGGCAGGTACATGGCCATTGTGCGTATCCGGCGCGGCGAGCAGACGGTCGAGGACTGGCACCTGCCTTGCGTCGCACAGCGCTGGGCGAGCGCGGACGACGCACATCAGGAGACGGTCGAGTACGCCATACGCGCGATCGATGCGGGGCGCTTCGCAGATACGGAACGCTTCGCAGATGCGAGGCCACCGGAATCAGCCGGGTGAAGTGATGCTGGTGATGCAGCGTCCACGGCACGTTGCCGCCCAGCAGCTTCTGCTCGATGCCCACCATCAGCGTGCCCAGGTACAGGCCCTTGCTCATCCACTGCTTGAAGTTGCGCGCCTTGTAACGCGCTCTCCACATTCCACTGTCCGGCGAGACTCACGATTACCGGAAAAATGCACTGGCTGGCCGGCGCGCGCCAGCAACTGACCGTCCTGCGAATGCAGGTCGATCGCTGCGGCGTCGATGGGGCAGCAGCGTACGGTCGTAGCCTGCGAACTGCGAGAACTTCGCGGGGCCATCGAGGGTCGCGATGCTCACGCACCACGGCGCGGCACCGTGCTGCTCCGCGCACGCGCAGCGTCACATTGGAAATCGATCCCACGTCGGTGTCGGCCAGGACCAGCGTTCTCATAGTCAAACTCCCACGGTTTCGAATACGCGTTGATCGGCGAGCGCTGCGAGCAGCGCTTCGACACTGTCCGCTTTCACGCCAGGCCCGCGCACGGGCGGATCGTTCAGTTTCAGCACGTGGCTGCGGGCGTTCGACACGCCGCCGAGCGCCGCCGCTTCGCGCGTGGCGAGCGCCTTCTGCTTTGCCTTGACGATGCTCGGCAGCGTCACGCGGCGCGGCTCGGCCAGGCGCAGATCGGCGCTGATCACGGCGGCGCCGTCGAACTGCCACGCGGCGGTGCCCGCATCGTCGCCACAGCTCGCGCGCCAGCCGCCGTCGATGGCGTCGAGCGTGCTCGCGTTGAGCGCCTGCGGCCAGCCCAGCAGCGCGGCGAGCATGGCGGCCACGCCGCCCACATCGCCGTCGATGGCCTGCTTGCCGCACAGCACGAGACCGTAGTCGACCTCGTTCATGTGTGCGGCCACGAGCCGCGTGACGGCGAGCGAATCGAGCGTGGCCGTGGCCGCCCCCGTGTCGATCAGCACCGCGTCGTCGGCCCCCATGGCGAGCGCGGTGCGCAGCACGTCCTGGTGCGCGGACAGGCCGCAGGTCAGCACCGTGACGTGCGAGGCCACCCCGGCTTCCTTCAGTTGCAGCGCTTTTTCGAGCGCGCATTCGTCGAACGGATTGAGCGACATCTTGAGCCCCGCCGTTTCGATCGCGCCGGCTGCGCTCACGCGCACGCGCACGTTCGGATCGACCACGCGCTTGACGGGCACGAGAATGCGGACAGTCATCTGTTTTCTCCTGTTTGCATGCAAAAGCACATTGCGTGCTGGCGTTACGACACCGCGCCCAGACCGTACTTGCCGGTCAGCAGCGCGCCGCTTGCAAAGCGTTCGAGTGCGTACGGTTGGAGAGAGACGTCGGTGGGCAGGCCGAGCGCGTGCTGGGCGAGCAGCTTGCCGATGCCCGGCGAGAGCTTGAAGCCGTGACCCGAGAAGCCGAAGCCCACCGTGAGGCCTTCCACGTCGGCAACGTTGCCGAGCACGGGGTTCCAGTCGGGCGTGACGTCGTACACACCGGTCCACGACGAGGCGAGGCCCGCCGTTTCGTAGGCGGGAAAATGTTCGGCCACCTGTGCGCCGACTTCGGCCACATAGTCGAGAGAGATCTCGCCCTGCTCGGTCTCGGGCGCATTGAGCGTTTCGCCCACTACACCTTCGGAGACCAGCATCTGGCTGCCGCCGTAGCTGCGGAAATAGAGCATGCCCGGCGAGCCGAGGTCCTTGAACGCGGGCATGGCGAACGTGTAGGGGGCGGCTTCGCATTCGAGCGCGAGCACGGTGTGGCGCTCGGGCTTAACCGGCAGCGGCACGCCGATCCATTCGGAGAGTTCAGGCGTCCAGATGTTTTGCGTGCTGACGAGCGTGCCGCAACCAAAGCGTCCCGCCGACGTTTGCACGCCCACCACGCGGCGGCCTTCGCGCACGAGGCCGGTCACGCGCACCCCTTCCATGATCTTCACGCCGCGGCGGCGCGCAGAGCGTGCGAAGCTGGTCGCGACGAGGTAGGCGTCGGCGAAGCCGGCTTCGGGCTCGAAGCCGATCAGCGCAGCGTCGTCGAAGGTGGCGATCGGCAGGCGCGCCTGCGCCGTCTGGCGGTCGAGCAGTTGTACCTCGATGCCCATTTCCTGCTGGGCGCGCAGCGAGGCTGCCAGCGGGTCGAGCTTGTCGCCCTCGGGCGCGCTGATCATGTAGCCGCATTTGACGAGGCCGCAGGAGGCTTCGTCGTCACCGAGATAGTCGGCGAAATTGTTGAAGGCCCACCAGGAAGCGCGGGCGAGTTCGACGTTCTGGCGCACCGAGTAATGCGTGCGCAGCAGCCCGGAGGACTGCGAGGTGGTGCCCGCGCCGATCGTGCCCTGATCGAGGACGAGAACGCTTTTCGCGCCGAGCGCGGCGAAATGGTGGGCGACGGACGTGCCGATCACGCCGGCGCCGATCACGACATAGTCAAAGTGGCTCATGGGGCCCCCGTGGGTGAACGATGGGCAAATTCTGCGTCCCAGGTGCGCGCCATTATTTTGTATTAGGCAAGCTTATGGCTCATCACCGCAAGCACTGATCCTCCGCGTGTTGGCCGTCCAGGGCCGCATCATGCGCAGACGGAGCGCAAAGCGGCCCGCGTCATTTGCACAAACATCCGTGGAGCATTCCTCATGAGACGCACCCAGGCGCCAATCGACCTCAACGCCTTGCAGGCTTTTCTCGCGGTGTGCCAGAGCGGATCGATGACCGGCGCGGCGAAGCAGCTCGGCGTGAGCCAGAGCGCGGTGAGCCAGGCCATCGCGGCGCTCGAGCGAGATCAGGGCGTCGTCCTGTTCGATCGCGAAAGCCGGCCTCCACGGCCGAACGTCGCGGGCCGCGCGCTGCTCGAACTGGCAGGCTCGCTGCTCGAGCATGCGCAGATGGTCAGCGCGCGCATTGGCGACGCATCGAATGCGGGCACGTTGCCGGTACGGCTTGGCTGCGTGGATTCGTTCGCGGCGACCGTGGGCCCGGAGCTGATTCGCGCGGTGTCGGGCTCGGCTCGGCAGATTGCGTTGTGGTCCGGCTTGACCCCTGGCTTGAGCAAGCAGTTGCACGATCGCGAGCTCGATCTCGCGGTGTGCACGCAGACGACCCTCAACGACGCACGCATCGTCGAGGTGCCGCTTTTTTCGGAGGCGTTCGTCGTGGTCGTCTCGCGCGCGTTGCTTGCGGAGCGCGGGAACATCGACTGGCGCACGCTTGTGCTCGAAATGCCGATGATCCGCTACACGCCTCGCTCGGTGATCGGACAGCAGGTCGAGCGCTATGCGCGGCACCTCGGCATCAACAGTCCGCGCCGCTATGAATTCGACGCGACCGATCCGCTCCTGAGCCTCGTCGCGGCCCGGCTCGGCTTCGCGATTTCCACGCCGTTGTGTCTCTGGCAGGCGCGCCATTATTTGCCCGAGATCGCCGTGTTGCCGCTGCCGGCCGGACGGCTCGGACGGCGCGACTTCTTCCTGCTGCATCGACAGGGCGAGTGGGACGCGTTTGCGCACGAGATCGTTGCGTTGACGCGGCGCGTGCTGGACGCCCCCATCAGGCCGGCACTCGCGCGCGCGCTGCCGCAACTGCCCGAAGACGCATTGATGTAGCGGATCTGCAATATTTTTGTACGAGAGGAGTGTAGCGATGTCCGAATTGTTTTCGCTGGAGCGCGGCGACGCGCCGTTGCTGGTATCGATTCCGCATCTGGGCACGCGGATTCCCGCGGCGCTGCGACATTTGTATACGGACGAAGCGCTCACCGTTGCCGATACGGACTGGCATCTCGATCGCCTTTATGCCTTTGTGCTCGAGCTTGGCGCGACGGTGATCGGCGCGCGCGTCTCACGCTATGTGATCGACCTGAACCGGCCGCCTGACGACGAAAGCCTCTATCCGGGCCAGACGACGACAGGCCTGTGCCCCGGCGAAACGTTCCGCGGCGAACCTATATACAAGCCCGGCTGCGCACCCGACGCGGCGGAGCGGGCCACGCGCGTCGCGCAATACTGGCAGCCGTATCACGACGCGCTCGCGGCGGAGCTTGCGCGGCTGCGCGAGCGTCACGCGAACGTGCTGCTTTGGGAAGCGCATTCCATCGCGAGCGTGCTGCCGCGCCTGTTCAACGACAAGCTGTCCGACCTCAACCTGGGCACGCAGGACGGACGCACGTGCGCGGCAGCGGTGCAGCAGGCCGCTGTCGATGCGATGGCCGCGAGCCCGTACAGGTGGGTCGCGAACGGCCGCTTCAAGGGTGGCTACATCACTCGCCACTACGGCGCGCCGGAACGGGGCATACATGCGGTTCAACTGGAGATGTGCCAGTCCACCTACATGAACGAGCATGCGCCATTCGACTACAGGGCGGAACTCGCCGAAGCCATGCAGCCCACGCTTTCCCGCATGGTTGGGGCGGCGCTCGACGCTGTGAAGGCGCTCGCACCGACGCTCCGCGTTCATAAGCATTTCTGATAATCGAGCGTAAGCCCGCGTCCCAATTCAGTGCAGCAGCGCACGGCAGGCAGGAAAACCGCGCACCGTCAGCAGGCAAACGCCGGTGCGAGCGAATCGGGAAGGTAAGCGGGACAGGGCCGGCGTGCGCGCCAGGCGTTTATCAGCAGGAATTTTTAGTTCATGATGATAAAAATGGCACGGACGTTGCATAAGAAGCAGCACAGGCGAGATTGCAAGGCTTGCGTCTCACTCGGCGGTTCCCGGCGGATAGATGAAGATCGACAGGAACTGGATGGGCGTCTTGATGAGGCGCTCGGGGCCGTGCGGAATATCGGCCTGGAAGGTGAGCGTGTCCCCGGGATGGAGGATGTAGGTTTGCTGGCCGTGGCGGTATTCGATCACCCCCTTGAGCATGTGAATGAACTCGGTGCCCGGATGCTCGAAGGTCGGAAAACGCTCCGCTTCGTCTTCGAGGGTGATGAGGAAGGGCTCGAAGGCTTTGCGCGGGCCCTGGTCGTAGGCGAGCAGATGGTAGGTGTGGCCGCGTTTGGTGCCCTTGCGAACGACTTCCATGCCCGCGCCTTTCTTGACGAGTTGCGCGTCGCCTTGCGGCACGTCGAAGTTGCGAAAGAGCGCGGAAAGGGAGACGCCGAGCGCCTGGGCGATGCGGTGCAGGACGTCGAGCCCGGTCGAGGTCTGCGCGTTCTCAATCTTCGAGAGCATGCCGCGGCTGATGCCGGCTTGTTCGGCCACCTGCGCGATGGTCAGCGCGTGGCGCTGGCGCAAGTCGCGAATGGTGGCGCCCAGAAAGCGCTCGAGCGCAGTTTTGCTGTCGTCCCCAGTGTGCATGATCGGCCTCGGTAGAAATGCTTGACGCGTAGCTGGCCGGCACGCAGTGGCGCGCGCCGGCTGTTTCACGCCATGAAGCATTGTTGCATGGGAGGAAAAGGAATTCCAGACGGAGCGCGTAACGAGAAGTGCGTAACGAGTGCGCAATGGCGGGTGCGCATGAGCGCCCTGAACGATGGCCAGCAAGTCCCCGGAACCGGCCCAGGCGCGATGTGCCCAGCCTCTTTCAACCGCAAACGGAGTTGGTGCAAGGAGTGACGATGAATCTGAACGACGCGAGTAAGCTGCCGCTCAGCGAGCCCGGAAGCGTGCCCCGTTTCGACTCGGCAGAAAACGCGCAAGGCTGGCTTGCTCAGCAGGGCGTGAAATACGTTTTGGCGCAGTTCGTCGACATCCATGGTGTCGCAAAGGCCAAGTCGGTGCCGGTCGCGCATTTGAAGACGGTGCTCAAGGCGGGAGCCGGCTTCGCAGGGTTTGCGATCTGGGGTGTCGGCATCGAGCCGAACGGCCCCGATTTCATGGCAGTCGGCGATCTCGCGACGCTCACGCCCGTTCCGTGGCAGCCGGGCCTCGCACGCATCGTCTGCGAAGGGCACGTGAACGGCGAAGCGTGGCCGTTCGATTCACGCGTCACGCTCAAGCGCCAGGTAGCACGCCTGACCGAGCGCGGCTGGACCCTTTTCACAGGGCTCGAGCCGGAATTCTCGCTGCTGCGCCGCTCCGCTAGCGGAACCCTCGAACCGTGCGACCCCAGCGACACGCTGGCGAAGCCGTGCTACGACTATAAGGGGCTATCGCGCACGCGGGTGTTTCTCGAGCGGCTCACCGAAGCACTGCGCTCGGTCGGCATCGACGTCTACCAGATCGACCACGAGGACGCCAACGGCCAGTTCGAAATCAACTACACGTACACCGACTGCCTGACGTCGTGCGATCACTACGTGTTCTTCAAGATGGCCGCGTCGGAGATTGCCAACGAGCTAGGCATGATCTGCTCGTTCATGGCGAAGCCGTTCGCGAACCGGCCCGGCAACGGCATGCACATGCACATCTCGATCGGCGACGGCAAGCGCAATCTGTTCGCCGACGGCGGCGACCCGCTGGGCATGGGCCTGTCGAAGCTCGGCTACCAGTTCACCGCCGGCATTCTTGCGCACGCCCCCGCGCTCACCGCGCTGTGCAATCCGACCGTCAACTCGTACAAGCGCCTCGTGGTGGGGCGCTCGCTCACCGGCGCGACGTGGGCGCCGGCCTATGTGAGTTATGGCGACAACAACCGCTCGACCATGGTGCGCATGCCCGGCGAGCGCATCGAACTGCGTCTGCCGGACGGCTCCTGCAACCCGTACCTCGCAACGGCCGCCGTGATTGCCGCGGGGCTCGACGGGATCGACCGGCAACTCGATCCGGGCGCGCCTGCAAACGAAAACCTTTACGAGTGGTCGTCGGAGCGACTTGCCGCGCACGGCATTGCGGTGTTGCCGCAAAACCTCGAGCAGGCGCTCGAGGCGGACACGCTGATCTGCGAAGCGCTCGGCCCCCTGGCCGGTGAGTTCCTCAAGCTCAAGCGCATGGAGTGGCTCGAATACATGCGGCACGTGTCCGACTGGGAACTCAAGAGCTACCTCGAATTTTTCTAAGGAGAACACACAATGTGTGGAATCGTAGGGTTGCTGGTGAAGACGCCGGCGCTACGCGAGCGGCTCGGCGAGCTGATGGTGCCGATGCTGATCGGCATGACCGAGCGCGGACCCGATTCGGCGGGGCTTGCGGTGTTCGGCAGCGAGGTGGATGCGAGCCAGCGCAAGCTGAGCCTCTACGCGGGCTTCACGGACGAGGGCGCGCAATTTCCCTGGGTCGCACTCGCCGACGCACTCAATCACGCCATGGACGTCACCGCGCGCTTCGACGCGAAGGGCAATCATGCAGTGCTCACGCTTCAGGGCGATGCGGAGCGCGTCAAGGTGTGGTTGCGCGAGCACTGTCCGAAGCTCTATCTGCTTTCCACTGGACGCTCGATCGACCTCTACAAGGACATCGGCTCGCCGGCCGAAGTGGCCGCGCGCTATGACTTCGCGAACCTCAAAGGCTCGCACCTCGTCGGCCACACGCGCATGGCCACGGAATCGGCCGTCACGCCGGACCGCGCGCATCCGTTCACGGCGGGAGAGGACTTCTGCCTCGTGCACAACGGATCGCTTTCGAACCCGTATGGCGTGCGCCGCAAGCTCGAGCCGCTCGGCATCCACTTCGAGACCGACAACGACACCGAAGCCGCTTGCCGTTTCATCGAATGGCGTTTGCGCGAGGGCGATGCGCTGCCCGAGGCGCTGCAAAAAGGCTTCGAGGACCTGGACGGCTTCTATACGTTCCTGATGGGCACGACGACCGAGCTCGCGCTGATCCGCGATCCGTTCGCGTGCAAGCCGGCCGTGGTCGCGGAGAACGACGACTACGTAGCGATTGCCTCGGAGTTTCGCTCGCTCGCGCATCTGCCCGATATCCGCAATGCGAAGGTCTTCGAACCCGCTCCCGAGGAGATGTACGTATGGAAAGCCTGAATTTCGACCTCGATACGCAGACGGTCCGGGACCTGAACCAATACCTGCACGGCGACACCGCGGCGCTGGCGGGGCAGCGCATCGCCGTCACGTCGCCGAATGGGGCACACAACATCGCCGTGGGCGTAGATGCCGACCTGCATGTGACGATCAAGGGCCACGCGGGCTACTACGCCGGCGGGATGAACCAGCAGGCGACGATCGTGATCGAGGGGAGCGCCGGCACGGGCGTCGCCGAGAACATGATGAGCGGCAAGGTGCATGTGCGAGGCTTCGCCTCGAACGGCGCGGGCGCTTCTGCGCACGGCGGACTGCTCGTGATCGACGGCGACGCGGGTCTGCGCTGCGGAATCTCGCTCAAGGGCGGCGACATCGTGGTGGGCGGCTCGGTGGGCAGCTTCTCGGCCTTCATGGCACAGGCGGGCCGCATGGTGATATGCGGCGACGCGGGCGACGCGCTGGGCGATTCGCTCTATGAAGCAGTGCTCTACGTGCGCGGCGAAGTGAAATCGCTCGGGGCGGACGCGCAGTACGAACCGATGAGCGATGCCGATCTCGACGCAGTGCGCGTGTTGCTCGCGGCGGGCGGGCTGGATCACGATCCAGCGTCCTTTAAGCGAATCGCGTCGGCACGCACGCTCTATCACTGGAACGCCGACGCCAACCAGGAATATTGAACACACGCTCTCTGAGAAGGTTCCCCATGGATGCCAAACCCGTTCAATTCGTTCGTTTGCAGCACGAAGAGTCGCACGGCTACGACCGCAAGACGATCGACTATATCCACTCGGCGGCACAGCGAGGTCTTTATGAAATTCGCGGTCTGGGCGCGAAGCGCCACGTGCCGCATTTCGACGACCTGCTGTTTCTCGGCGCCTCGCTGTCGCGCTATCCGCTCGAAGGGTACCGCGAGAAGTGCTCGACCCAGACTGTGCTGGGCACTCGCTTCGCAAAGAAACCTGTCGTGCTGGATATTCCGGTCACGATTGCGGGCATGAGCTTCGGCGCACTGTCCGCGAACGTCAAGGAGGCGCTCGGGCAGGCCGCGACGGCGATGGGCACGTCCACGACCACCGGCGACGGCGGCATGACCCAGGAGGAGCGCCGCTCGTCGAAGACGCTGGTTTATCAGTGCCTGCCGTCGCGCTACGGCTTCAATCCGGACGACGTGCGCCGTGCCGACGCGATCGAAATCGTGATTGGCCAGGGCGCAAAGCCGGGTGGTGGCGGGATGCTGCTCGGGCAGAAAGTCAATCCGCGCGTGGCGGCGATGCGTACCTTGCCAGCCGGCGTCGACCAGCGCTCGGCGAGCCGTCACCCGGACTGGACCGGTCCCGACGATCTGGCGATCAAGATCCAGGAACTGCGCGAAATTACTGACTGGAACACGCCCGTGTATGTGAAGGTCGGGGCGACCCGCACGTTCAATGACGTCAAGCTCGCCGTCCATGCTGGCGCTGACGTGGTCGTGATCGACGGCATGCAGGGGGGCACCGCGGCCACCCAGACCTGCTTCATCGAGAACGTCGGGATTCCGACGCTGGCTGCGGTGCGCCAGGCGGTGGACGCCCTCGAAGACCTGAACATGAAAGGGCAGGTCCAGCTGATCGTGTCGGGCGGCATTCGGACCGGAGCCGACGTAGCCAAGGCGCTGGCGCTTGGTGCAGACGCCGTCGCGATCGGGCAGGGCATGCTGATGGCACTCGGCTGCAATAGCGACAGCTACTTCCAGAACGGCGCACTGCATTCGGCGGCTGCCGACTATGCCGCGCTCGGCACGTCGCCGGGCTTCTGCCACCACTGCCACACCGGTAAATGCCCCGTTGGCGTGACGACCCAGGACGCCGTTCTCGAACAGCGCGTCCTGCCCGACGAAGGTTCGCGCCGCGTGCGCAATTACCTGAAGACGCTGAACATGGAACTGACGACGATCGCGCGTGCCTGCGGGAAGCAGAACGTGCATCACCTCGAGCCCGAGGATCTGGTCGCCCTGACCGTGGAAGCCGCCGCGATGGCACGCGTGCCGCTCGCGGGCACTTCGTGGATTCCTGGCTGGAACAATTAAATTCAGTTGGCTGGAATTTTTGACTCTGGGAAATTTAAGGAAAGTCCGTTAAATCACCAATCTTTCAGGAGCCCTACATGAGTACGCAAAGCACCGCGCCAGCATCGTCAACCGGCCTGCGTGCCGGTACTTTAGGTTTTGCCGAGGTGATTGGCCAATCTATCGCAAACGTTTCGCCAACCTTTACGCCTTCGATCAATGTGACCGCGATCGCGGCGCTGGCGGGCGCGGGGACCTGGCTGATTTATGGACTTTCGACGCTCGGGCTGCTGCTGGTCAGCATGAGCATCATCGCGCTCTCGAGCCGGATTGCCACCGCTGGGTCATTCTTCATCTATATTTCGCGCGCGCTCGGGCCGATGGCAGGGGGCATGGCCGGCTGGGGGTTGATCGCGGCGTATGTGGGCACCGCGATGGGGGTGGGTGCCGCAGGTGTGGTGTTCGTGCAGAATGCCTTCTCTTCCTGGGGCATCAATATCCCGTCGTGGGCGGTCTACACCGTTTTCATTGCTCTCGCCTGGTTCTTCTCCGCACGCGACGTGAAGCTTTCCTCGCGCCTCTCACTGGCAATCGAGGCAGCTTCGGTGCTGATCGTGGGCGGCGTGCTGATCTACGTGCTCGCCCTGCATCCCGACCATATCGTCGACCACACGCAGTTGAGCCTGCAGGGCGTGAGCGGGAAGGGCATGGCGCAGGGCATGGTGCTGGGCATTTTCTCGTTCGTGGGCTTCGAAAGCGCTGCCTCGCTTGGCCAGGAGACCCGCGACCCGCTGCGCATCATCCCGCGCGCCGTGGTCTGGAGCTTGATCCTGTCGGGTGTCTTCTTCATGTTCGTCGCGTATTCGATGACGATCGCCTACCACGACGATGCAGCCAAGCTCGGCGCCGATTCGGCCGTGCTTACCACGTTGCTGACGAGCGTCGGCGCCTCGCCGCTCGGCCCGGTGTTTTATCTGATCGCCTCGGTCAGCGCGTTCTCGTGTGTGCTCGCGTGCATCAACTCGTCGAGCCGCCTGCTGTATTCCATGGGACGCTACCAGTTCGTGCATCGCTCGATGGGGATGGTTCACCGCACGCACCAGACACCGTATCTCGCCGTGGCGTTTTCCTCGATCGTGACGCTCGTTGTGTGCATTGCGATGCTTGGCACCGGTCCGCTCAATACCTTCGGTTACACGAGTACGTTCGCCACCTTTGGCTTTCTGGTGACCTATTTTCTCGTCGCGGTTTCCGCGCCTATCTATCTGAAGAAGCTGGGCGTGCTCAAGCCGGTCAACGTGCTGTGGAGCGTGCTTGGCGCGCTGGCGATGGTCGGCGCAGTGATCGGCAGCGTCTATCCGGTGCCGGACTATCCGTATAACATACTGCCGTATCTGTTCGTAGCGTACATGCTGGTCGGCACGGTCTGGTTGCTCATGCTGAAGAAGCGTTCGCCTCAGGTGCTCGAGAAGATCGAACACGATCTGGAAACCAGCGACGTGATGACTCACGGCAAAAAGTAAATGACTGAACCGCGCTCCCTGGACCACCTTTACGCACCGGCTGCGGACTGGAGGTCGGTCCATGCAGCCGGGACGGCCATTGCTCCTCGCGAAACGGATCCTCAGGAAGTCGACTTGCAGTTGCAGCCCGAGCGCGGCGAATGCGCCGCGCTCGAGATCGGCTGCGTCTCCCGCCCGGCGCGTCTGCGTGGGCAAAATCGCGTCAACGAAGACTATTTCGGCGTGATGCTCGGCGACCTTGCTGCGCGCGCCGCGCGTGGCAGTGTGATCGCGCTGGCAGACGGTGTGAGCGGAAGTCAGGGTGGCCGGGTCGCGGCCGAGCTTTCGGTGCGTACCTTCATCGATGCGTATTACGGGCTACCCGAAACGCTCCAGCCCAGCGTGGCCGCTGCGCGTTCGCTACAGGCGGTGCACGGCTGGCTGCACCACATGGGCCGCGTCGATCCAAAGCTTAAACAGATGGCCGCGTCATTTGCAGCGCTGGTCATACGGCGCGCCACAGCGTATCTGGTAGCGGCCGGAGATGTGCGGCTCTATTTGCTGCGCGACGGGCAACTGGCACAAATCGGCGAAGACGACATTGTGCCGGTTGCTTTTGGTTCGTACGTGGCGCACGCCGTTGGCATGAACCCGGCGCTCGTGACCCGCTTCGAAACGTTCGAACTGCGCGAGGATGATCGCCTGCTATTGTGCTCAGACGGTCTTTATCGTCATGTGCCAGTGCGGGAACTGCAGACGGTGCTCGCGACGCGCAATGGCGCGCTCGAAACTGCGCGCCGACTCGACGCGCTGGCACTGACGCGCGGCTCCCAGGACGACGTCACGAGCGCGGTGATTGACGTCGGCAGCGTGCCTTTGCTCGACGTCGGCTACCTGGAGCGAGTGGTCGGCATGCTGCCGATTCTCGCCGTGCCCGACGCCGGCGACGTGATCGATGGATATCTGCTCAAGAGCGTGCTCAGCGATGGCTTCTATTCGCGGATCTTCGCCGGCTACGATCTGGCCGATCCGGACACGCCACTGGCGCTCAAGTTTCCCAAACCGCGCGTCGAGCAAGACGAGAACATACGCCAGTCGACCGTGCGGGAGCGCTGGCTCGCAGGCAAGGTCGGCGACGTCGGCGTGCTCGCGCCGCTGCCTGTTGACGCCAATCGGCAAACCCGGCTTTATGTGGTGATGCCGCTCGGCGCGGGAGTCACGCTCGAAAAGCTGCTTTCGGCGCCCGAGCCCATAGGGCTGCCGCGCGCGATCGGAATAGCACGGCAATTGGGCCGCTCGATCGACGCGCTGAATCGGCGCAATGTCTTCCATCGCGATATCAAGCCCGAGAACGTGCTGGTGATGCAGGACGACAGGACGTGCCTGCTCGACCTGGGCTTTGGTTATATGCCCGGTATGGAGCTACCGGGCCCAGCCTCCGCGCCTGGCTCACCCGCGTACATGGCGCCTGAGTTGATGAGGGGTGCGCAAGGCGATGCGCGCTCCGAGGTATTTGCGTATGGCGTGACGCTTTACCGGCTGTTCAGTGGCGGCAAACTGCCGTACGGCTTCAATGGTCGCGTGCCGCTCTACGAGTACCGGCTCGACGCGCCGCATTGGCTTGACCTCGTGCTGGAGAAAGCGCTGCAGTCCGATCCCGCACGCAGGTATCAGGACGTACTCGCAGTCTGCGCCGATCTCGAGCGCCTTTCGAGCGGCCAGGGTGCGATGGCTCCGGTTCGACGCAAGCCCTTGCTCGAGAGCGAACCAGTGCTGTTCTGGCAGGGGATCTCGGTTCTATTGCTGGCGCTGCTGTTGTGGTCGTTGATACGGCGATGAGCTTTCGCGTTTACATGCGGACAGATTGACCCGCGAAACCGGCTCGCGGTGATGAGTTAAGCAATTGACGTGACCGGAAAGGGTGTCGAAGGCATCCGGCCAGCGCTCCCATGGCTTGCCAAGCTGTTGCTCGAGGGCACGGATCTTCTCCGCGACAGGCAGTTGCCGATAAGCTGCATCGGCCGCGAGCCCGCCGGCTTTCACCCATGGCGCGACGGCTACAGGTACCGACAGCTTCGTCGCAGGCTTTTCGGCCTCGGCGAAGAGCAGCGCCACTTCGGCCGACTGTCGCTCCGGCTGCGCATGACGTTCGCGGTCGCCGATCGCAGGGTGCCACAGCCAGACCTTGTTCGTGAGTCCATGCAGTGCGACTTCCCGGAGATCGCCGAGGCCCAGGACTTCGCCCGGGTTCGGGATCGAGATTTCAAGCGCAGCATAGCCAAGGGCCCGGATGGTCGATTGCGTCGATACGGTGGACAACGACTTGATGGCGATCTGGATGATAAGTGGCGGCCCAGCCAGCGTCTCTGCAAAGAAATCTACCGGGATTCCATCCACTGTGGTGCAGACCGACGCCTGGCCCCACACTTCAATCATGTGGCGATTGCCATGTCCATTACCGTTCTGTGTTGGCGCAGGAGCGTAGACGAACCGGCTCTCAGCAAGCAGTTGTAACGCCGCCGCGTGCAGCGCTCGCAGCGCACCAAGCTCGCAGGCAGCAGGACGCACGTGCCGGAAGCAGGCCTGAGAAGCGCTTTGACGACACAGGGTGACCTCGCCACCGCAGCCGGCGCAATGGAAAATCGCCGGTCCAACGGACGGCAGGTCGCTCGCCGCGACCATCTGACCCGCGCGGTTTCTGGCGAAAGCCATGTGAGAACTTAAAACCATTGGAGGTCCTGCGCGAACCACAAGGCGGAGACTCGCCGCCACTCCGATCGTGCCTCATTGCTACCTCATCGAATGGAATCAGATACGACGATGCGACACGGTCACGCATATTCACCGGAAGTTGCCGCAGAGGGTTTGTCTCCGTTCGCACTTCATCCTTGTCGCGCTGCTGGGTGCGTTCGCTCAGGGAGCGGGGCCGTGACACCGGGGTTACACTACTAGACAGCAGGCCTTAGCAACAGGAGGACGCCATGATTGACCTCGGCCCGGAAAGCACGTTTCGGGGATTGCCTCTGACTGCTGAGCAGGATGCGGAAGTGAGGCACTACATCAAGTTGCAAATGCAGCGTCACCTTCCATGGGATACGCCCGAGCTGGACGCGATGCTCAAGGAGATGATCCGGCCCCCCGAGGTCACCGACGGGGGACCTGAAGTCGAGGCAGACGAAGCGAGGGCGGCCGCCGAGCGCGCGAGCGCGTCCATCGACGACGCGCTGGAACCCGATGAGGCGAGCGAGGAATGGCATGCGGCCATCGAATCGGAAAACATGAAGCACCCCAGGGAATGAACCGGCGGCAGCCATGCTGCCAGATTCCCAGGTTCCCGCGAGGGCAGCCACGCCGCGGCGCCCGCGAAGATGACCTTGAGCGCATCGTGGAGGTCGAGCGCGACGGGTCCCGCCGCAGGCCCCTGGGCAGCCCGTCGGGCGGGCGTGGGGCCCAGGCCGGGAGCGACGCGGTCGCGCCGCCGCGCCTGTAACAGATCACCGGATATCGGCGCGGTGCGCCTTCTTGCGCCGTCCAGGGTGTCGAGCCCCCGCCAGTCCTCGTGACCGGCGCCCACCCACCGGAAGGAAGTCCCCATGCGGCCACCGGCGACTTCCGGGATGCGCAGCCCCTGCCGGTAGACCATTCGTGTGTCTGGACAACCCCAGATGTATCGGCTCGGACTGTTTGGACACGCGTTTGCAGCTCGGGGTATTCGTACCTTTCCGAAGGGCCTTCAAATACCGGGGTCAAAGCCTGTGACATCTGCACTGGCGATCGGTCTCTCGTGTGCGCGACGAGAAGCTATATTGAGCAGTGACGATATCCACGCATGAGCACGTCGGGTGTCCGTCTTACCGTTGCGCGCGCTGTTGGGCTCACGCGAGAACGTACGTCGCGAGGTGCCGTTCGGAAGCCGACCCGGAGGGAGCATGGGAAGTCGCCTTGGAGGACAAGTCGTCGGTGCCGCGCTGGCAATTGCCATCGCAGGCGGCGCGCCCTGTGCCGACGCACAAACAACGGTAAGTCCACCTGTCGACAGCTCCGCGCAAACGGCGGCGGTTGCAACGGCCGCGCCGCGACGGAGGTCCGATACCATGCTAGCTGGCGACGTCCGTCGAGCTCTCGTGCGCAATCCCGGGCTGAACTCCATGAATATTCACGTACAGGTGCGCGGCGGCATCGCTACGCTGACTGGGTGGGTACCACAGCGTTCACAGATCGAGCGGGCCAGTAGCGCGGCAAGGTCAGTTCGCGGCGTCAGAGCGGTTTCGAATCGTTTAACGGTACGAACGAGTCACGGCGGCGGTCGTTGAGCCGCGCCGATCGAAATGCGACAAGCGCGAAGGCGGACGCTTGCGGCTAAACAATTGTGCCGGGTCGCGCCCCGGGGAGCCTGCTGATCGACTCGCCGGGCCCGATGCAGGGGCCGCCTTCTCCGCCGTAGTGGACCGCTACGTCCAGGCCGCGTCACCCCCCACCTTGCCCCCAAGATCGACCGTATCGACAAAATCCTCAGTCACACGAGGCAGCGTCCGACCGCGCTTCTTGACAAGCGCAATCGGCCGCACGAACGCCGGATCGTCGATCGGCCGCATAACGAGACCACGCTCGGCATGCACTTCGCGCGCGGATTCCGGAAGCACGGAGATCCCGAGGCCGCCGCGCACCATCGCAACCGCAGTCATCATGTACATCGGCTCACACGCGATATCGGGCGTGCAACGCGAGTTCGACAGCGCGGCGTCCACCACCGCGCGCACACTGGTTCCCGGCGCGGTCAGCACCAGCGGCAGCGAAGCGAAGTCGTCGACCGTCACCGTGCGCTTACGCGCAAGCGGGTGGGTCTTCGGACACACGATCACGAGGCGGTCCTCGCCCGTCTGCAGGATATCGAGTGTCGCATCGACGCTATGGCCGCCGGTCAGGCCGATATCGACCTCTTCATTGCGCACGAGTGCGTTGACGGCGCTCGCGACGACATCGCGAACCTGAAACCGCGCCTGTGGCACGCGCTGGCGAAACGCCTGGATCAGCTCGGGCAGCGCGCTGGCGGCGAAGGTCGGCAGGCACGCGAGTCGCACCGTGCCGCTCGACCCGTCGCCGAGCGCGCGCGCATCTCTAAGAGCCTGCTCCATATCGCTTAGCGATCGCGTCAGGATAGGCAGCAATTCGCGGCCCGTTTGGGTCAGCGCCACGCTGCGGCTGTTGCGGTCAAACAAACGCGCGCCCACCGTTTCCTCGAGGCGTCGAATCTGCACGGTTAGCGCGGGCTGCGACAAATGCAGCCGGGCCGCCGCGCGCGTGAAGTTGCCCGCGTGCGCCACGGTCACGAAAGCACGAATGTCACGGAGATTGAGATCCATAATGAACTGTGATAGCTGCGATCAATTCATTTCAATTGTGTTATTGCAGCGCCGAACTTACGCTGGTCCGCACTAAAAGACAAGACTGGAGACACAACATGCTGCCGTTGCTGGGGCTCGTGACGATCGTGGTGTTGCTGGCCGCGATTCTTTCAAAACGCATGTCGCCGCTCGTCGCGCTCATCATCGTGCCGCTCGTCGCGTCGCTGATCGGCGGATTCGGCTTTCAGACGAGCAAGTTCGTCATCGACGGATTGAAAGGCCTCGCGCCCGTCGTCGGCATGTTCGTGTTCGCGATTCTCTATTTCGGCACGATCACGGACGCGGGCACGCTCGATCCGATCATCGACCGCATCCTGCGCACGGTCGGCACCAAACCGACGCGTATCGTGGTGGGCACGACGCTGCTCGCGCTGCTCATTCACCTCGACGGCTCCGGCGCCGTGTGCTTTCTCGTCACCATCCCCGCCATGCTGCCGCTGTACGAGCGCCTGAACATGGACAAGCGCGTGCTGGCGGCGGCCGTTTCGATGGCGGCGGGCATCAACTTCCTGCCGTGGACGGGGCCGATGATCCGCGCATCGGCGTCGCTGCATCTGCCGATATCCGCGCTTTTCAATCCGCTGATTCCGGTCCAGGCGATCGGCCTCGTGTTCGTGTTCAGCATGGCCTGGTGGCTCGGCAGGCGCGAGGAAAAGCGCCTCGGCTATTCCTCCGCCAGCGGCACGATTGCGCTGCCCAAACGCGAACTCACAGCCGAGGAGCAGGCGCTGCGCCGCCCGAAGAACTTCTGGTTCAACATCGTGCTGACGATCGTCGTGCTCGGCACGATGGTCGTGATGGGCGAGAAGATTCCGCCCGCGATCATGTTCATGGTGGGTTTGTGCATCGCGCTGATGGTGAACTACCCGAACGTCGACATGCAGCGCAAGCGCATCGACGCCCACGCGCGCGCCGCGCTGATGATGGCGGGCATTCTGCTCGCAGCGGGCGTGTTCACCGGCATCATGCAGGGCAGCGGCATGCTCAAGGCGATGGCGCAGGCGGCGGTCGGTTTCGTGCCGCCTGCGTTTGCCGGGCACATTCCGGTCGTGCTCGGTGTGCTGTCCATGCCGCTCTCGATGCTCTTCGACCCCGATTCGTTTTATTTCGGCGTGCTGCCTGTGATCGCCGAAGTGGCGTCGCAGCTCGGTGTGCCGGCGGTGCACATTGGCCAGGCCGCGCTGCTCGGCCAGATGACCACCGGCTTTCCCGTGAGCCCGCTCACGCCGGCGACATTTCTCGTCGTCGGCCTGTGTGGAATCGATCTGGCCGATCATCAGAAGTTCACGTTTCCGCTGCTGTTCGGCGCGTCGATCGTCATGACGATCGCGTGCGTCGTGCTGGGCGTGTTTCCGCTGTAAACAGGAGTGGTAGCAGTCATGAACCGGACCGAATCACCAAGGCGCATACGGATAGGCGCGGGCGCAGGCTACTCGGGCGACCGCATCGAACCCGCTGCCGAACTCGCGGAGCACGGCGCGCTGGACTACCTCGTATTCGAATGCCTCGCGGAACGCACGGTCGCGATCGCCCAACAGACGCGCCGTCACGATCCCGCACTCGGCTACGATCCACTGCTCGAAGCGCGCATGCGCGCCGTCCTGCCGGTCGCCATGCGCAACGGCGTGCGGATCATTTCGAACATGGGCGCGGCGAATCCGCGTGCAGCGGCGATCAGGACCGCCCAGATCGCGCAGGCGCTTGGACTCGGTGGACTGAAGATTGCCGCCGTCACTGGCGACGATGTGCTCGATGTCGTCCTGCGCTCCCAACTGCGCTTCGAAGAGTCCGGCGACGATGTCAGCCACTACACGGACCGCATCGTTTCGGCGAATGCGTATCTCGGCGCGGCGCCTATTGTCGAGGCGCTCGCGGCGGGCGCGGATATCGTGCTGACTGGGCGCGTCGCGGACCCGTCGTTGTTTACGGCACCCCTCATTCACGAGTTCGGCTGGCGCACGGACGACTGGAACACGCTCGGACAGGCGACCGTCGTCGGGCATTTGCTCGAATGCGCGGGGCAGGTCACAGGCGGCTACTTCGCCGATCCCGGTTTCAAGGACGTACCCGATCTCGCGCGGCTAGGTTTTCCGATCGGCGAAGTGAGCGCCGATGGCAGCGTCGTCGTGACGAAGGTGCCGCATGCGGGCGGCCGCGTGACCGCGGCGACATGCAAGGAGCAGTTGCTCTACGAGATTCACGATCCGCAACGCTACCTTCAACCCGATGTCGTCGCTGATTTCAGCGGAGTGCGTGTCGTGGAAGAGGCGCAAGACCGCGTGCGTGTGACGGGCGGACGCGGCAGCACACGCACCGGAACGCTGAAGGTGTCGGTTGCGTATGTCGACGGCTACATCGGCGAGGGGCAGATTTCCTATGGCGGCCCGGGCGCGGTCGAGCGTGCGCGACTCGCGCTCGACATCGTGCGGGAGCGACTTGGGATCACGGGCATCGACACGACCGAATTGCGCTTCGACGTGATCGGCATGAATGCCCTCTATGGGGATGCACTCGTGGCGAATCACGACGAGCCATACGAAGTGCGTATTCGCGTGGCGGGGCGCACGGCGAACGCGAAGGAAGCGGCGCGCATCGGCAACGAGGTCGAAACGCTCTACACCAACGGGCCTGCGGGCGGCGGGGGCGTAACGAAGACGACTCGCGAGGTGCTCGCCGTGCAGTCTGTGTTGCTGCCGCGCGAACAGGTGAATCCGGCTTTCCAGGTTGTCGAGGCAAGCGATGAAACTGCGTGAACTGGCCCATGGCCGCACCGGCGACAAAGGCAATACGCTGAATATTTCCGTGATCTGCTATGACGCAAAGCACTACGCCCATCTGCGCAACGTCTTGACGCCGGAGCGCGTCAAGGCGCATCTCGCCGACGTGGTCAAAGGTGAGGTCGTGCGCTACGAACTGCCGCTGCTGGGCGCGTTCAATTTCGTGCTCGGTAACGCGCTGGGGGGAGGCGTCACGCGTTCGCTGGCGCTGGACGCGCACGGCAAGTCGATGAGCATGGCGCTGCTCGATATCGAAGTGGGTGACTTTACCGAATGAACGGCGGGTTAAGGCTGCCGGGTCGGCAGGCAGACCACCCCGCGCGACAGGCTTGACGCCGGCGCGCAACCCCACGCGCGCTTGCCCACTTTATCGCCGGTTCATCGGAAGCCGCGTATGCTGTGATGACCGGCGCGGCCCACGTCGCCGACGACTTTGTCGTACTTTTTGCTGCCCACTCTCGTCGCAGGTGTGGGTGTCCTCAACGAATCAGTGAACACTAGCTGTGCGCACCGGCCATGCGGCGGGAACGCAGGATGCATGCCAGGGCGCATACGTTGGCATTGGGCACCTGGCATGGATACTTCGAACACGACGGCCTTCATTCTCGCGCGCATCCAGTTCGGCTTCACGATCGGCTTTCACATCATCTTTCCGGCCATTACGATCGGGCTCGCGAGTTTCCTGGCCGTGCTCGAGGCGCTCTGGCTCAAGACCGGGCGCGAGGCTTACCGCGATCTTTACTACCACTGGTCGAAGATCTTTGCCGTGAACTTCGGCATGGGCGTCGTTTCGGGCGTCGTGATGGCGTGGCAGTTCGGCACGAACTGGAGCCGCTTTGCGTACTTTGCGGGGGGCATCACCGGGCCGCTGCTGACTTACGAAGTGCTCACGGCCTTTTTTCTGGAAGCCGGCTTTCTCGGGGTGATGTTGTTCGGCTGGAACCGCGTGGGGCGGGGCCTGCATTTTCTTGCCACGTCGATGGTTGCGCTCGGCACGCTCGTTTCCATGTTCTGGATACTCTCGTCCAATAGCTGGATGCAGACGCCGCAGGGTTACCGGATCATCGATGGCCGCGCGGTGCCCGTCGACTGGCTCGCCGTCGTCTTCAATCCCTCGTTCCCGTTCCGTCTCGCGCATATGGCCATTGCCGCGTTTCTCGCCACCGCGTGTTTCGTGGGCGCGAGTTCGGCATGGCATCTGCGTCGCCGCAACGACAACACGCCGATCCGCACCGCGCTTTCGATGGCCATGTGGATGGCGGTGATCGTCGCGCCGATCCAGGCCGTGGTGGGCGACGCGCACGGCCTCAATACGCTCGAGCATCAGCCCGCGAAGATCGCGGCCATCGAAGGTCACTGGGAGAACATTCCGGGCCAGCCTTCGCCGCTCATCCTCTTCGGCTGGCCCGACATGAAGGCCGAGCAAACACGCTTTGCCGTGGAGGTTCCCGTGCTCGGCAGCATCATCCTCACGCATAGCCTGACGCGGCAAATTCCGGCGCTGAAATCGTTCCCGCCCGAAGACCGCCCCGATTCGACGATCGTCTTCTGGAGCTTTCGCGCGATGGTGGGCATGGGCCTCCTGATGATCGCGATGGGCCTGTGGGCGCTCCTGCTGCGGCTGCGCGGCAAGCTGTATTCGTCGCGTCCGTTCCTGGCATTCGCGCAATGGATGGGCGCCGCAGGCCTCATCGCGCTGCTTGCGGGCTGGGTCACGACCGAAGTGGGGCGCCAGCCGTGGGTCATCTACGGCGTGATGCGGACCGTGGACGCCACCTCGCCGACGCCTCCCGCACAGGTTGGCCTGAGCCTCGCGCTTTTCGTCGTCGTTTATTTCGCGCTGTTCGGCACGGGCATCCTTTATATCCTCCGGCTCGTGCGCAAGGGGCCAGAGCCGCACGAGGGCGAGCGCGTGACGGAAGGCGGCGCGGGACGCTCGCGCACGCCGGCGCGGCCGCTGTCGGCGGCGCCCGAGCGCGTCGAGCGGGCACCGACCCAGGAGTGACCCGAAGAACGGAAATGGAGGCGATTCAATGGGCGTCGATATCACCTTGATCTGGGCCGCGATCATCGCATTCGGCATCATGATGTATGTCGTGATGGACGGCTTCGACCTCGGCATCGGGTTGCTGTTCTTCACCGTGCGCGACAAGGAAGAGCGCGACGTGATGATGAATACGGTGGCGCCCGTGTGGGACGGCAACGAGACCTGGCTCGTGCTGGGCGGCGCGGGGCTTTATGGCGCGTTTCCGCTTGCGTATTCCGTCGTGCTGAGCGCGTTGTATCTGCCGCTCATCATCATGCTCATTGGGCTGATCTTTCGCGGCGTGGCCTTCGAATTTCGCTTCAAGGCCCACGAGCACCGGCGGCATTTGTGGGATCTCGCATTCATCGGCGGTTCGCTCGTCGCGACATTCGCGCAGGGCGTGGTGTTGGGTGCATTCATCGACGGTTTTCCGGTGCGCAACAACGAGTGGGTAGGCGGCTCGCTCGACTGGTTGCGACCGTTCCCGCTTTTTTGCGGCGTCGCGCTGCTTGCGGCCTACGCGCAATTGGGCTGCACGTGGCTCATCATGAAGACCGAAGGGCCGTTGCAGACGCACATGTACCAGCTTTCGTACACGCTTGCGTGGGCGTTGCTGATCGCGATAGGTCTCGTGAGCCTCTGGACGCCGCTTGCGCACCCGGCCATCGCGCACCGCTGGTTCACGATGCCGAACCTGCTGTTCTTTCTTCCTGTACCGGTGCTTCTCATCCTCGGTTTCCTCGCGAAGCTGCGCTCGCTCGCGCGCCGGGCAACGGTCATGCCATTCATCATTACGCTGATGGTCATTTTCCTCGGCTATAGCGGCCTCGCCATCAGCCTTTGGCCGCATATCGTGCCGCCCTCCATTACGCTCTGGGACGCGGCTTCGCCGCCGCAAAGCCAGTTGTTCTCGCTCGTGGGCGCGCTTTTCATTCTGCCGTTCATTCTCATGTACACAGCGTGGAGCTATTACGTGTTTCGCGGCAAGGTTCGGCCGGGCGAAGGGTATCACTGAGCGCCGCCATGACGACGACGCAATCGGAGAAGGCGAGAGGCAAGGGCGTGCGGGTGTGGCGTTCGCGCGTGCTGTGGCTCTTGGCGATCTGGACCGCCAGCGTGTGCGTGACGATGGGTGCCGTGGAGATTCTGCGCCTCGCGATGAAGGCCGCGGGTCTCGTGACGCATTAATGTTTCGATCCCGCGTGCAGTCTTCAGGGTTCACCCTGGTGCCTTCCTACGTGTCAAAATTTGTATGATGACCCGATGACATGGCAAATCTGCTGATATGTTCGAGAAAATTCCCAACCGGGCGCTGAGCGACACCGTGGCGCAACAACTGCTCGCGCAGATCGACAAGGGCACGTTCGCACGCGGCGGCAAGCTGCCGACGGAAGCCGTGCTCGCTCAGGAGTTCGGCGTCAGCCGCACGGTGATCCGCGAGGCCATTTCGCGTTTGAAGAACGAAGGCGTGGTCGAACCGCGCCAGGGCAGCGGCGTGTACGTAGCCGCGCATGGCGCGATCCGGCCGCTGCGCATCGACTACGCGGAAGCGATGGAAGGCGGCTCGGTGCTGCAGATTCTCGCGGTGCGCCGCGCGATCGAAGCCGAAGTCGCGGCGGAAGCCGCCATGCGCCGCACCGACGCCGACATGATGGCGATCGACGCCGCGCTCAGAAAGATCGATGAAGCCGTCGCCGAAGGCCGCGACGGCGTTGCCGAAGACGTCGCGTTTCACCGCGCGATTGCCACCGTGACGGGCAATCCGTACTTTCTGAAGACGCTGACGTTTCTCAATCAATACCTCGAAGCGGGCACGGTCGTCACGCGCCGCAACGAGGCGCTGCGCGAGGACTTCTCGCGTCAGGTGCGCGACGAGCACGCAGCGATCGCCGCGGCGATCCGCGCAGGCGACCCGATGGCCGCGCGTAATGCCGCGCAAACGCACATGTACAACGCGGCGCGCCGTTTGGCCGAAGCCGGGATCTGCTGAGTTTGCAGTCGCATTTCTCAAACGCATGCGCTCGCGCGATGCGCGGCGCGCGGTCTGCAGCACTGTTCGTAAAGGAAAGGGTATGTCGAGAAATGTCGGAGTGATCGGTCTGGGCGCGATGGGCATGGGTGTCGCGCGTTCGCTGTTGCGCGGCGGTTTCAATGTCCATGCATGCGACGTGCGCCGCGAAGTGCTCGACCCGTTCGTCGCCGCAGGCGGCACGGCCTGCGCGAGTCCCGCCGAGCTTGGCGCGCAGTGCGCTGTGGTCGTCACGCTCGTCGTTAATGCGGCGCAAACGGAAACGGTGCTGTTCGGCGAGCAGGGCGCAGTCAAGTCGATGAAGCCGGGCGGCGTCGTGATTGCGTGCGCGACGGTTGCGCCCGAGTTCGCGATCGACCTCGGCCGCCGCGTGGAAGCGGCCGGCCTGCAACTGCTCGATGCGCCCGTATCGGGCGGCGCGGCGCGCGCCGCATCGGGCGAAATGACGATGATGACGTCCGGGCCCGCTGCCGCGTACGCCACGTGCGAGGACGTGCTCGCCGCGATGGCGGGCAAGGTGTACCGGCTGGGCGAGCAGCATGGCGCGGGCTCGAAGGTGAAGATCATCAACCAGTTGCTCGCGGGCGTGCACATCGCCGCCGCCGCCGAGGCGATGGCGCTCGGTCTTCGCGAAGGCGTCGATCCCGACGCGCTCTACGACGTGATAACGCACAGCGCCGGTAACTCGTGGATGTTCGAAAACCGCGTGCCGCACATTCTCAACGGCGACTACACGCCGCTGTCGGCCGTCGACATCTTCGTCAAGGATCTCGGCCTCGTGCTCGATACCGCGCGACGCTCGAAGTTTCCCCTGCCGTTGTCGGCGGCTGCGCATCAGATGTTCATGATGGCGTCGACGGCGGGGCACGGCGGCGAAGACGATTCGGCCGTCATCAAGATTTTCCCGGGCATCGATGTGCCCGCGAAGCGCTAAGCGAGAAGGGCGCAACGATATGACGAACACGAACGCCTCTGCAAGCAAGCCGCTGCTCGGCTGTATCGCCGACGATTTCACGGGCGCGACCGACCTCGCAAACATGCTGGTGCGCGGCGGCATGCGCACCGTTCAGACGATCGGCGTGCCCGGCGCCGACACGCGCATCGAAGCCGACGCGCTCGTGGTCGCGCTGAAGTCGCGGACGATCGACGCCTCCGACGCCGTGGCGCAATCGCTTGCCGCACTCGAATGGCTGCGCGCGCAAGGCTGCCGCCAGTTTTTCTTCAAGTACTGCTCGACCTTCGATTCGACCGATCAAGGCAACATCGGGCCGGTGGCCGACGCGCTGCTCGACGCGCTGTCACCCAACGGAGGCGGCGGGCCGTTCACCATCGCCTGTCCCGCGTTTCCGGAGAACGGCCGCACGATTTATCGCGGGCACCTGTTCGTCGGCGACGTGCTGCTGAACGAGTCGGGCATGGAGCATCATCCGCTGACGCCGATGACGGACGCGAACCTCGTGCGCGTGCTGCAGCGGCAGACGCGCTCGAAAGTCGGCCTTGTGCGCTACGACGCCGTGGCGCGAGGCGTGCAAGCCGTGCGCGCTTCGATCGACGCGTTGCGTGCCGACGGCGTGCGCATGGCAATCGCCGATGCCGTCTCGGATGCCGATCTCTACACGCTTGGCGAAGCGTGCGCGGACCTGCCGCTGATCACGGGCGGCTCGGGTGTCGCGCTCGGATTGCCCGCGAATTTCCGCCGCGCCGGTCTGCTTGCCGATTCCGCCGATGCAGGCGAACTGCCGCGTATCGACGGGGCGTCGGCGGTGCTGGCGGGCAGTGCGTCGAAGGCGACAAATGCCCAGGTTGCCGCATGGCGCGAAACGCGTCCCGCGTTCCGCGTCGATCCGCTTGCGGCGGCGCGCGGCGAGCCCGTCGCCGAACACGCGTTGGCCTTCGCGCGCGAACACATGCACGCAGCGCAGCCGCAGCCGCAGCCCGTGCTGATCTACGCGACGGCATCGCCCGACGAGGTGAAGGCGACGCAGCGCGAACTCGGCGTGGCGCAAGCGGGTGAGCTGGTCGAACGCACGCTCGCGTCGATCGCGCGCGGTCTGCGCGATCTCGGCGTGCGCAAGTTCGTTGTCGCGGGCGGCGAGACCTCGGGCGCGGTGGTGCAGGCGCTTGGCGTCGACATGTTGCGCATCGGCAAGCAGATCGATCCGGGGGTGCCCGCCACCGCCACGATCGGCGCCGAGCCGCTTGCGCTCGCGCTCAAGTCGGGCAACTTCGGCGCGGTCGACTTCTTCGCGAAGGCGCTGCGTATGCTCGACGGAGGCGCGCAATGACGGCGGCCATTCACGCGAGCGGCGAGGCGAAAGTCCGCGAAGAAATCTGCGTGACGGGCGCCAGCCTTTACGAGCGCGGTTACACCGTCGGCAGCGCGGGCAATATCAGCGCGCGACTCGACGACGGCTGGCTGATCACGCCGACGGATGCCTGCCTCGGTCGCCTCGATCCCGCGGAGATCGCGAAGGTCGATCTCGACGGTAACGCGGTATCGGGCGGCAAGCCGTCGAAAACGCTGGCGCTGCATCGCGGCGTCTACGAGCGCAACCGCGAAGCGCGCGGCATCGTGCACACGCATTCGACGCACCTCGTCGCGCTGACGCTCGCAGGCGTCTGGAGCGACGCCGACGTGCTGCCACCCATCACGCCGTACTACGTGATGAAGGTCGGGCACATTCCGCTGATCCGCTACCGGCGTCCCGGCGATCCGCAAGTCGCGCAACAGATCGCCTCGCTCGCCGACAGCGTGCGCGGCGTGCTGCTCGAACGGCTCGGGCCCGTCGTATGGGAGCGTTCCGTTTCGCAGGCTTCGTACGTGATCGAAGAACTGGAAGAGACGGCGCGCTTGTGGCTGATGACGAACCCGCGTCCCGCGCCGCTCGATGACACCGCGCTCGAGGAGTTGCGCACGGTGTTCGGCGCGCGCTGGTAGCCCGTTCGAGCCCATCGAGCTTTCCGCGCGCCCACGTGGACCCTCCGTATCACCCACCTCAAGCAAAAAGCCGGAGGGCCGTCCGACATGAAGCGGACGGCCCGCAACCAGCGCCAACCCGAAGGAGACAACGCATGACAAACTATCAGGCGGCATCGGTTCGCCCTGCATCCACCGCCGACGCTGCCGGGCAACCCGGCGCTGCCGAAATCGAACGCACCTACGGCAAGGTGTTCTGGCGCATCGTGCCGTTTCTGATGCTGTGCTACGTGGTCGCGTATCTGGACCGCGTCAATGTGGGCTTTGCGAAGCTGCAAATGTCGCAGGATCTCGCGTTCAGCGAGACCGTATTCGGTCTCGGCGCGGGCGTGTTCTTCGTCGGCTACTTTCTCTTCGAACTGCCCAGCAACATCCTGATGCATCGGCTTGGCGCGCGTATCTGGATTGCGCGGATCATGATAACGTGGGGCTTGCTCTCCGCTTTGTTCGTTTTCGTACGGACTCCGATGCAGTTCTATGCACTTCGCTTCCTGCTCGGTCTCGCCGAGGCGGGTTTCTATCCGGGCGTCATTCTGTATCTGACGTACTGGTTCCCGTCGCATCGTCGCGCAAAGATCATTGCCGTGTTCATGTCGGCGATTCCGGTTTCGGGTATTTTCGGCAATCCGTTGTCGGGCTGGATCATGCAGACTTTCGATTCCCATCACGGCTTCGCAGGCTGGCAATGGATGTTCGTGATCGAAGCGGTGCCTGCCATCGCCATCGGCATCGCGACGATCCTGTATCTCGACAACGGGATCGCCAGCGCGAAATGGCTGACGCCGCGCGAAAAGAAGCTGCTCGCCGACGAGATCGCCGCGCAGCCGCAGGAAGCAGCGAAGTCGCATTCGCTGGGCGCGGTGTTCCGCGATCCGCGCACGTGGTGGATGTCGCTGATCTATTTCGCGTTCGTCACCGGCCAATACGGACTCACGTTCTGGATGCCGACGCTCGTGAAGTCGACGGGTGTGACTGGGGCATTCGAAATCGGTCTTCTGAGCGCGATCCCGTTTCTCGTTGCAATCGTCGTGATGAACGTGATGGGCCACAGCGCGGACAAGCGTCGCGAGCGCCGCTGGCATCTGATCGGGCCGGCGCTCGCGGGCGCGGTCGGCTTCACGGTCGCGGCTTCGTTCGCGAACAACACGGCCGTGTCGATTGCGTTCCTGTCGATCGCCGCTGCGGGCGTGCTGACCTGCGCGCCGCTCTTCTGGTCGCTGCCCACGGCGTTCATGTCCGGCGCGACGGCGGCTGCGGGCATCGCGATCATCAATTCGGTCGGCAATCTGGCGGGCTTCGCAAGCCCGTACATGATCGGCTATCTTAAGGATCTCACGCACAGCACGCAGTCCGGCATGTACGTGCTTGCCGCGATGCTCGTGATCGGCGCGCTCGCCGTCTGGCTGACTCCCGCGCGGCTCGTGAACCGCTAAACGTATTCAAGGAGTCGCTTCGATGCCACGCTTCGCCGCCAATCTGACGATGATGTACAACGAACACGCGTTTCTCGACCGTTTCGCCGCCGCCGCGCGCGACGGTTTCGAGGCCGTGGAGTTTCTGTTCCCCTATGAGTTTCCGGCCGTCGATATCAAGCGGCGTCTCGACGAAAACGGCCTCATTCAGGCGCTGTTCAACGCGCCGCCGGGCGACTGGGCGGCGGGCGAACGCGGCATCGCGTCGTTGCCGGGCCGCGAGGACGAGTTTCGCCGCAGCATCGAGACCGCACTCGACTACGCGCGTGTACTCGGCAACGACAAGCTGCACGTGATGGCCGGATTGATCACGCCGGAGCAATCGCGCGCCGCGCATCGCGAGGTATATCTGAAGAACCTCGCCTATGCCGCGCAGGCGGCCCAGGCGCACGGCATTACCGTCGTCATCGAGCCGATCAACACGCGCGATATTCCCGGCTTCTTCCTGAACCGGCAAGACGACGCGCAGGCCATCTGCGCGGAAGTCGGCGCGCCGAACCTGAAAGTCCAGTTCGATCTCTACCACTGCCAGATTGTCGAAGGCGATCTCGCCGTCAAGCTCAAGCGTGACATGAAGGGCATCGGGCATATCCAGATTGCGGGCGTCCCCGAGCGGCACGAGCCGGATAGTGGCGAAGTGAACTACCCGTATCTGTTCTCGCTAATCGACTCACTCGGCTACGACGGCTGGATCGGTTGCGAATACCGGCCGCGCGCAGGCACATCGGAAGGGCTTGGATGGATCCGGCCGTACGTGAAGGCGCGTATCTGAGCGTACGAAACTGCGCGCATTCGACAGACACACTGAGGAACAACAGCAACATGAAAGTACTGATCACGGGCGGTGCGGGATTTCTGGGCCAGCGTCTCGCGCGCGAACTGCTCGCACGCGGCGAACTGAAGGGCGCGGACGGGCAGCGCGAGCCGATCACCGAACTGGTGTTGCTCGACGTCGTCGCGGCGCCGGGGCCGGCTGACGAACGCGTGCATGTCGAAGTCGGCGACATTGCCGAGCGCAGCGTGCTTGAACGTCTGATCGACGACAGGACCGCGGCGATTTTCCATCTCGCGGCGATCGTCAGCGGCCAGGCGGAAGCGAACTTCGATCTCGGTATGCGGATCAATCTCGACGCGTCGCGGCTGCTGCTCGACGTGTGCCGCGAGCGCGGGCATCGGCCGCGCGTCGTGTTCACAAGTTCGGTCGCCGTCTATGGCGGCGATCTGCCCGAGCTCGTCCTCGATGACACCGCATTGAATCCGCAGTCGTCGTATGGCGCGCAAAAGGCCGTCGCCGAGTTGCTGCTCAACGATTTCTCGCGACGCGGTTTCGTCGATGGCCGCGTGCTGCGTCTGCCGACCATCAGCGTGCGCCCAGGCAAGCCGAATGCGGCGGCGTCCTCGTTTGCCAGCGGCATCATTCGCGAGCCGCTGAACGGCGAGACGGCGGTGTGCCCGGTGAGCGGTTCGACGCGCCTGTGGCTGCTGTCGCCACGCAAGGCCATAGAATGCCTCGTTGCCGGATGCGAGATCGACGGCTCGGCGCTCGGCAACCGGCGCACGGTGAATCTGCCGGGCGTATCGGTGACAGTCGACGAGATGATCGCCGCGCTGCGCGACGTGGCGGGCGATGCCGTCGCGGCACGGATCGAATGGAAGGCGGATGAGCGTGTCGAGAAGATCGTCGGCAGCTGGCCCGCGCAGTGGGACATGGTGCGCGCGACCCAGCTGGGCCTGCAAGGCGACGCGTCGTTCAGGGATATCGTGCGCGCGTTCGTCGACGATGAACTCGGCGGGAAGATTCCGCAGCATTGATTGCCTGCACTCGAACCGGTTCGCCCACGCCGGCTTGATGCGCAAGAAATAACACACGCCGCCATCGCAGACGCGAGTCTTTGCGAGGCGGCGTTCTTGTTCTAGATCTGTGCTGCGTCGGTCCGGAGCTGGAGACCCTCGCGGTGCTGCGGGCCGCGCGGACCGTAGTCGAGTTCGGCGCCCAGATTGCTGCTTCGCGTGATTGCCGCGGGCGCATCGCAGGGGTCCATGATCGATTCGACAAAAATCATCCGGTCGTTCGGCGCGGCGAGGGCGTTTTGCAGATCCCCGCAGGTCCTGGCTACGCACGACTGCACGGCGGCGCCGGGATGGAGCACCTTCGGCAGGTCAGCGTAGGCCCAGTTCGCAATGTCGTTGTAGGGCTCGGTCTTGCCGAGGTAGCCGCGTTCGATGGTGTAGCCGCCATTGTTGATCAGCAGGATCGCCGGCTTGTGATCGTGATGCAGGATGGTCGACAACTCCTGCGCCGTGACCTGGAACGAACCATCGCCGATGAGCAACACGTGGCGCCGCTCGGGCGCCGCAGTCAGCGCGCCGAGCAGGGCGCCGACCGAATAGCCAATCGACCCCCAGTTGATCGATCCGATGAAGGTGCAGCCCGGCGGCAGTTTCAGGCCGAGCAGGGAAAATGACGTGCCGTTGTCGACATACAGGACGTCTCCGGGCCGCAGATAATCCTGGACAGCCTGCCAGTAGGCGGCTTGCGCCAGCTTCGCCGCAGCCTCGACGTGCGGGCGGGCGGCTGGCGCGTCAACCGGGCGTTGCACGCGCGTCGCAACCTGCGGGATTGTGTCGATTACGCCCCGTAGCACTTCCTTGAGCGTCACCGCCTGATAGTTGTCTTCGCCGACGTCCACGGCGTGCGCGCGCGCGTGGATCGTGCGGGCGGGAAGCGTTGCCGAGAAATCGCCCGTGGTCACCTCGATCGGCCGGTAGCCCACGGCGAGCAGGCAGTCGCTGCGCTCGATCGTCTCCTGCACCCCCGGCTCGCTGCCCTTGCCGGCGTAGATGCCAGCGTACTGCGGGTGCGACTCGTCGATCACGCCCTTGGCCGCGTTGATCACCGCCACAGGAGCCTGCAGCTTTTCCGCCAGCGCCACGAGTTCGGGGACGACGCCGAAGCGGTCGGCGTCCGTATCCACGAGGATCGCCGGTGCGGTTGCAGCGGACAACTGTTGCGCGAGCGCGGCGATGCACGATTGCAGCCGTTCCGGATCGCCGGGAACGTGGGCAAGAAGGAGCGGAGCAGCCGGCACCTCGATTTCCAGATAGGCGATGTCCGACGGCAGCTCCATATATACCGGGAGCTTTTCCCGCCAGGCGGTGAGGATCAGCCGGTCGATCTCGACGACGGCGTTGCGCGGCGTGATCCTCGCCTGAGCCACCGTCACCGGCGCATAGGCGCGCAGAAAGTGATCGAAGTTGCCGTCGGCCATCGTGTGGTGCATGCCCAGGCCGCGATCGATGGAGCGCAGCGGGATCGAACCGCTGATGCAGATGACGGGGACGTGCTCGGCATAGGCGCCGGCCACGCCGTTCAGTGCGCTCAAGGCGCCGACCCCGTTTGTGACGAGCAGCGCGCCCAGGCCATTGAGCCGCGCATAACCGTCAGCCGCATAGGATGAGGTCAACTCGCCCGTGGTGCCAATCCATTCCAGCGCACCGCGATCGTGGAGTTGCTGCAGCAGCGTGAGGTTGTAGTCACCCGGGACGCCAAACAAATGACGAATACCGGCTTCCTCTAGTCGGCGCAGCAGGAAGTCGCCAATCGTCATGCGTTGGGTGAGTTTGGCCGTGTCTTGCGTGGTTTCCATGGCGGATTCCTAAGCTGGGTCATTGGAGGAATGTGCGGTACCGGTGATCAATCGCACTCCGCGGAAATGGCGCTGCGCAAGTCGGTCTGCGGTACAACGGATTCGCAGTCTAGGCGCCCGGCAAAAACAGGAGCGTGACTGAGTCATTACAAAAAAATATCAGGGAGGAAACACGCTGCGCTTCGTCATTTCTCTGTAATGATTGAGTAACGGCCCTGTTGGAACGCACTGCCTAGACTGCTATCACGCCCGGCTGGTATAGGGGCGCAAACGAGCACAGAATCAGTGAAACGCACATGAGAGTGCAGGGACCGGACGCCATGAAAATCCTCGTCATCGAAGACGAAGCCAAGACCAGCGAGTACATCCAGAACGGCTTGACGGAAGCCGGCTACGTAGTGGACGTGGCCACGAACGGCATCGACGGGCTGCACCTCGCGCAGGAGATGGGTTACGACCTGATCCTGCTCGACGTGATGATGCCGGAGATGGATGGCTGGACCGTCATGAAGAAGCTCGGTGCCCGCACCAAAACTCCGGTGTTATTTCTGAGCGCGCGCGGCACCGTCGAAGACCGGCTGAAGGGCCTCGATCTCGGCGCCGACGATTATCTCGTCAAGCCTTTCTCGTTTGCCGAGTTGCTGGCGCGTATCCGCATCATACTGCGGCGCGGCCAGCCTCAAAAGCAGGAGGAGCAGGTCTTCGAAGTCGGGGATCTGCGTGTCGATGTGCCGAAGCGGCGAGTCGACCGGGGCGGCGTGCGCCTGACGCTCACCAACAAGGAATTCAACCTGCTGGCGTTCTTTCTGGAGCATCAAGCTCAGGTGCTGTCGCGCGCCCTGATCGCTTCGCGCGTCTGGGACATGAACTTCGACAGCGATAGCAACGTTGTCGATGTTGCGGTGCGCCGGCTGCGGCAGAAGATCGACGACCCGTTCCCGGTTCGTCTGATTCATACGATTCACGGCGTGGGATATCGTTTCGAGTACGAAGCATGAAGCGGCTTTCCCTCACCACGCGTCTTGCGTTGTTATACGCACTCATCGTATTTACCGCGATGGCGTTGCTCGGCACGTTGCTGTATCGCGGCCTGGAGCGGCAACTGATGGTGCGCGACGATGCGGCGCTGGTGACGCGGGTGGACCAGCTTCGAACGCTGATGAACGATGTCGACGTGCGCGAGCTGATACGCGACAAGCCCCATCTGTTCGCGAACATGCTCGGCAATACGGAATCGTTGCTGATCGTGGGCTTTCCCGGTGAAGCGCCGCTCGTTACGGTGAATCCCGGCCACAGGGCGGTGCCGGACATGAAGCCTGTGCCGGTGGACGCGCCGCTCATGCTCGGCGCCGTCCAGCATACGGTTGCGGCCGATGGGACGCCGTTCATCTACGTCGCTGCTGCGGCGCACGACGTAGCCGGGAAACAGGACCTGCAGATCATCTCCGGCCGCTTGCTGACTGAGCGCACGCAATTGCTGCGGGCATACCGCAACCAGATACTGCTATTCGCCTCCGCTGGCGCGACCATCGTTGCCTTGCTCGCTTTCGTCCTCGCGCGCCGCAACATGCAGCCGTTGCGCGTTCTCGCGGCGCAAACCGGGGCGATCGGCATCAGCACGCTTTCGACGCGCATCGAGCAACGCGCCGCGCCGCCCGAGCTGGACGCACTGATCGCGGCATTCAACGGCATGCTCGATCGGCTCGAACGCGGCTTCACGCAGCTGAAACAGGTGTCGGCGGACATGGCGCATGACCTGCGCACGCCCATCGGCAATCTGCTCGGGCAGACCGAAGTCGGCTTGAGCCAGACGCGCGACACCGCGTACTACCAGCGGCTTCTCGGCTCGAATTACGAGGAGCTGCAACGCCTGTCGAAGATGATCGACAACATGCTATTTCTCGCGCGTACCGAGCAGGCCGATAACGCCATCGAGCGCAAGGACTTGCCGCTTGCCGTGGAGTTCGGGCGCATGCAGGAGTACTTCGAAGGTCTCGCGGAGGACCGCAACGTGAGCCTCGAATGGCACGGAGAAGGCCACGTGTGCGCGGATCCGGATCTACTGCGCCGTGCGCTGGGCAATCTGCTTGCGAATGCCTTGCGGTATGCGGAGCCGGGTACGGCTATCTCGACCCTGGCGCAGCAAGGACCGGAGGCGACGACACTCCATGTCGAAAATCGCGGACCGACGATCGAACCGCATCATCTCGAGCGGATCTTCGACCGCTTCTATCGGGCCGATCCGTCACGGCACCGCTCGTCGGAGTCGAGCGGGCTCGGGCTTTCGATCGTGCGCAGCATCATGTTGCTGCACGGAGGAACGTGGCACGCGTCCAGCAGCAACGGGGTGACGCGCTTTACGCTCGTGTTCCCGCGGCAGCGCGAGCACCGGAGCCAGTAGGCGCCCCAGGGGCGGTGGTGCGACAAACCGCGCTATGATGGGCTGCCTTGAATCGGGAATGCGGGACGCAACCCATCGGTGCGCGCATGGGTTGTTCGTACAAGTGGAATTCAGCGTTGATTCCAGTCACGAAGCCTTGAAGATGCGATGAAACAACGTACATGGCCCAGACTCGCTGTCGTTTGTTCATTCCTGGCTTTCATGCCGCTTGCGGGTTGCGTGGCCCGCGGCGCGCCGTCCTGGTCGCTCTTCGGTGCGTACTTTCCGTACTGGCTCGTGAGCGCCATGATCGGCATCGTGGGCGCGCTCGTCGCGCATCGCGTATTCATCTCGACCGGCTGGATTCGCCTGGTGCCGTACCAGCTTTCCGTCTGCACCGCGATCGGCATCGTCGCCGGGGTGCTCGTCTGGCTGTGGGGAACGGGGCAGCTCTGACATGAAAATGGCCGGCCAGAATCCTCGACATGCATGGAAGGGCCGCGCGATCGCCGTCGTGATCGTCCTGCTCGGCGCCGCGGCGCTTTGGTATGCGTACGACCGCTCGTCGCGCTATCCGTCCACCGACGACGCGTCCATCGACGCGGACGTCGTCCACGTCGCGTCCCCCGTAGGCGGCCGCATCATACGCGTTCCCGTGGAGGAGAACCAGCATGTCACCAGGGGCGACGTGCTGTTCGAAATCGATCCGGTGCCGTACCGACTCGCGGTCGCGCAGGCGCAGGCCGAACTCGAACTGGCGCGCGCCTCGCTCGCCACGCGCCGCCGCACGCTGATCGGCGAGACGTCGAACGCGACGATCGCGGCCGACCAGACCCGTCGTGCGACGCACAATTACGATCTCGCGACGCGCAGTGTCGACCGGCTGCGGCCGCTCGCGGCGCAAGGCTATGTGTCCACACAGCAGCTCGACCAGGCGGTCGTGGCGCAGCGCGACGCGAGCGTCTCGCTCGCGCAGGCGAAGGTGCAGCAGCGCTCCTCTGCGCAGACGATAGGCGACGACACCGACGCCATCGCGGCACTGCATGCGCGCGAGGCCGCGCTGGCCATCGCGCAGCGCGGCCTCGACGATACCATCGTGCGCGCGCCGTTCGACGGCTACGTGACGGGCCTGACGATCCTCGCGGGCGAGACGGTCGCGCCGAACCAGTCCATCTTCACGCTGATTCACTCGGGCGAATGGTTTGCCGTGGCGAACTTCCGCGAGACGGCGCTCGGCGCCATCGAGGTGGGCGACTGCGCCACCGTGTACTCGATGATCGACCGCAGACAGCCGATGAGCGGCAAGGTGATCGGCATCGGCGCCGGGATCGTGGACACGGACCGTCTGAACCTGCCGCGCAGCCTGCCGTACGTGCAGCAGTCGGTGAACTGGGTGCGCGTGGCGCAACGCTTCCCGGTTCGCGTGCGCATCGACGCGCCGGTCAACAGACTGGTGCGCATCGGCGCCAGCGCGATCGTCGAGGTCCGGCATGGCCAGTCTTGCCGGTGACATCAGGCGGCCCGGTCCGCGGGAAATCGCGAAGCTGCTCGCACCGTTTCCGGGGCGCGCCGCGATCGTCACACGCATTGCGCTGATCTGCGCGCTCACGGTGCTCGTGACGGCCGGCTACGGCACGCCCGACGCCGCGACTGCCGTCTATATCGTGTTCTTCCTGAACCGGCCCGACCGCATGACGAGCGTGGTCATGTCGTTCGCCTTGATGCTGCTCGTGACCGTGATCATCGCCATCGTGATGATCTTCGCGATCCTCACGATCGACCAGCCGCCGCTGCGGGTGGCGAGCATGGCGCTCCTGTCGTTCGGACTGCTATTCGCCACGTCGGCAAGCAAGCTTCGGCCAATCGGCGCAATCCTGGCGATGATCGTCGGCTTCGGGCTCGACGAACTCGGCCTCGCGCCGCTTGGCGAAGCGGCGACGCGCGGCCTGATGTACGCGTGGCTGATGGTCGCGATTCCGATTGGTGTGGCGATCGTCGTGAACGTCGTGATTGCGCCGTCGCCGCGGCGACTCGCCACCGCGCAGCTTGCGCGGCGCCTGAGGCTCGCTGCGCGCCGCCTCACGGGCACGGCGACCGACGAGGAGCGCGCCGCATTCGAAGCGTGCATGCGCGAGGGCGACCATCAGATCCTCACGTGGCTCAAGCTCTCGAAGCTCGAAGGCACGTTGACGCCGAGCGACGGCGCGGCGCTGCGCCAGGCGGCGGCGTCCACGACGGCGATCCTGGTCGCGACGGATTTCGCGGCGAGCGAGCCCGGCGCGCGCCTGCCCGACGCGTGCGCGGCGCAGCTTGCCGAAACGATGATGCAGATGGCCGCGATGCTGGAGGCGGGCGGCTATCCCGTGGATGTCACGCTCGAAGCGCAGGACCTGCCCGAGGGAGCCGCGCTACCGGCGCTCGTGCTCGCCGACCTGCGCGCCGCGCTGGAGGGCTTCGCGGTGCCGCCGGCGCAGGCCGCCGCAGCGCCGGTTCCCGCGCCAGAGAAAGCCGCCGAGCCTGCCGCACGCAGCGGCTTTTTCGACGCCGATGCCTTCTCGAATCCCGATCACGTCCGTTACGCGCTGAAGACCACGGCTGCGGCGATGTTCTGCTACGTGCTGTATCAGCAGCTCGACTGGCAGGGCATTCATACGTGCTTCATCACCTGCTATATGGTGTCGCTCAGCACCACGGCCGAAACCGTCGAGAAGCTGACGCTGCGCATCGCGGGCTGCCTCGTCGGCGCTGTGCTCGGCACGGCGGCGATCGTGTTCGTGACGCCGCGTTTGACCTCGGTGGGCGAACTGATGGCGCTGGTGTTCGCGGGCGCCTGGCTGGCCGCGTGGGTGGCGATGGGGTCCGCACGGATCGCCTACGCGGGCATGCAGATCGCGTTCGCCTTCTTCCTGTGCGTGATCCAGGGCGCGGCGCCCGCGTTCGACCTCACGCTCGCGCGCGACCGCGTGATCGGCATCCTGATCGGCAACGTCGTGATCTATCTGGTCTTCACGCGCGTCTGGCCCGTGAGTATCGCCAGCCGGATCGACGCGACGTTCAAGGCGCTCGTTGCGCAGTGGAGCCGCATCGCGCGCGCGGCGGACGCCCGCACGCGCAGCGCGCTCGCCGGCGGCGCGCTCGCCCAATACGGCGGACTGCGCCAGGATCTCGGCCTGATTCACTACGAGCCTTCGTGGGTGCGTCCTGAGCCTGAATGGGTGGCGAGCCGGCGGCGTGCGCTCGCGGAGCTCGAGGCGCTGGAGGCGCCGCTGGTCCTGGCGGCAGGGCGCGCGGGCGCCGCGCGGCTCGGCGAAATCGCCCAGCGCCTCGCTGCCGGCGACGGCGCGCACGTGCAAGCTGCACAGCATGCCGCCGACACGCAGACGCGAGACGCCGGGGCCGCGGAGGACCGCACGGCCGACCCCGCACTTGATGCGCTCCAGAGCGTCATCGCCAGGCGGTTCGGACAGATCGCCGCGATCACGCGCCCAGCTTCGGCCACGGAGACGACGACCGATGCGCGCCCCTGAACCGACGCCCCGGCTCATCGTCTTGGCCGCCGCGCTGGCTGCCGTATTGGCTATCTCGGGACTCGAGGGATGTGCGACGTCGTCGATCGATCTCGCGCCTGGCGCGCCGGACCGTCCCTGGCAGCCGCAGACGGATGCCGGCGGCAACATCGTGCCCGGGCCGCCGCGCAACGCCGGCGAGGCGACGCAGACGGGCTACACGTTGCCGCGCAGCGCCGCGCTCGCTTCGATCGAACCCGCGGCGGCGCTCGATGCGAACCACGCGTACACGCTGCCCGAGCTGATCGATCTCGCGGAGTCGACGAACCCGCTCACGCGAATCGCCTGGAACGACGCGCGCAATGCGGCGCTCGCAGCGGGCATCGCGAAGACCGCCTACTTGCCGCAACTCACCGCCACCGCCATGGGCGGATACGAAGCGGCGAGCGGCGCGGCATCGACGCCGCTGCTCGGCACCACATCGACCAACTCGAACATTCACGGCACGGTTTCGGTGCTCTCGCTGCAATGGCTGCTATTCGATTTCGGCGGCCGCCGCGCGCGCCTCGATGCGGCCAAACAGCTTTCCGTGGCGGCGAACGTCGCCTTCACGTCCGTTCACCAGCACGTGATCCACGAAGTGAGCATCTCGTACTACACGTATGAAGCCGCGAGCGCGAGGGAGCATACCGCGCAGCAGGCGCTCGACAACGCGGACGGCATTCTCAGCGCCGCGCGCGCACGGCGAAAGCAGGGCGTGGGCACCGTGGTCGAGGTCGCGCAGGCCACGCAGAACCGCGCACAGGCCAATCTCCTGAAGGTGCAGGCGGACGGCGCGTTGAGCGACAGCTATCTGAGCCTCGTCTCTGCGCTCGGCATTTCGCCGTTGTCGAAACCGCTGATCGCCCCGTTGCCGACGCGTACGCTCACGCCGGCGCTGCACCAGAGCGTCGACGAAATCGTGACCGATGCGATTGCGCGGCGGCCGGACGTGCAGGGCGCCTATGCGCTGGAACAGGCCAACCAGGCGAAGATCCGCGCGGCCGAATCCGCCTTCATGCCGAAGATATTCCTCTCCGCCGCGGCCGCGTACGGCACCGGCACGACGTCGATCACGGCAATTCCCCCGGTCGGCGATCAGGCGGCGACGGTGAACCTGAACGGCAGCCGTCGCAGCGGCAGCATATTCCTCGGCGTGACGATTCCCCTGTACGACGGCGGCTTGCGTTCCGCCGTGCTGATGCAGGCGCGCAACGATGCGGACAGTGCGTCCGCGCAATTAACCCATACGAGGCAAGAAGCCGTCCGGCAGATCGTTGCCGCGCAGAACGGGCTTTCGACGAGCCTCGCGTCGAACGACGCCGCGAAGGCACTGGTCGAGGCCGCGCAGACGACCTACGATGCGGCGTTCGCCGCGTACCGGCACGGCGTCGGCACCATCACCGACGCGCTCCTCACGCAGAATCAACTGCTCGCCGCGCAGAACGCGTATACCGACAGCTACAGCGCCGCGCTTTCTGCCGCGGCGACGCTTGCCCTGGCAACGGGCGAGATCGGCTCGCCGTCCATGGAAGGCGAACCGGCTCAACAGGATCACTAAACACTTTACGTTGGCGATTCAGCTACCAAAATACGTCATGCAAAAGCTGACCGGGCCAACACAGGTGGACGATGCGGGGGTATGCGTACGCGAACCCGCAGCCGAGCTGCCCGCCATCGAGACGCCACCCATGTCGTGTTGCGCCGAATCTTGCGCGTATTGTGCCGCTGCGACCTTGGCCTCGGCTGCCTGAATGTCAGCCGGATAGTCGACGTCGTCGCCGCGGCCCGGGCTGTATCCGGCCTGCTCGACACGCACGAGATCCGCACGCACTTCGGCGCGGGTCAGGGGTTGAGTGGACTGCGCGAAGCTATATGCCGGGACGGCGACCGCAGAAGCCGCGACGAGAATGCTGAGAAGAAGCCTGGACATGATCAATACTCCTATATATCCGTAGAGCGGATGAGTCGGGAAGGAAAGCCGCAGCATCGACTGTGCATGGACGCGAAGACAGGCTTAGGAACGAGCAACTTGAAACATGGCTAAGCGAGGCAAGGCGTTACTGCGTGGTTGCAGTGTAGGCAGGCGCTTCGGTCGCCAAGGTTACCGAGTCATTACAAGAAAATAACGAATCTTCCGTCCCTTTGATTCGATGCCACAGCGCGGGCACGTCATTTTTTCGTAATGACTGGGTAACCCTCCCGTTCGAGGCAGCTTTTTAGACTGGCCGTGTTGTTAATCGATTCGTTCACATCGCGTCATTCCGAGGAACTGCCATGTCTTTCCCTTCTTTCCGATCTGCCGTTGCCCATGCAGCAGCGGCGCTTTGCCTGGTTGCCGGCGCCGCTACGACAGCGCAGGCCGCGCCCGTCAAGAACGTCGTCCTCGTGCATGGCGCGTTCGTGGGTGGCGCCGGATGGCGGCCGGTGTACGACATTCTCACGAAGGACGGCTATAACGTGACGCTCGTGCAAGAACCGCTGACGTCGTTCAAGGACGATGTGACGGCTACGAAGCGCGTCATCGATAGCCTGGATGGCCCGTGCGTGCTCGTCGGCCATAGCTACGGCGGCGCGATCATCACGGAGGCGGGCAACGACGAACACGTGAAGTCGCTCGTCTACATTGCCGCTCATGCACTGGATGTCGGCGAAACCGAAGTCTCGAATGGCAAGCGTTATCCGAATGCGACGCCCCATGAGGACATCGTGAAGACAGCCGACGACTACCTGTACCTGAATCCCGCCGACTATCCGCGCGATTTTGCCGCCGACCTGCCGATTGCGCAGGCTGAATTCGAGGCCCACGAACAAATGCCGACTGCGGCAGGTGTATTCGCGTCGGAGATCCCGGATCCGGCATGGAAGATCAAGCCTACGTTTTATCTGGTTGCGAAGGCGGACAAGATCATCAACCCGGACCTCGAGCGCATGTACGCGAAGCGCGCTCACGCCCAGACGGTGGAAATCGATGGCGCCAGCCATTCGGTTTACGAGTCGCATCCGAAGGAAGTCGCCGCGTTGATCGAGCAGGCGGCTCAGCAACAGGGGCAGGAATCGGACATTTCTAATGAGCCAGAACCGGACATTTCAAAAAAGCCGTAACATATAAAACTTCGATAATTTATGTTATGTAAAATCAAATAACCCCACCCAGGCACACCTCCTGCGCCGCGAACCCATGCCGCCTCACAGGAGGAACCCATGACGTCCGCCCCCACATCCGGGCAACCAACCGGCGCAGGCTCGCATTCAGAGCCGACGCGCGCACAGCGCGTCGCAGCCTGGCTCGGTCTGTGCGCGGTACCGCTCATCTGGCTGCTGCATCTGGCGCTCGGCGTCACGCTCGTTTCCACGGCCTGTGCCGACGCCGTCACGCAGGATCCGATGCCAGGCTGGCACGGCACGCAGTGGATCCTCGGCATCGCCTCGGTCTGCGCGCTCGTGCTCGCGCTCACCATTACCTACGCCGCGGGCCGCGCCTGGCGCAAGATTGCCTACGTCGCTCACGAGAAGCGCGACGCGAGGCGCTTCATCGCGTGGTGCGGCGCGACCACTTCCGTGGCCTTCACCTTTGGTCTCGCTTTCTCGATCTGCATACTGATCGCGGTACCGATCGAGCGCCTCTGCACGGCGTTCGACTAGGCAACGCGATCTCCGCGTTGCGAACGCCATGTATCGCGCCAACCCGCGGGCCAGCCCGAATACGCCGCCATAGCGCGCGACGTCGAACGCTATCGCTGGTATCTCGTCGCGCAGGTGGCGGTCACGTATCGCTTCCAGGCGCGGATTAGAAAATCGATTCGCTATCCGATGGATCAAACAACGGGATCGCAGCGCCACCCGTCGCGGCTCCATTGCATCGTATGTGTCGGTGCCAGCGCGGCGACGAAATCGGCGTCGTGCGAGGCCACGATCAGCGCGCCCGGGAAGTCCGCTAGCGCCCCTTCGACCGCGCGCACGGATTCCAGGTCCAGATGGTTGGTCGGCTCGTCGAGCAGCAGCAACTGCGCCGGCGCGCCGCGCCAGAGCGCGCAGGCAAGCGCGGCCTTCAACCGCTCCCCGCCGCTCAGGTGGCGCGACGGCTGTGTCACGCGCGCGGCATCGAGTTGCAACAACGCGAGCCGGCTGCGCAGTTCCCCTTCTGCGAGCGGTGTGTCGAGCAACCCAAGCTGCTCGACGATCGAGCGGTCGGGATCGAACTGCGCGAGCTTCTGGTCGAGGTACGCGCTGCGGACATGCGTCACGCTATGCCCCGCTTTGGGCGCGAGCTGTCCCGCGAGGAGGCGTAGCAGCGTCGACTTCCCGCATCCGTTCGGACCCGTCAGCGCCACGCGCACCGGGCCGCTGCACGACCAGTTGAGCGTGGCGGCGGGATCGTCGTGCGCGAGCCACGGCAGCCTCGCCTCTTCGAGCGTGAAGACCTGGCGGCGCGCGCTAACCTCTGCGCCCGGCAGCGCCACCAGCACGGGTGCGTCGGGCTCGACGCGCGCGGCAGCCTCGGTAACGCGCTCATCGAGCGCCGCCTTGTGCTCGCGTTGCTCGGCCCTTACCTGCCCCATCACATTGCGCGCACCGCTCTTGATCCCCTCTTTCGCCATCGAGGATAGATTGGCCGTCTTCGCGTAACGCCATGTTCCGGCGGCATGTCGCTGGATCGTGTCGTGTTCGCGTTGAAGCCTGCGCGCGGCGCGCTCGCGTTCGGTACGCGCATGGCTGAGCACGCTCTTTGCCGCTTCGTGTTCCGCATCGCGCTGGGCGCGGTAGCTGGCGTAGTTGCCGCCATACGTTCGCAGTCCCCTGGGCGTGACCTCGACGATGCGTTGCATTTGCGCAAGCAGTGCACGGTCATGGCTCACGACGACGAGGCCGCCGCGCCATCCCGCCAGCGTGCCACGCAGCCACGCGCGGCCGACGGCGTCGAGGTGATTGGTCGGCTCGTCGAGCACGAGCAAGCCGGCGTCCGCCAGCAGCGCACCAATCAAGGTAACGCGCGCAAGTTCGCCGCCGCTGATCGTTTGCGCCAATGTGTCGGACTCCAGATGATCGAGTCCCGCCGCATCGAGCGCCGTACGCAGGCGCGCCGCGAGATCCCAGCGCTCGCCGATCACGTCGAAATCGCCGGTGTCGGCCACGCCGTTCGCTAGCCGGGCCAGAGCCGCGAGCGGCGCGTCGAGCCCCGCGACTTGCGCAACGGTCTGTTTGTCGTGCGAGGCGTCGAGGGGCTGCTGGGCCGCAAACGCAACCCTGACGTGCCGGTCGATCGAGCCGGACGTCGGCTCGATCCGCCCGGCGATCAGTTGCGCGAGCATGCTTTTGCCGACGCCGTTGCGCCCGACAATACCCGTGGGCACGCGATCGAGAACGAGGTCCAGCGAGTCGAATAGCGTGACGCCGCTATCGAACCGGTATGAAATGTGATGGAGTGCGACAAGCGTCGCGACTGGCGTGACTCGAGCCATAAGCTTCTCCCGAATGTATGAATCCACTCGCGCGGCGTGTATCACGCTGGCGCGAAAACATTTTTGGGGAAAAGCTTAGTTGTCCACTTTGGCTGGAGTCCGGTGTGCAGGGATGGAACGCGCATGATAACAACGAGAGATGCCTGGCACAAGCCGTACGCTTTAGAAGCGGTCGATCATGCCAAACTGCACGCCGCGCACAGGCGCGCCCGGCCAGGACGGCGGCAGCCCGGTCACGTTCACGCCGCGCAGCGTGAAGGTCGCCTCAGCGCGATTGCGCAGCCACCCTGCGCTCGCGTAGAGCAACACGCGCTTCGAAAGGTCGTATTCGCACGCGGCGCTGAACTGGTCGGCGTCGTTGCCGGCGCCCGAGAGGTCGTGCACCCACGCGTAACCGAGCGACGCACGAAACCGCGAGGTGACCGCATAGCGCGCCGAGACCGACACGCCGTTGTTGTGGTTACGCGGCGTGCCGCCATCGCCGTTGAAGTACGCGAGAAATCCGGTCACCGGCCCGAGCGCGTACGACATGCCGCCCAGATTGGCTCGCAGCGCGCCATCACCGTTTTGCTGTTGATGCGCCCAGGAGATGCGAAACGCTCCGCGCCGCCACTCGACGGTTTCGATGTTGCCGGCCAGCCCGTTGCTGCCCGCGGACGGATCGCGCAGCGAGGCCATCAGCGTGGTCGAGAAACCGTAGATGTCGGGAGACAGATACGTGATCGCGTTGCTTTCGTAAGGCGTGATCTTCGAAAGATTGTTGAGGCCCGAGGCGATGGTGCCAGCGCCGAACGCGTCGAGCTGTCCCTTGAACGGAATATAGATCGGCGAGTATTGCCGCCCCACCCGTACCGTGCCCCACTGCGTGCCGAGGCCTATCCACGCCTGGCGGTTGAAGATCGTATTGGCTACGGCAAAGGTGCCGTCGTTGGAGCCGAAGCCGTTTTCCAGTTCGAACAATATCTTGATGCCGCCGCCGAGATCCTCCACGCCGCGCAGCCCGAAGCGCGAGCCGCGATACGCGCCCGAGTCCATGCGCGCGACCCAGCCCGCGCCCGGATTCGTCACCTCGATGCTCGTGTCGAGCGCCCCGTACAGCGTGACCGAGCTTTGCGCGTGTGCGCATATCGTGTGCAGCGTGGCGAAGGTTGCCGCAGACAACACCGCCCAGGCGCGCGCCGCGCGCAATGTTCGATTCATGAGGGAAATGCGGGTGAGGCGCACGAGCAGAGCGTCGCATGCTGCATGAGGGACGGCTTGCGCTGTGCTTCTCGCCTGCCGCCGCGTGAAAAGCCCGCAAGCCGCGGCCGCCCGGTGCTGCCGGGCGGTCGCGCGTTGCTTATTGCTTCGGCAGCGCGTAGGCAATCACGTAGTCGCCGAGCTTCGTGCCGAACGAGCCGTGCCCGCCTGCCGCGATCACGACGAACTGGCGGCCATTCACCGCGTACGTCATCGGCGTGGCCTGACCGCCCGCGGGCAGCCGCGCTTGCCAGAGCCGGTTGCCGTTGTTCACGTCGAAGGCGCGGAGGTAGTTGTCCGCCGTCGCGCCGATGAAGATCACGCCGCCCGCGGTCACCATCGGGCCGCCCAGCATCGGCATGCCCGTGCGGAAGGCCACGGGAATCGGCGAGCTGTCACGCGTCGTGCCGATACGCTTTTTCCAGACGATCTGGTTGGTCTTCAGGTCGACGACGGAGATATAACCCCACGCCGGCTGCTTGCAGGGCAGCCCGATCGGCGACATGAACGGATTGAGCGTCACGCCGTAAGGCACGCCGTATTGCGGCTGGATGCCCGCCTCCGTGCCGCTGCCCTTCGCGCCCGGCTGCGGCTCGAGCGGATTGCCCGGCCCGCGCGGAATGAGTCGCGAGACGAACGGCAGCGCGATGGGGTTCGCCACGGCGATCTGCCGGTCCGTGTCGATGGCGAGACCGCCCCACTCGAACATGCCGAGGTTGCCCGGGAAAATGAGCGAGCCTTGCACCGAAGGCGGCGTGAACGTGCCTTCATAGCGCAGCTGGTGGAACATCACGCGGCAGATGAGCTGGTCGTACATCGTGGCGCCCCACATGTCGGCGTCGGTGAGATTCTTCGACGGCCGGAACGTGAGCGCCGAGAACGGCTGCGTGGCCGAGACGTGGTCGCCCGGCGCCGCGCCCTGCGGCACCGGCATTTCGGGCGCAGGCACGACGAGCTCGCCCGTGCGGCGGTCGAGCACGAACAGGTTGCCCGTCTTCGCAGGTGCGTACACCACCGGCACGGTCTTGCCGTCCTTGTCGGTGATGTCGGCGAGCGTGGGCTGCGAGGGCTGATCCATGTCCCACAGGTCGTGGTGCACCGTCTGGTAGAACCAGGCGAGCTTGCCGGTCGAGGCGTGCAGCGCGAGCAGGCCGGTTGCGTAACGCTCGAGGTCGGGCGTGCGGTCGCCCCCCCAGATATCCGGCGTCTTCACGCCCATCGGCAGATAAACGATGTCGAGTTTCGCATCGTAGGCGGCCGGCGCCCACGAGTTCGGCGAATTCCACACGTAGTGCTCGCCGGGGCCGGGAATCTTGTTCGGGTCCGCCGCGCCCGGATCGAACGCCCAAAGCAGTTCGCCCGTGCGCACGTCGAAGCCGCGAATCACGCCCGAGGGCTCGCGCGTCGAGAAGTTGTCTTCCACGGCGCCCGCCACGACGATCACCTTGTTCGTGACGATCGGCGGCGAGGTGGGCTCGTACATGCCCGGTGTCGTGACCGGCATGGCGTGCTGGAGGTCGAGGTCGCCGTTGTTGCCGAAGCCCGCGCAGCGCTCGCCCGTCAGCGCATCGAGTGCATAGAGATGGCCGTCGTTCACGGGCAGCAGGATGCGGCGCATGCAGGTGCCGTTCGCGGCGGCAGGTGTTGCTGCGGCCGCGGGTGCGCTCGCGGGCGCGGCCGCTTCCGTTGCAGACGCGGGATCACTGGCGGGCGCAGCCGCTTCGGTTCCCGAAGCCGCCGCGGCGTTCGATGCGGCCACGGGCGTCGTAGCCGTCGCTCCCAGCGCCGCCGCCGCGGCGTTCACGGACGCCGCCGAAAGATCCACGAACGACACGCCCCGGCAGGTCACGTGCTGGAACGAGGGATCGGCCTGAAGCTTAGGATCGAACTTCCATTTGAGCTCGCCGGTTTGCGCGTCGAGCGCGAACAGGATCTGGTGCGGCGAGCACAGGTAAAGCAGATCGCCGATCTTGATCGGCGTGACTTCGTTGGTGATCTCGACCGGATCGTTGGGGCCTTTCGTGTCGCCGGTGCGGAAGGTCCAGGCCACCTGGAGGTTATGCACGTTATCGGGCGTGATCTGCTGCAGCGGCGAATAGCGCGTGCCTTGCTGGTCGCGTCCATAAGCGGGCCACTCGGACGGCTCGATGCCGTCGACGTTCGGCGCGGGCGTGGCCCTCACCGCCGCGAGCGAGCCGTTGATCTGCTGCGGGTCGTTGAAATGCGCATACACGAGCACGCCGCCCCACACGAGCAGCCCGACCACGAGTGACAGCACGCCGAACTGGCGCGGGCGCTCCAGGTGCCAGCTCATGAGCACGAGCAGCCAGATGCCGAACACCACCAGCACGCCCGAGCGCGGCACGAGCGCCCAGAAGTCCGGCCCCGACTCCCAGAGGCCCCAGATCGCCGTACCGATCAGCACGATCGCATAGAGCACGAACGCCGAGGGGCTCGCACGCCACAGCAGCCACGCGAAGACGAGCAGCAGCACGCCCGTCACGACGTAGTACGGCGAGCCGCCGAGCGAAATGAGCCACGCGCCACCAGCCAGCAGATACACCGCCGTGAGCAAGGTGAACAGCACGGAGATGACTCCGATGAAGCCCAGCGGTTTCGATAGTCTGGCCATGATCTCAACCTTCCTCGAAGAATGTCGTGTGCGATGGCGGAAAAAGCGAGGCGTCAGAACACGTGCATCATCCCGACGTAGGCGCCCGTTTGCGATTGGCCAGCCATGGGGCTGGTCGGCGTGCTCGAGTCGCGCGGCGTCGCGAACACGGAGAACGTGCCGTTCTTGCTGTTGTCCACGTAGGCCACCGTGCCATACAGGAACGTGCGCGCACTGAGGTTGTACGTCGCTCCGAGCGCGTAGAGCATGGCGTGGCTCGCGGGGTCGTGCGAGGCGTCGCCGCCGCCCTCGCCTACGTGAATATAGAAACCCGCGGCGGTCACCGCCCACTTCGGCGTAGCCTGCCAGGTCGCGCCCAGCCAGTAGTGGTCGGCGGTATCGGAAATGCCGGGCGGCGAATCGGGTGCGGAGTAATGCGTGTACGCGGCCTGGATCTTGAACTTCTGCACGCGCAGGTTGCCGCCCACGAAGTATTCGCGCGAGGCCGTGAAGATGTTGGAAAAGCGCCCGCTCGAATCGCGCAGTTCGTCGTAGATGCCGCGCAGGTCGAAGAGCGGCGAGTGATACGAGAGCATGATGCCGTCCGAGCGGCCGAACTCGCCTTCGGCACCGGCGTTGAAGTTGCCTGGCTGGTTGCCGAACGAATACTGGCCCTGCACGTCGAGGCCGTTCCACACCGGGCTGTGATATTCGACGTTGTTGCTCGTTTGCTGCCAGTTGCGCCCACGCACGAGCGAGGCCGACGACACCGCCTGCTGCACGAACGGATCGAAAGCCCACACGCCGTCGCTGTCGATGAAGAGATTACGGCCGGCTTGCAGTTGCCCCCAGGTGTCGTTCTTCAAGCCCACATACGCGCGCCGCGACCAGAGCCGGCCGCCGCCCGTGGTGCCGTTCATGATCTGCACGGCGGTTTCGAGGTTGAAGATCGCGGCGCTGCCGCCGCCCAGGTCCTCAGTACCCTTGAGGCCGAACATGCTGGTACCCCAGTCGCCGCCTTCGGCGCTCCAGCGGCTCGAACTGCCGCCGTTGCCGTTCGCGATGTGATTGAGGTATTCGATGCCGCCATCCACGCGGCCATACATCGTGACACTCGATTGTGCGCTCGCGGCCGAACTGGCGGCGAGCAGCACCACTGCGCCCAGAGTCGTTTTCACGTTGGCTCCCTCGTGGAGTCTTCTTTCCTGGTCCGGTCCATGCCGGGCCGGATAGCGTGGCTGAACTTGCGGACAAACCGGCGCGCCAGGTCTCATGCCGGCCACATCGCGCACTAAAAAGCATAGCGCGTGGTGAAAAAAACCGTATTTTGGCTGGACGGCGAACGACGTACAGTTGCATGCGCGCGACGGCGCCCGCGGCACGGAGCATATTGCGTGCCGCGCCGCACCATGTACGGTGCATCGTGGGGCGAAGGTCACGCGCTAGAATCAGCGCTTTGCCACGGACGTTTCGCCATGACCACCGCGCTGCTCGTCATCGATTTTCAAAAGGAACTCATCGACACCGAACCGCTGCCCGGCGACATCGCCATGGTCAGCGCCAACATCAACGCGCTGATGCAGCGCGCAAGGCATGCCGGCGCGCCGGTCGTGCTGATCCAGCATGAGGACGACACGGCGCTCGTTTGCGGGTCCGACGCGTGGGCGTTGTCGGCCACACTCGCGACGGAATCACGCGACCACCTCATCGGCAAGCGCACGCCCGATTCGTTTCTCGGCACCGGGCTGGCCGCCCTGCTCGCCGCGGATGCGGTGAAGCACGTGGTGATCTGCGGCTATGCGAGCGAATTCTGCGTGGACACGACGGTACGGCGCGCCGCCGCGAATGGCCTCACGGTCACGCTCGCTGCCGACGCCCACACCACGCACGACAAGCCGCACGCGAACGCAGCGTTGATCCGCGCGCACCACAATGCGACGCTTTCGAATATCCGCAGCTTCGGCCCGAAGATCAGTGCGGTGCGCACCGCCGAAATCGCATTCGATCCAGCGGCGTAAGGTGGCTGACGCTAGCGCGCGTCGTGCCGCGAATCCGCCTTGCCGGTGAGCTTCGCGGCGTCGCCGCCCTGGGCCGGCTGCGGCTGAGCGGCCCGCACCGTATGAAACACCGGCAAACGCCAGCCGAAGTAGAGCGAGGCCAGCCGCAACGCCACGCAGGAAATCACGGCCACCCAGGGCGTCCAGAACGTCGACCAGCCCGCATACGTGAGCCCCACCTGCACAGAGGCCCCAAGCAGCGCCGCCGAAGCATAGATCTCGCGATCGAGAATGGCGGGCACGCGCGAGAGCAGCACGTCGCGCAACACGCCGCCGCCCACCGCACTCACAATGCCAAGGATGATGGCGGGCTCCGCGCTCTGGCTATACGCAAGCGCCTTCTGCGCGCCCGCTACCGCAAAGAGCCCAAGACCGATCGCATCGAACAACAGCACGGGATGACGCAGCCGCCGCACCTGCGGATACGCGGCAATGGTCAGTCCCGTAGCCAGCAGCGTGACCGCGAGATAAGCCCAGTTCGCGAGCCCAACGGGCGGCACCGCGCCGATGCACAGATCGCGGATGATGCCGCCGCCGCACGCCACCATGAAGCTCACGACGACGATGCCGAACAGATCGAGCCGCCGCTGCCGCGCGGCCACGGCGCCGGAGATCGCGAAGGCGAACGTGCCGATCAGGTCGAGTGCCGTATAGGCCGTGTGGGCGTTGAGATGCGCGCCCACGTGCGCCCCGAGTGCCACGCTCACGCCGCCTCGCTTTCGCGGCCAAGCCACGCGGCGGCCGCGCACAGCATCGCTTCGAGGCCGGTGCGCAAGGTAGGGTCGAGCACCGGTGCGAACTTCGGCGAGTGGTTGCTCGGGATTTCGTTGAGCTTCTTCGCAGCCCTGGCTTGCGCGTAGACCCCGGGGTCGGTGCTACCCACGAACCAGAACGCGTACGGCACACCCCATTCGCGGCCGAACACGCTGAAGTCCTCGCTGGCGGCGGCCGGCTGCGTTTCGTAGGCGCGCGCGCCGAACCATGCTTCGAAAGCCTTGCGCAGGCGCGCCGTGGTGGCGTCGTCGTTCACCGTGCGCGGGTAGCTCGACAGCGTCGTGAATTCCGGCTCGCGCGGCGCGTTCGAGGCTGCGCATTCGGCGCAACAGATGCGGCGGATCGCGCCCAGCATGTGCTCGCGCACGTCGTCGTCGAAGGTGCGCATGTTGAGTTTGAGCGTGGCGTCGTCGGGGATGATGTTTTCCTTCGTGCCCGCTTGCAGCGAGCCCACCGTGAGCACGGCGGCGTCGCGCGGCGAGATTTCGCGCGAGACGATCGTCTGCAGACGCAGCGTGGTGGAAGCCGCCATGATCACCGGGTCGATCGAGGTTTGCGGCTGCGAGCCGTGCGAACCGCGGCCGAACAGCTTCACCTTCAAGCTGTCGCCGGCCGAGAGGATCGTGCCGCTGCGATAGCCCACGGTGCCTGCCGGGCCCACCATCACGTGCTGGCCGAGGATCACGTCGGGCTTCGGAAAGCGCTCGATCATGCCGTCGTCCATCATGCTGCGCGCGCCCCGTCCCACTTCTTCGCCGGGCTGGAACACGGCAAGCAGCGTGCCGCTCCACGCGTCGCGATGCGCCGCCATCAACTGCGCCACGCCAAGGAGCCATGTCACGTGCAGGTCATGCCCGCACGAGTGCGCCACGCCCACCTGCACGCCCTCCTCGTCTTTCGCGGTCACGGTGCTCGCATACGGCAGACCGGTGGCCTCGGCCATGGGCAGCGCATCCATGTCGGCGCGCAGCATCACGACCGGGCCCTCGCCGTTGCGCAGCAGGGCCACGACGCCCGTCACGCCCACTTCGCGGGAGACTTCGTAACCGAGCTTTTCCATGCGCTGAGCCACGAGCGCCGCCGTGCGGAACTCCTGCATCGAGAGTTCAGGATGCTGGTGCAGATCCTTGTAGAGCGCTTCGAGTTCGGGCAGCAGCGCGCCAATGGCGGGCGCCACAGTTTCGACCAGATTCGGCATGGAAGACTCCCTCATGCGTATTTCATTGTGCAATGTGCGGCGTGCGCGCCGCGATCTCAAACACCGTCGATCAGGCTCTGCGCAAGCTTGGCGAGCAACTGATCGAGCGTCTTGCGCTCGTGATCGGTGAGCACGGCAGCGAGTTCGGCTTCGAGCTTCGAGCCGGCTTTTTCCGAGGCATTCGCCACTTTCGTGCCCTCGGGCGTGACGCGCAGCACGACGCTGCGCCGGTCCTGCGCATGCGTGCCGCGGCCAATCAGGCCACGCGATTCGAGTTCGCCGAGCGTTTTGGAAAGCAGCGTTTTTTCGATGAGCGCGCGCTGCGATACAGCCTTGGGCGTGATGCCCGGCTCGGCGCGGATGATGCGCAGCACGCGCATGGCACGCACGTCGAGATCCCAGCGCTCGCGGTAGACCGCGTTGGCGCGATCCATCAGCAGCGCGCTCGTTTGATCGAGCCTGAAGGTGAGGAAATCCGAATACAAATGCGTGCTCCCATCCGTATGCTAGCTGGACGCCAGTATAGTCAAATAGTTGAAAATTTCAACTATCTCGCTCAGGGGGAACAAGCGGGCGCAGATATGACAACGCGGCGGGCCCCCATTCGAGAGGAAGCCCGCCGCGCAGAGGGAAACGTCCGGCGGGGACAGTTGCCCCGCCGAAGTCATCGCTGAATCGACTTAGAACGCGTGACGCATGCCCACCGTCACAGCGACCTGCGTATCGGTCGACGAAGGCGAAAGCGTGTTGATCATGGCGTGAGAAAGTACGGAGCCTTCCGGTGCGCCGTGCACGTTCTGGTACACGCCTTCGAGGTAAAAATCGGTGCGCTTGCTGACGGCGTAATCCGTCTGCAGCATTGCCGTGTTCCAGCCCGGGTTCGTGCCGTTGTAGGCGCCATGCGTGTACGTGTACGCACCCGAAACGCTCCATGCCGGCGTGAGCGCGTATTTCACGTTCGCTTCGAAATTGTCGAGGCGCAGCGAACCGGCGAGCGAGCCGGCGGAGTCGTCGTTCGAGCCAAGATAGGTGCCCGTGCCGAACGAGTAGACGCCTGCGGCGTTGTCGATCTGCGAATGGCTCCAGACCAGACCCACCGTGGCCGGCCCGTACGTATAGTTGCCGCCGAGCGACCAGACGCGCTGACGCTCCGCCAGGAAGTTCGCGCTCGTGTCGCTGGAGGTGACCGCGCCGCTGCTGTTGCCCGCGTTGTTGAACTGCAGGTAGCCTGCTGCAAGGTTCAGCGGGCCTTGGCTATACGAAACGGCGAAGCCGTACGAGCGGTTGTTCGCGAAGTCGCCGGCCTTGTTGCTGAACGAGTACATCGTCTCGAACGTCACGCCGTACCAGGTCGGGCTCGCGTACTTGACGGAGTTGTTGATGACCACCGAGTTCGCGGCGAGGTTGTCGTTCTCGAACGGGTGGGCCGCGAGGCTGCCGCCCCACGTGTTGAATTCCGCCGTGAGCGGGCCCACGAGGTCGTTCATCACGTCGAACTGGCGGCCGAACGTCAGCGTGCCGTACGGGTCGCTTTGCAGGCCCACCCACGCCTGCGAACCAAAGCCGAGACCCGAGAACGCCTGTGCGCCGTTGTTGAGCAGGAAGCCTTGTTCGAGCTTGAAGATTGCATGCAGACCGCCGCCCAGATCTTCCGAACCCTTGAGGCCGAACACCGTGTTCTGCGTGGAGCTGCTGTTCAGCTGCCAGTTGCTATGGCCGAACTGGTTGTTCGTGTAGACGAGACCGGTATCGATCAGGCCGTAAAGGGTCACGCTGCTTTGCGCGTGCGCCGAAATAGCAAAGGCGCTCAGGAGTGCCGCGGCGAGTAGCGATTTTTTCATGTTTTCAAGCTCCGGATTGGGCGGTGGGTCAATGCATCGAATTCAGGCAGCCGGCACCTTCGACGTGCAATCTCATATGCGTCCATTCCATTTCGGTGCAGATTCAAAAGCAAAAAGCTATCCGCCGACGATTATTGCGAATTACGCAATTAATCGGTGTTGAAAATGCAATGGCAAAACGGGAATCGTGCGGTGAGTGCGGCGCGAATCGAACACCCGCATCATAGGGTGTCGAAAATAAAAATGGTGTTGAAATTCAGATTGCGTGGCGTCAATGGCACAGGCGTGCCCGGCAAGGCTCGACGCGCGTCGAGGAATGTGCGGGCATGAATATCGGCGGACAAATTACATAACGCTTTCGGAGTGGTGCATTAAAACCGGCGAGAAAGGGCGATTATCTACATTGAGAATCCATGAGGTAATCGGCCCTCGGAGCGTGTTGATTGTTCTTTTAATGCGCTCTCTTTCTTTGCCTGACATGATTCGTTTAAGCAGCCGGCGCAACCGATGCGCCCGCTATTGCGTGGCGCTCCAATGCCTCTGCGACGAATCCCGATGCCTTCATCGTTTCGACGAACGCGCCAAGCGCTGCGGCGGCCTGGGGACCACGGCGCTTCGCGACACCCATGGCCTGGCGAATCACCATGAAGCGCTCGTCGAGCAGGCGCAAGCCGCCAGCCTTCGCGGCGTCGGCTTCGATTTGCAGCTTCACGCCCGCGGCCACTTCGAGCCCTTGTTCGAGGAAGGTTTGCACGACGGTAGGCGAAGTCGGTGCGCGCACGATTTGCGCCTGCTTCAATTCGCGCGTGAGAAAGAGATCGTACGCACTGCCTTTTCCGACGGCCACGCGGTTATGCGGTTGGTCGACGTCGGCATTGGTGCGCACCGCAGAATCGTTGCGAACGAGATAGAAACCTTCGATCAACACGTAAGGTGCGGTGAACGCGATCGTCTCGCCTCGCTTCGGATCGACGGCAAAGAAGCCGAAGTCCGCGCGTTCGTCGCTCACGGCTTCGACGGACTTGCCTGCTGCGTCGAATACGACAAGTTCGAGCGGCACGTCCAAATGCTGCGCGAAAGCACGAGCGAGATCGACGGAAACGCCGAACGGTTCGCCCGACGCCGCATCGCGATTCGCGAGTATCGGATTGCCGAGGTTGATAGAGGCGCGCAACGTGCCCGTGGGCGCGAAGGCTTTGACGACTGCGGGATCGAAGTTCATGGAGAGCGCGGGACGAAAATCAGGGTCTTTCGAGCATAACACCCCGCCCGCCTGTGCGCGCCCGCCGCCCCCATGCGTTCGTCGCTCAGCCCGTGTCCCCGCCGGCGACCGGCAAGATCGAGCCGGTGATATAGCTCGCCTCGTCGGAAGCGAGAAACAGAATAGGCGCGACCTGTTCGTCGAGGCTGCCGTAGCGCTTGAAGAAGGTCGATTCGGTGACCTGCCGCACCGCCTCGCCCATCCAGGCCTTTTCCTGCTCGCTGTCACCCGCGGCATTGCGTGGAATGCGGCGCGGCGGCGCTTCGGTGCCGCCCGGCGCCGTGGCGACCACGCGGATATTGTGCTCCGCGTATTCCATGGCCAGCGATTGCGTCATCGCATTCACACCGCCCTTCGCGGCCGAATACGGCACGCGGCGAATGCCGCGCGTGGCGTTCGACGAAACGTTGACGATGGTGCCACGCCCGCGCTCGAGCAAATGCGGCAGCACCGCATGGCACGTATACAGCGTGGGCATGAGCGAGCGGCGGATTTCCGCATCGATCTGCGCCGGCTCGAATTCCGCGTACGGCCGCATGCGGATGGCACCGCCCACGCCGTTGATGAGAATGTCGATGCCGCCAAATTTCTGCGCGGCGAACTCCATTGCCGTTTGCGCGCCTTCATACGTTTCGAGGTCGGCGACGAATCCCGCCGTTTGCGCGCCCTGCGCCTCGGCCGCGACTTCGGCGACGAAATCCGCACGATCGACGAATACCACCTTGCCGCCTTCGGCCGCCGCCAACAGCGCCACGCCGCGGCCAATTCCCTGCGCCGCCCCGGTGACGACGACGACCTTGCCTGCGAATCGTTGCATGATCATGCCGCCTTCGGGACTACGTTGGGGGTGAACTTCTCGTAGTGGAAGCTGTTGGGCTTCACGCCTTCGTCGTCGAAATACTTGCGCACGGCGTCCACCATCGGCGGCGGCCCGCACAGATACACGTCGACGTCGCCATCGTTCAGGGCGTCGGCGGGAATATGCTGCGTGACCCAGCCTTTGCGCGGATGATTCGAATCCGCGTCGGCGATCACGGTGGCGAAGCTGAAGTTCGGCAGCTTCGCCGCGTAGGCTTCGATGGCTTCGACCAGCACCAGATCGAGGTCGCGCGTCACACCGTAAATCAGGTGCACCTGCTGCTGCGCGTTGGTGCGCGCGAGCACTTCCAGCATCGAGAGGAACGGCGCCAGACCCGTGCCGCCCGCGAGGAACAGCAACGGCCGCTGCACGTCGCGCAGATAGAAGCTGCCGAGCGGCCCCGTCAATTCGAGCTTCGTACCTGCTTGCGCGGCTTCGAGCCACGAGCTCATCACGCCGCCCGGAATCTTCTTGATCAGGAAGCTGATTTTCGATTCGCCCGGCGCGCAAGAAAAGGAATACGAACGATGCTGGCCACTGCCCGGCACGTCGATGTTGACGTACTGGCCCGGCAGGAACACCGGACCCGCTGCGTCGACGTCCAGCTCGAGCACGACCGCGGCATCGTTGTGCTGCTCGATCTTCGCCACCGTGGCCGCAAACTTGCTCTGCCCTGTCTTGCAGACCGTGGACGACGCGGGAATCGCGATTACGCAATCGCTTTCCGGCACCATCTGGCAGGTTAGCACGAGACCGCTGTCCTTTTCGTCGTCGGTCAGCGCGTCCTCGATATAGTCTTCGCCCAGGTCGTAGCTGCCGCTTTCTGCGCGGCACTTGCAGGTGCCGCATACGCCGTCTGAGCAATCCATCGGCAGGTTGATGCGCGCGCGAAAGGCCGCGTCGAGGACCTTCTCACCCGCCTTGCATTCGATGAAGCGCGTGACGCCGTCTTCGAAGTTGAGTGCAATCTTGTAGCTGGACATGGTGTCTCCTTCTATCCCATGTTGAAACTGAAGCTCGATATCAAACGTGATTTCACACGTGATAAACGTCGAGCACCTGCCGGATGTAGTCGTTCTTCAGCACGATCTTTTTGCAGGCAATCAGGAAGCCGTCGCCAGCTCGGCGCATGGTGACGAACATCGTGCCGAAGAAATGATCCGTGGCCCGGTAGCGATGGTTGAGCGTGTGGAAGTTGTAGCGCACCTCCACTTCATCGCCGCGGTCCGCCAGCACTTCCACGTTCGTGACGTTGTGGCTCGTGCGCGGCTCCGGCATCGATGCGCCGCTGCGTTCGGTCTTGATGCGAAACACGCGGTCTTCGAGGCCGCCGCGATCCGGGTAGTACATCAGCGAGATCTGCGATTCGTGGTCGTCGGTGAGCTGGTCATCGTCGTCCCACGCGGGCATCCAGTACGTGACGTCTTCTGCGTAGCAGGCGAGCCATTCTTCCCACTGGCGATCGTCGAGCAGACGCGCTTCGCGGTACAGCGCGGCGCAGATTTTGTGGTAATCGTTGCTCATGCCTGCGCTCCCGCTTGTTCGTGATTCAGTTCCCGCTTGAGGGCGTCGCGCATGGCGTGCACCCAGTACTCGTGCTGAACCACGAACAACCCTTCGTCTTCGCTGCGTTCGCCGGAAATGACCGGCTTGAGGCCCATCTTCTTCGCGTTGTCGTCCGCACCTTCGACCCACAGCGGCGCGCCGCGCGAGAGATCGTTCCACATCGCCGTGGTGCCGGCGTAACCCGCCTGGCAGGCGCGGAACTCTTCCAGGTCGTCGGCGGTACCCATGCCCGTGACGTTGAAGAAGTCCTCGTACTGGCGAATACGCGTCGCACGATCTTCCGAGCTCTCGCCCTTCGGCCCGAAACAGAAAATATTCACCTCGGTCTTGTCCACGCTGATCGGGCGCACCACGCGAATCTGCGTGCTGAACTGGTCCATCAGGAACACGTTCGGGTAGAGGCACAGGTTTCTCGTCTGATTGACGATGAAATCGGCCTGCACTTCACCCACGCGCGCCTTGATTTCGTCGCGATGCTTGTAGACCGGCCGCACCTCCGGGTTCATCGTGTTGGTCCACAGCAGGATGTGGCCGTGGTCGAAGCCGTAGACACCCGCCACCGACTTGCTCCAGCTATTGGCGTCCACGGCCTGGGTGCCGTCTTCCTTGCGACGGCCCATGGTTGCGGCGTAATTCCAGTGGACGGTGCTGACGTGGTAGCCGTCGCAGCCGTTCTCCATCTGCATCTTCCAGTTGCCGTCGTAGACATACGAGGAGTTGCCGCGCAACACTTCGAGGCCGTTCGGCGACTGGTCGACGATCTGGTCGATGATGATTTTCGCTTCGCCGAGGTAGTCTTCCAGCGGCTGCACGTCGGCATCGAGGCTGCCGAACAGAAAGCCCCGATAGTTCTCGAAGCGCGCGACCTTCTTCAGGTCATGCGAGCCCTGCTTGTTGAATTGCACGGGATACTCGGTAGTCTTTTCATCCTTCACCTTGAGCAGCTTGCCGGTGTTGGAGAACGTCCAGCCGTGGAACGGACAGGTGAAGCTGCCCTTGTTGCCGTGCTTGCGCCGGCACAGCATGGCGCCTTTGTGCGCGCAGGCGTTGATCACGGCGTTCAGCGCGCCGGTCTTGTCGCGCGTGATGACTACCGGCTGACGACCCAGCCACGTGGTGTAGTAGTCGTTGTTTTCGGGAATCTGGCTTTCATGCGCGAGGTAGACCCAGTTCTTCTCGAAGATGTATTTCATCTCCAGTTCGAACAGGTCGACATTGGTGAAGATGTCGCGGCGGCAACGGAACACACCGTTTTGCCTGTCGTCCTGCACGGCGGTGGACAGCAGGTGATCCAGGTCACTGGCTTTGTCGATGATGGCTGACATATTAGCTCTCCTATGCATACTCCACACGCGGTACGGAGTTCCTGCATCGGTGTCGAATGATGATCGCGGTGAAACGGGGGGCGGCGGCAACATGCCGCCGCCATGCTGGGGCGGTTACGCCGTGGCTGCGGCGCGCGGGCGGTGAACGAGCTGGTTGTCCTTACCCTGGACCAGCGGCGTGAGCGTGAAGTTGAACTCGATGTCCTTGTACGTATCGGCTTTCAGGCCGAGCGCGGTGCCACCGGTCTTTTCCGCCACATGCGGAATCAGTTCCTCGCGGGTCGCGTAGGCGAAGTCATCCCAGATCAGCGGGTCGCCTTCGATATTGAATTGCGTGGTGAGCTTGCGGCTGTTATCGGCCGTGACGAAGAAGTGCACGTGCGCCGGGCGGTTGCCGTGGCGGCCAAGGCCGTCCAGCAGCCGCTGGGTCGAGCCCTGCGGCGGGCAGCCGTAGCCCACCGGCATGAGCGTGTGGAACTCGTACTTGCCGTCCGCGCCGGTCTTGACCGCGCCGCGCAGGTTGAAGTCGTCCTGCGCGCCGGTCGGGTCGAAGTGCGAATAGAAGCCCTTCGAATTGGCGTGCCAGCATTCGACCAGGGCGCCGGCGAGCGGCTTGCCGTCGAGTCCGGTGACCGTGCCGTGAATGACGAGCGGCCCCGCATCGGCGTCGGCGTTGAGGTCGATGCGCGAGACGCTCCCGCGCACCGGCGCGCCTGCAACATACAGCGGCCCTTCGATCGTGCGCGGCGTGCCGCCTTCGAGACCCACCGCCTTGTCTGCGGCGTCCATGCGGATGTCGAGGTACTTCTCGAGACCGAGACCAGCAGCGAGAAGCGCCGCTTCGCCGTCCTGGCCGAGCTTGTTCAGATAGTTCACGCCGGCCCAGACTTCATCGGGCGTGATGTCGAGATCGTCGATGGCCTTGAACAGGTCGCCCAGCAGTCGATAAACGATCTGCTGGAAACGCGCGTTGCCGCTGCCGCCGTTCAGATTCGCAGCGGCCTTCAGCAGGTCCTGCACTTCCTTCGTGTCGAATACTTTTGCGCTCATCTTTGTCTCCTGGTGCTTGCTGGTATTGAGGGGGAATCAGCTCAAGCGTCGGTGTCCCTGACGGAGGACGGGTGGCGACACAACGGCGTGACCGTTATCTTCATGTACGGAAAAAGCGGCAAGGCGGTGAGAATGTCGTGCAGCTCTGCATTGCTCTCGACATCGAAGATGCTGTAGTTCGCGTACTCGCCCACCAGTCGCCAGATATGGCGCCACTTGCCGCTGCGCTGCAGCTCCTGCGAGTACGCCTTTTCGCGCGCCTTGATTTCATTGGCGACATTGGCCGGCATGTCGGCCGGGATGTTCACATCCATGCGTACGTGGAAAAGCATCGTCAATTCCGTTTATCA
>NZ_JAPMAL010000040.1:0-69613 GCF_026343935.1 Paraburkholderia sp. CNPSo 3076 | reverse complement strand
GGTTGAGAGAATCGCGTGTTGTGCCGGAAACAACACAACCCCAATTGAGCAACACCTCTTTACGCTTCTTCCCGATTGGCTGTGGCGCAGAACCCTGCGACGCAGCAACCCGTCATGCCTGATGACCATAGCGAGCTGGTCCCACCCCTTCCCATCCCGAACAGGACCGTGAAACAGCTCCACGCCGATGATAGTGCGGATTGCCCGTGTGAAAGTAGGTAATCGTCAGGCTCCTTATGCTGTAACGTCCAGAACCCCGGTAGCTCCGAAAGAGCACCGGGGTTCTGGCGTTTGGGCGCGTGGGAAATAAAAGGCTAGCTGCTCGTTCACAGAACGACGCAGCAAATCCACCTCACGGCCAGCTCGACTGGCCGCGGTGAGAGTCAGGCAAGGGGCTCGCCGGCGCGGTGCCGGCGCTGGGTTCAGTGCCTGCGGCGAACCCGGTCGAGCACGTGATGCTCGGCCAGCCAGTGATGCATCATGCCTTCGCCGTCGTGCTCTTTCCGGTAGGCGCGCGATTCGAAAATCGATAGCCCAAGCAGAACCAGCAGACCCACAGCGAGACCGATCAGACCCGCAATAGTTTCGGCATCCATGGCAGCCTCCTGTCGATTGCAGCCATGTCGGTATCTTAGAACAGTGTCGCAACGGAAAAAAATTGCGAGTTCAGCCGCTTCGCTACCTGGCGGGGAGCGCTCCTCGGATTACCATTCAAAAAGGATTTGACGCGATGTACCGTGTTTATCTGGCCCTTGCAATGGCCGCTTTGCTTTCGGCGTGCGCCGACAACGGAACGACCCACCGCCACGGCACCCCGCCGCAGGATCCGCCCGACTACCACGGTGTGCCGACCGACGACCGGCCGCCGATGATGTTGGACAACCCGCCGTCTGCCCAGTAAGCGCCGTCGCCTGGCGCGAGCGCCGTCAGTGCAACTGCACAGGGACCGGCGCGATCGCGCCGCTGATGCGCGGCAGCAAGGGCGAGAGCGTCAGGCCGCGCGCGGCCATGAAGACGAGCAGGGCGATCCACAGCCCATGATTGCCGAGCGGCCCGACCAGCGCCCATGACGCGCACAGAAACACAGCCAGCGACACCGCCATGGCTTGCATGAGTTCGCGCGTGCGCGTTGCGCCGATGAATACGCCGTCCAGCAAAAAGCCCCAAACGGAGATGAGCGGCGAAAGCGCGGCCCATGGGAGAAATGCCTGGGCGGCGGCACGCACTGCCGGCTGGTTGGTTAGCTGCCCGATGATCCATGGGCCGCAGGCCCAGTAAACCAGAGAAAAACCGAAGGCGCCCAGCGCTGCCCAAAACAGGTTGACCTTCACGGCCTGGCGGAACGCATTGCGATTACCCGCGCCGATCGCTGCGCCTACCAGCGCCTCGGCTGCGTGGGCGAACCCGTCGAGACCGTAGGCCATGAAGGCCTGGAAGTTGAGGAGCAGCGCGTTCGCGGCCAGGATTGCGTCGCCTTGCTTCGCGCCCAGATGCGCGAACCACCCAAACGAGCCCAACAGGCAAAGCGTGCGTAGAAAGATATCGCGATTGATCGCGACGAGGCGTTTGAGCGCTGCCGGCTCGAGCATAGTTTGCAACGCAAGCGGCGCGAGCCCGCGAGGACGAAGCCTCCACAGCACGCAGGCGCCGAAGACAAAACCGAGCGTATCGGCCGTAGCCGTCGCGGCGCCGATCCCGGCGATGCCCCACCGCAGCCCGTACACGTAGGCGAGCACGGCAACGACGTTCGTCAGATTGATGAAGATCTGCGAAAGCAGCGCAATGCGCACGCGCTGAGTGCCGAGCAGATATCCGAGCACGACGTAGTTCGCCAAAGCGAAAGGCGCAGAGCCGATACGCGCAAGGCAATAGACCCCGGCATTGCGTTGCACGTCTGCGCTGCCGCCAATGGCCGCGAGCGTGTACCGGATCAAGGGCGATTGAATCAGCAGGATCGCGGCGCCAATCGCGAATGCCAGCAGCAGGGCGCGCACGACATTCGCGCGCAATGCGGGGAGGTCGCGCGCGCCGTAGGCCTGTGCGACGAGCCCCGTCGTCCCCATGCGCAGGAAGCCGAAACCCCAAAACACGAAGTTGAAGAACAGGCCGCCTAGTGCGACGCCGCCAAGATCGGCTGCGCTGCCGAGGTGGCCTGCTACGGCCGTGTCGACGGCGCCGAGGATAGGCTGCGTGAGATTCGCGAGGACGATGGGAAACGCGAGCGTCAGCACGCGTCGATGCCAGCCTCGCAGGTCGGGCAGGGCCTCGGCGCCGCTCAAGCGCGTTCCTGCACGCACACCCAGGGCGAGACGACGACTGCCCACAACTCCGGCTTGCGCGCCGCGTAATCGGCAGCGGTTTCTGCCGGCATACGTGCGACGAGACCCGAAGACAGCCATTGCATGACGACCGCACTGTCGTCGTTGGCGATGGCCTCCGCTACGCTGACGAGGTCGAGGTCGCGCACCACGCTCAGCAACTTGCCTTGCGCGAAGAAGCGTTCGAGATCCTGCCAGTCGATCTTGGCGGTTTCGCCGAGCAGCCTGGCGTACGTCGAACTGGGGTTGGCGTTTTCGATAGTCATGATGATTGGAAATTCGTTGCGGCCGATACTATAAACGATAGTCTGCCTGCCGATCGGCGGCCGGAAGGCGAATGCTGGATCCGCGGTATTAATCACATTAATAAATCGATATCCAGGCTTGCGGGGCCAAAATACAGACAATAAGCCACATTAAATCAGTCAAACATCTGACCTAAGCGCGCTGCGAATTGGCGTTTCAAATTTGTACGCCACACCAAATAAATGCGCTGTTGCGTGCGCTTGCACACTAAAGCCGGCTGCCTTGAAAATGCGAAAAGCGCCGTGCTTTAAACCGACGATCGAGACTCGCAAAACCGCTCGATGAAGCAATCTGCTTCAGTTGGAATAGCCCGTCCAGCAAGCCTTTGCGCCGTTTGACGACTTGTCGTTTTGTGTCATTGAAGCGTGCGATCTTATGCACGGCAGCAGTTGATTCGGCGTCCTCATTCGTTGCTGAAAAGTGATGCGACACATAATCCGTGCGCCGTAGCACATTTTCGCGCTAATTAAGTGATTGCGCAGCAGGAAGCGCGTTGATAGATTGCGACTCGGCGCATGGTAAACCGGTCCTTTGCCGATATGCGCCAAACCCCCGTTAGCCCGGCACCATGCCGGGCTTTTTTTCGTCCATTGATTTGGCTGGCCGTAGCGGCCTGTCTCAACGTGCGGGAAGTTCTCGAGTCGGATCGATCGAGCGCCCCTGGTATCGCAGTTCGAAATGCAGCATCACGCGATCGTTGTCGCTGCTCCCCATTTCCGCGATCTTCTGCCCTTGCGCGACGCTCTGACCTTCCTTCACGAACAACGCCTGATTGTGCGCATAGGCCGTGAGGTAATCGCCGCTGTGCTTGATGATCAGCAAGTTACCGTAGCCACGCAGACCATTGCCGGCATAGACCACGGTGCCGGGCGCCGCGGCGACGACGGGCGTGCCGGCCGCATTGGCGATGTCGATGCCCTTCGAGTTACGGCCGTCAAAGTTGCGGATGACCTGGCCGCTGGTCGGCCAGACGAGTGAAATCGACGGCGCGGCCGTTGCCGCCGGCGCCGATGACGGCGCGGACGGCGTATCGGTTGTGTCGGCGCTCTCGCGCGGGGCAGTCGCTGCGCCACGCGGCGCGCCACCGGTGCGGGCGCTCGCTGTGCCAGCGGGCGGTTCCACGCGCAGGACCTGGCCGACTTCGATGGCGTCGGGGTTCGGCAGATTGTTCCAGCGCACGATGTTCTGCACGGACTGGCGATTGCTGCGCGCGATCTTGTACACGGTGTCGCCGCGCTCCACGCGATAAAAGCCGGGGCCGACCGGAGCCGATCCGCACGCCGCGAGCAGCGCAACGAGCGCCGCACATGCAATCCGTCTGATTCCTGGTGCCAACATTGAACCTCGCATGACCTTGCCTCGACGGACCACGGTCCGCCGCGCCGGCAAAACGCCTGATTTTAGCGGTTTTGCCAACGCAACTGGGGTTTTGCCTGAGGAATGACTGACGAAAGCGGCAGCATCCACACCGGCGCCGGCCCAGAACGGCGCCGGTGCGCGCGATCAGCCGCCGAGCGTCTCGACGCCGATACGCAGCGTCGCCGTCTCCGTTTGACCCGGTGCGAGCCAGCGCAGGCCGAGCCCGTTGTGGATCGCGTCGGGCAGACCAAGCCAGGGTTCGACGCAGTAGAAGTCGGAGTCCGCGGCTTCCGTCCACGTCGTGACCGCGTACCAGGCAAGCGAGCCGGGCCGGTTCAGGTCGATCGTCACCGCGCGGCCGAGTCCCGGCGCTACGAGGCGCACCGGCGAGGCGGGCGGCGTTGGCTCGAGCACATGGAAGCGGTCGATGATGCTTGCGTCGTCGAGCCTGTATTGCGCTTTGCCGGGCTCGGGCGCACTGATCGAACCGTCCGCGAGTTGATGACGGCGCTGGCTAGCCGGCAGGTCGAGCGTCGTCTGAGCGCGCTGGGCATGTGGCAGGGCGAAGTAGAAGTGATGGCCCGCGTACCAGGGAAGCGGATCCGGGCCGGTATTGGTCGCGGCGAGCGTCACGTCGAGCGTATGCGCGTCGGCCAGCCGGTAGGCCGCCTCGAAGCGAAACGCGAACGGGTAGCCGGCGCGGGTGGCGTCGGAGTCGACGAGCGTCATCTGCAGGCCGTGCCCATCGTCGTCGACTTGCGCCGCGAACGGCAGGTCGCGCGCGAAGCCGTGCATCGGCAGATCGCGGACCAGGCCTTGGGCGTCGCGCCAGCGCCCGATCTGGCCGTCGACACGATGGCGGCCAAGGAAGGGGAAGAGCAGTGGATTGCCGCCGCGCACGCGTGCCGGCTCGGCCCAGTTCGCATTTTCCGGCCACACGATGACCGGCTGGCCGCCGACGTGCCACGAAAGCAAACGGCCGCCGGCCCACGGCGCGAAGCGCAGCGTCGAGGCACCGCGGGTGAGGGTGAGGATGTCCTGTTCTGGATGTGCGTTCATGGGCGGGCCTGGAGTGGGTGGAAGAAGGGTGGCGCATATGCGCCGGGCAGAGGCGGATTTTGCGCCGCTTTCTCATGCGTGAAAACCCTCGTCGGGAAAGCGTGGGTGTCGTTGACGGACGCGAGTCAGCATAATCCGCATGACCGTGCGGTAGCGCACAGAGCATTTTCGCAGGAGACCTCCCCATGGACCTCGCAATGGCAATGAGCATGGCTCTGTTCAGCCTCTTTGTCGGTAGCAGCGCCTATTTCTTCTACAAGATGGCGCGCTGATCGCGCCGCGGTCCATCCCCCTCGTTTGATTCCCGCGAGCGCGACACGCGCGTTCGCGCCAGGATCCCTGCATTCGCAGCCAATTTTGTTGCGACGCAGTAACTTTTCTGACAAATCCATCTTCCAGCTTGGCGCTGCAATACGGCCCAGGCATAATCGGTGCGCTTTACCGCACCGGCTCCGCAACGGTCCGGCCCCTTACACCACCATTACGAGGATCCGCGCGTGAGTCTCTGGTTTCTATTCTTCCTGAGCGTGTTGCAAGGCGTCACCGAATTGTTTCCCGTGAGCAGCCTCGGCCATACGCTGCTCGTACCGGCACTGTTCGGCATGCACATCGACAAGCACGCGCCGCAATTGCTGCCGTTCCTCGTCGCATTGCACCTGGGAACCGCCGTCGCTCTGCTCTGGTATTTCCGTGAGCGCTGGGTCGCGTTGATCAGCGGCTTCTTTGCCTCGCTGGGCGGCCGCAAGAACGACGACGGGCACATGATGTGGGCGCTCATCATCGGTACGATTCCGACGGGTATCGTTGGCCTCGTGCTCGAAAAGCGCATCGAAGCCATCTTTCACGATCTGCGTATCGTCGCGGCGGCGTTGATGGTCAATGGCGTGCTGCTGTGGTTCGGCGATCGCCTCCAGCGTGCGCGTGCGCATCGTCCGCCCGAGAAACTTACGTTCCGCCAGGCATTTCTCGTCGGCCTCGCGCAGATCGGCGCGCTTATTCCCGGCTTCTCGCGCAGCGGCCTCACGATGATCGCTGGCAATGCAGCGGGCCTCACGGCGGAAAAGGCTGCGGAGTTCTCGTTCCTGCTCGGCACGCCGATCATCTTCGCGGCTGGCGTGCTCGAACTGCCCAAGCTCTTTCACGCGCGAGATCAGCTGATGACTGCGGTCGTTGGCGGCGTGCTCACGGGTATTGCGGCCTGGCTGAGCGTGAAGTTCCTCATGCGCTATTTCGAGGGACGCGGGCGCCTCGCATCGTTCGGTGCGTATTGCCTGATCGCCGGCGCGATTTTCCTTGGCTGGTTCGCGTTGCATCAGCAGCCGGTTTGATTCTGGCGCCAAGGCCCTTGGCACGCGTCACGAGCGAGGCGCGACCGCGTAAGACGATCGCGGTATAATCCAGCCCCGTCTTCGCGAGGCCCGCTTGCGGCCTTGCGCACGTTCACGCGACAGTAGCTCAGCTGGATAGAGCATCGGCCTTCTAAGCCGAGGGTCGGGGGTTCGAGCCCCTCCTGTCGCGCCAGATCAATTAAACAAAAAGCCCGGCCTTCACTGCCGGGCTTTTTGCATTTTCACACGCCACGAATCGCAGGCCGATTCAAAACCCTCACGCCACGAGCCGCAACGGCACCGGCTCCTCGGCCGCCTGCGCGAGAAAAACCATGCGGTGAAACTCGTGCGGGTTCGAAATGCCGGGAATCGGCGTAGCGATCAGACCCCCGCCGCCCACGACGAGCGAACCATAGTCGAAGATCCGCCCGATCAGGCTTTGCTCGATCCGCACGCTCTCGATCTTCGCGAGCGTCAATTCAACTGTGTGACGGCGTACCGCGCCGAACCTGGCCACCACGCGCTTGTTGGTCACGGCATATTCCGTCGTCCACCAGGCAAGTAGCGACGCGCCGAACAGTCCTAGCCCTGCGGCAAAAAAACCCACCGCTGCGAACGGCGACGTCCCGATGGTGCCGATAAGCACGCCCCAAACCATGAGCAGAAGGCTCAGTGTGATACGCGGCCCCATCGCCCAGAAGCAGGGGTGTCCCTCGCAGACGATCCTTTCGCCTGGCAGGAGAGTCGATTCGACGTATTTCACAATGACCTCCGTCAAGATTTGTGCAGTAATTAATCTGTAAGGTAGTGCATCCTGCGGCGTAGGATCCGTGGTCGAACGTCGCGGCTCAACGCCCGGCTGGCGCGTGAACGGTGCAAGGGGCGATGAATCCGAGGCGCAATAAAAAGGGCAGCCCGAGGGCTGCCCGTCAAACCGGATGAGCAACATCCGGCAATCGATGGTCCGATGGTTTGTCGCGCTTAGAGCTTCACGTCGAGCGCGTTGGTCAGATCGCCCATCGGCTGGCCGCCGTTGCTCTTGAGCGCGGCGTCGCGGCTGGCAAGTCCCGGCAGCGTGGGCAGCGAGAAGCGGCGCGTGATGAGGCGCAGGATCGAGGTCGTGTCGTACTGCGTGTGATCGACGTAAGCCTTCTTCGCGTACGGCGAGATGATGAGCGTCGGAATGCGCGAGCCCGGACCCCAGCGGTCGCCCTTGGGCGGCGCAACGTGATCCCAGAAACCGCCGTTTTCGTCGTAGGTCACCACCACGACCATGTTGTTCCACTGCGGGCTCTTCTGCAGATGCGCGATGACGTCCGCGATGTGCTGGTCGCTGCTCGTCACGTCCGTGTAGCCCGCGTGCTCGTTCAGGTTGCCCTGCGGCTTATAGAATGCCACCGCCGGCAGCGCGCCGGCGTCGATCGCCTTGATGAACTCCGTGCCGTCCATGCCGCCGTCGAGCAGGTGCTTCGCGCGCGCGTCGGTGCCCGGCGCGTAGTTCGCGAAGTAGTTGAACGGCTGGTGGTGCGGCTGGAAGTTCGGCGCCGTCATGTTCGCGCCGTAGATCACGCCCGAGGTGCTGTTCTGCGCGGCGCTTACGGCCGCGCCCCACGCGCCGCCGTACCACGCCCACGTCACGCCCGCGTTCGAAAGCAGATCGCCGATGTTCTGGGCCGTTTGCGCGGGCATCGTGGAGGCGTTCGACGGGTCGGCCAGGCTCGCGTCGCCGCCCGAAGCCGCTGCGTTGCCGCTTGGCTGATACGGCGGCTGCATCGTGTTGATCGCGTAGAAGTCCGGCGTCAGATTGCCCGACTTCACGAACTTCGGAACCCCATCGAGCGCCGACTTCGGCGAGTTCGATGCGAGCGTAAGCGAGACGCCGTCGGCGTCCACGGTCGAGATCGTCGGCTTGGCCGGGTTCGTGTCCGCGTTCGCGTAGTACGGCGTGCACGCGCAGATCAGCCATTGGTGATTCAGGAACGAGCCGCCGAACGCACCCATGAAGAAGTTGTCGGCGAGCGTGTATTGCTGGGCGATCTTCCAGAGCGGCAGCTTTTCGGCGCTCGTCGTGTAATGCCCCATCACGAGACCGCCTGAGTCGCCGTAGGCCGCGAACATGTCGTTCTTGCCGCCGTGAATCTGCATCTGGTTCTCGTAGAAGCGGTGATACAGGTCGCGCGTCGTGACCGAGAGCGGCACGTTGTAGCCCTTCGCGTCGTCGATGGCGAACGGCGCATTCGGCATGTTCTCGGTCATCGCCGCGGTCACGACGGGCGTGACGCCCGTTTGCGTGAGACCGTTCCAGACGGTCGGCAGCGTGGCCAGCACGGAGCCGTCGCGATCGAGCTGCTGCGCGCTTTGCGCGCTCACGTTCTGCAGGCCGTTGGCGCCCGGGAAACTGCTGTACAGGTTGTCGAAGCTGCGGTTTTCCGCGTAGATCACGACGATGTTCCTCACCGACGACAGGCCGGGCTTGCTGCTGTCGTTGCCGCCGCAAGCCGCGACGGCCAGTACCGACGCCGCTACCGCGATCGGCGTGGCATAGAACCATTTTCTGTTGATCATTTTTCTCTCTCGCGTTGGGGGCCCGCATGGAAGCCGGCGCGAATGACACCGGTCTTCGGGCGAGGCGCAGTGTCGCAACGGATTTTGACAGCGATATGTAAAAAATTACATTTAGCTTTTTCGTAGCCTTTGATTGCATGACATCTGTCTTACTTCATGTCATTGGAGTGTCATATCCCTGACATACGCTTTCGCGACTTCGATGCGCGACTGAGCGCATCGGCAATCGCACTGCAGCGGCGCGACGCCACGCGCGCGCCGCGCTCAAGCTTCGGGGACCAGGCATGTTGCGTAGATTGGCGCGTCGTTCGGCGCGAACGGAAGGTGAGACGCGGGCTCGATCGCACGGCGGCGTGCGCCGCTACGCAGGGCGCTTCGTGATGGCGGCGGGGCTGTCGTTGCTGCTGGCGGCATGCGACGGCAGCACGTCCGCTTCCGCCGATGCCGATGCGACGACAGGTGCAGCCGGCAGCGCTTCGCGCGCGCACGACGCCAATGCGAACGCACGCGCCGTACAGGGCGTGAAGCTCATGAAGATCGCCGCGCCTGCGCAAGGCGGGCAGACGCGTGCCGAGGTCTATGCGCAGGTGCGCCGCATGACGGCGCTCGGCAAGCAGATGTTCTTCGACCCGTCGCTCTCGGGCTCGGGCAAGATGGCGTGCGCGTCGTGCCACAGCCCGGACCACGCGTTCACGCCGACGAACGCGCTCGACGTGCAGATCGGCGGCACGGACATGCGACGCCAGGGCATGCGCGCCGTGCCGACGCTCAAGTATCTGCAGGCAGTGCCGGCGTTCGCCGAGCACTATCACGACTCTGATGACGAAGGCGATGAAAGCGTCGATGCCGGTCCGACCGGCGGCCTCACGTGGGACGGCCGCGTCGATCGGGGCTCGGACCAGGCGCGCATTCCGTTGCTCTCGACGTTCGAGATGGCGAGTTCGCCGAGGAAAGTCGCCGAAGCCGTGCGCGCGGCGCCCTACGCAGGGGCGTTTCGCGAGGCCTTCGGCGCGCGCGTCCTCGCTGACGACGACGCGACTTTCAAGGCAGTGCTGAAGTCACTGGAGACATTCGAGCAGTCGCCCGAAGTGTTCTATCCGTACACGAGCAAGTACGACGCGTACCTGGCCGGCAAGGCCGCGCTCAGCGCCGCCGAACTGCGCGGGCTGCAGCTTTTCAACGACGAGAAGAAGGGCAATTGCGCGAGCTGCCATATCAGCCAGCGCGCAAAAGACGGCTCGCCTCCGCAGTTCAGCGACTTCGGTCTGATTGCCGTGGGCGTGCCACGCAACCGCGCGCTTGCCGTGAATCACGACCGTAAGTTTTTCGATCTCGGCGCATGTGGCCCGGAGCGCACGGACCTCGATCACCGCTCGGAATTTTGCGGGCTCTTCCGCACGCCGACGCTGCGCAACGTCGCGCTCAAGAAGTCGTTCTTCCACAACGGCATCTATCACTCGCTGGAAGACGTGCTGCGTTTCTACGCGCGGCGCGACACGAATCCGGAGGAGTTCTATCCGGTGGCGAAGGGCAGGGTGCAGAAGTTCGACGACTTGCCGCAGCGCTACTGGGCCAATCTCAACACGGATCCGCCGTTCGATCGCAAGCCGGGCGACGAGCCGGTGTTCAGCAACGCCGAAATCAAGGATGTGATTGCGTTTCTCGATACGCTCACCGACGGCTGGCAGCCGGGTGCACACTGAGTGCGAACTGAGCGTGGATCAAGCGTGAACTGAGCGTGAACTGAGCGTGAACCGGGCGCGCGGTGTCAGACGCCCGCGATCAGCAGGCAGGCGCCGGTGAGCACGAGGAAGGACGCGAGCAAGCCGACCGTGCCGATGCGCACCGTGGCGTCCGGCCAGCGCGGCGCGCGCTCGGGACCGACTGCGAAGTTCGTGCCGGGCGCCTGCGGTTGTGGCGCGAGCGTGAAGTGCGCGACGAACGACATCAAGCCGATGCAGATGAGGGTCAGCAGGACCGCAAAGACCCTCAATGCGATGGCGTAGGTCATGTCAGGCATTCCCGATGGGCTGTAAGTGGGAGACGGAGCCATCGTAGTGATCGGCCTTCTGCCTCACCATCGGATCACTCCGAAAAGGAACCGGCTGCCCGCGCGTGTTCGGCCTCACTGGGCGAGCCGAAAAAAGGGCGCGTGTTATGCTTTTCGCCGATTCGTTCAGTCCGCCGAGGAGAACACACAATGTCCAGCATGCCCAGAACCCTTCACACGCTGAGCGCCCTGGGCGCGGCGCTCCTTGTCGCCGTTGGCATGGGCAGCGCGCATGCCGCCAACCTGGGATTTCTGAACAACACGCCCATGTCGTTCATGAACCAGGCAGATTACAACTCGCTCCAGAACGCCGTGCGCGACGCCGTCGAGCACAAGGCCGATGGCGAGAGCACGTCATGGTCGAACGAAGGCTCGCGCAACGGCACGCGCATCACCTCGACCATCACGCCGTCGAATACGCAAAAGGAAGGCGACAAGACGTGCCGCGATACGGAGGTCGTCATCAGCGCGAAGGGCCAGTCGATGACGCTGCGTCCGCACTTCTGCCGCACGGGCCAAGGCGCGTGGGTCTTCCAGAAGCAGCACTGAGCGCGCGGTGAACGGCAAGGTCGTTTCGTGCGGCATCGTGCTGCTCGATCCTGAAGGCCGCGTGCTGCTCGCGCACGCAACCGGCACGAATCACTGGGACATTCCGAAGGGGCAGGGCGAGCCCGGCGAGAGCGAATCGCAGAGCGCGCGCCGCGAGATGGTCGAGGAGACCGGTATCGAAGTCGCGGCGCCGCGCCTCGTCGATCTCGGGCGCTTCATGTACCGGCGCGACAAGGATCTGCATCTCTTTGCCGCGCGCGCGAGCGCCGATGAGCTCGACCTCTCGCGTTGCATTTGCGTGTCGCTGTTTCCGCGACGCGAGGACGGCGTGATGATTCCGGAAATGGACGCCTGGCGCTGGACCGTACCTGGCGAAGTGGATCGCTACGCGAGCCGCAGTCTCGCGCGGCTCTTTCGCACGTCGCTCTCGCTCGCGGAGCTGCATCGCAGACTGTAAGCCGGTCCTGCTAGCCGGCCGCCGCCGAAATGAAAAAAGCCCGCACGAATCTGTGCGGGCTTTTTGTTTGCCTGCAGGCGCGCGCGAGGCTTACTTGCCCCAGCTGTCGCGCAAACCGACGATGCGGTTGAATACCGGCGCACCCGGCTTCGAATCGTAGCGGTCGGCGACGAAGTAGCCATGACGCTCGAATTGATAGCGGTCTTCCGGCGCGGCGTCGCGTGCGCCCGGTTCCAGATACGCCTGCACCACGCGCTTCGAATCCGGATTGAGCGCTTCGAGGAAGTCGCGGCCGCCCGCGTCGGGCTGCTCTTCGCGGAACAGGCGATCGTAGAGGCGCACTTCCGCCGGGCACGCATGCGCTGCGCTGACCCAGTGAATGTTGCCCTTGACCTTGTAGTTGTTCGCGCCTTCCGTGCCCGACTTGCTGTCCGGGAAGTAGTTGCAGTGCACGGCGATCACGTTGCCGTTCTCGTCCTTGTCCGCGCCCGTGCATTCGATCACGAAGCCATAGCGCAGACGCACCTTGTTGCCCGGGAACAGGCGGAAATAGCCCTTCGGCGGCGTCTCGTTGAAGTCCTCGCGCTCGATCCACAGCTCGCGCGAGATCGGGAACGTGCGCAGGCCGCGCTCCGGATGATGCGGATGCACGGGGGCCGTGCAGTCCTCGCTCTGGCCTTCGGGATAGTTGTCGATGATGAGCTTGAGCGGGTCGAGCACGGCGGCCGTGCGCGGCGCCTTGTCGTCGAGGTCGTCGCGCAGCGCGCCTTCGAACACGCTCATGTCGATCCACGAATCGACCTTCGTCACGCCGATGCGTTCGCAGAACAGCTGGATCGCTTCGGGCGTGAAGCCGCGGCGGCGCACGCCGACGATGGTCGGCATGCGCGGGTCGTCCCAGCCTTCCACGTGGCCTTCGGTCACCAGTTGCAGCAGCTTGCGCTTGCTCGTGATCGCGTAGGTCAGGTTCAGGCGCGAAAACTCGATTTGCTGCGGCAGCGGGCGCGTGAAGACACCGGCGTCGGCCAGTTCGCTTAGCACCCAGTCATACAGCGGGCGATGGTCCTCGAACTCGAGCGTGCACAGCGAATGCGTGATGTTTTCCAGCGCGTCCGAGATGCAGTGCGTGTAGTCGTACATCGGGTACACGCACCACTTGTCGCCAGTGCGGTAGTGATGTGCGAAGCGGATGCGGTAGATCACCGGATCGCGCATGTTGAAGTTCGGTGACGCCATGTCGATCTTCGCGCGCAGCACATGTGCGCCTTCCTCGAATTCGCCCGCCTTCATGCGGCGGAAGAGGTCGAGGTTTTCGTCGACGGAGCGATCGCGGAACGGCGAGGTCTTGCCGGCTTCGGTGGCCGAGCCGCGGTTCGCGCGCATCTCTTCCGGCGACTGGCTATCGACATACGCACGGCCGCGCTGGATCAGCAGTTCGGCGAACTCGTAGAGCTTGTCGTAGTAGTCGCTCGCGTAGAAGAGGTATTCCTGATCGTCTTTCTTCCACTCGAAGCCGAGCCATTCGACGGCGTCGATGATCGAGTTGACGTACTCGACGTCTTCCTTCTCCGGGTTCGTGTCGTCAAAGCGCAGGTGGCACACGCCGCCGTAGCTTTTCGCGACGCCGAAGTTCAGGCAGATGCTCTTCGCGTGGCCGATGTGCAGATAGCCATTCGGCTCCGGCGGGAAACGCGTTTCCACACGCTGCGCCCACTTGCCCGAGCGGTTGTCGTCGTCGATGATGTTGCGGATGAAATTGGATGCCGCAGGCGCTTCCGTGCGGTCGGCGTCTTTACGTTCGGTATTCATGCGAAAAGGGAGTCGTTCGAGGGCGCCCGTCAAAAGGATAACAGCGCGTAACTGGGCACCCGATGGTGTCTTCCATTCTACCTGACGCGACCCGCCGTGCCAGTCCCGGTGCCGGATCGTCGCGCGGATCACAACAAGCGAGGGGAAAACGTGACGACGAGCGAAACGGCTGTGCTGGTGCTGCCGGGCTATATGGATTCGGGGCCGGGGCACTGGCAGACGCGCTGGGAAGCCGCGCACGCGGGCTTTGCACGGGTGCAGATGCCCGACTGGATGCACCCGGACTGCGAGGCGTGGTGCGCGGCGCTGGAGGCTGCCGTACAACGCGCGCCGGCTGGCGTGCGCTTGGCCGCTCACAGCTTCGGCTGCCTGACCGTGGCGCACTGGGCCGCGCATCACGCGAGCGCGGCGACGCGCGCGAAGGTGGCCGGCGCGCTGCTGGTGGCGCTACCCGATCCGCACGGTCCCGAATTTCCGCGCGACGCGCGGGGCTTCGATCCGGTTCCGCTCACGGCGCTGGCGTTTGCGAGCGTCGTGGTCGCCAGCAGCGACGATCCGTATGGCGGCGTGGGGTTTTCGCAGCGCTGCGCGCAGGCGTGGGGCAGCCGCTGGATCGAGATCGGCGCGCGCGGGCACATCAATGCGGACAGCGGGCTCGACGACTGGCCGCAAGGGCTGGAATGGCTGATGTCGATGGGGAAAGAGGGCGGCTAAGGGCCCCTAAGGGCCCCTAAGGGCCGCCCCGGGACCTTGCGGTTACACCACGCCCTTGCCGCGCAACGCCGCCACTTGCTCGTCACCGTAGCCAAGCACTTCGCGCAGTACCGCATCGGTATGCTCGCCGAGCGTGGGCGGATGGCTCGCCACGCGCGGCGGCGTTTCGCTCATGCGGATGGGATTGCCCACGAGCCGCGCCGTGCCGCCCGAAGGGTGCGGCACGTCCACCTGCAGCCCGCGCGCGATCACCTGCTCGTTCTCGAACACTTCCGCGAGGTTGTTGATCGGCCCGCACGGCACGCCCGCCGCTTCGAGCGCGCCGATCCAGTCGGCTTTCGTGCGCGTGCGGATCAGATCGGCGACGATCGGCACGAGCGTATCGCGATGGCGCACGCGCGCCGGATTGGTCGCGAAGCGCTCGTCGTCGGCAAGCCCGGGCTGGCCCGCCACCTCGACGAACTTGCGGAACTGCCCGTCGTTGCCGACGGCGAGGATGATCCAGCTATCGCTCGTCTGGAACGCCTGGTAGGGCACGATGTTGGGATGCGCGTTGCCCCAGCGTGCGGGCGCATTGCCGCTCGCCAGGTAGTTCGAATTCATGTTCGCGAGCATCGCCACCTGCACGTCGAGCAGCGCCATGTCGATGTACTGGCCCACGCCCGTGCGGTCGCGGTGCGCGAGCGCCGTCAGCACCGCAATGGTCGAATACATGCCGGTCATGAGGTCGGCGATCGCGACGCCCGCCTTTTGCGGGCCGCCGCCCGGCAGCGCGTCGCGCTCGCCCGTAATGCTCATGAAGCCGCCCATGCCCTGCACGATGAAGTCGTAGCCCGCGCGCGAGGCGTAGGGCCCGGTCTGGCCGAAGCCGGTGACCGAACAGTAGATGAGGTCGGGCTTCACCTCGCGCAGCGACGCGTAGTCGAGGCCGTATTTCCTCAACTGACCGGCCTTGTAGTTCTCCAGCACGACATCGCTTTGCGCGGCCAGCTCGCGCACGATGCGCTGCCCCTCTGGCGTGGCGATATCCACCGTTACCGAGCGCTTGTTGCGGTTCGCGGCGAGGTAGTAGGCGGCCTCGGCTGTGTCCGCGCCGTCGGGCGTCTTCAGGTACGGAGGCCCCCAGTGGCGGGTGTCGTCGCCGGCGCCGGGGCGCTCCACCTTGATCACGTCGGCGCCGAAGTCGGCGAGAGTCTGTGCGCACCACGGTCCGGCGAGGACGCGGGTGAGATCGAGTACGCGGATATGGCTGAGAGCGCCCATGCTGTGTCTTCCAATGTCGTTCTAAAGCGGGCCGCGAGCGCGCGTGGCGCGCCGGCCGATGCCGCCCATAGTAAGCGAAAAGGCGCGGGATGCGTCAATATTCGGTACAAGGTTCCGCAGTGCGGAACAAAATTGCTCGTCTCGTTATGTTGCCGCGCGCCCTGTCGCACCCATGCAAACCACGCCGGACGCGCCGCCGCGAGCGCGCGGCGATCCCGTATAATCGTTCGATTCAGCACCGGGGTTTTCGTGAGCAGCGTGGGCCCCGAGCGCGACCACGACAAAGATTCAGCACCGTACGCCCCAGGAAGGACCCAACGCACGCCATGAAAGCCGCCGACATCCGCGAGAAATTTCTCAAGTTCTTCGAATCGAAGGGCCACACGATCGTGCGCTCGTCGAGCCTCGTGCCGGGCAACGACCCGACACTGCTCTTCACCAACTCGGGCATGGTGCAGTTCAAGGACGTGTTCCTCGGCACCGAAAAGCGGCCGTACTCGCGCGCCACGACCGCGCAGCGCAGCGTGCGCGCAGGCGGCAAGCACAACGACCTCGAAAACGTCGGCTACACGGCGCGTCACCACACGTTCTTCGAGATGCTCGGCAACTTCTCGTTCGGCGACTACTTCAAGCGCGACGCGATCCACTACTGCTGGGAACTGCTGACCAAGGTCTACGCGCTGCCGGCAGACAAGCTCACGGTCACCGTCTACAAGGAAGACGACGAAGCCTTCGACATATGGGCGAAGGAAATCGGCGTGCCAGTGGAGCGCATCATCCGCATCGGCGACAACAAGGGTGCGCGCTACGCCTCGGACAACTTCTGGCAGATGGCCGACACCGGCCCCTGCGGTCCGTGCTCGGAAGTGTTCTACGACCACGGCCCGGAAATCTGGGGCGGGCCCCCGGGGTCGCCTGAGGAAGACGGCGACCGCTTTATCGAGATCTGGAATCTCGTGTTCATGCAGTTCAACCGCGACGCCCAGGGCAACATGACGCCGCTGCCCAAGCAGTGCGTCGACACGGGCATGGGTCTCGAGCGTCTCGCCGCGGTGCTGCAGCACGTGCACAGCAACTACGAGATCGACCTGTTCCAGAATCTCATCAAGGCGGCTTCGCGCGAAACGAACACGCCCGACCTCACGAACAACTCGCTGAAGGTCATTGCCGACCATATCCGCGCGTGCTCGTTCCTGATCGTCGACGGCGTGATTCCCGGCAACGAAGGCCGCGGCTACGTGCTGCGCCGTATCGTGCGCCGAGCGATCCGCCACGGCTACAAGCTCGGCCAGAAGAGCGCGTTCTTCCACAAGCTGGTGGCGGATCTCGTCGCGGAAATGGGCGCCGCCTACCCGGAACTCGCCGAAGCGCAGCAGCGCGTGACGGACGTTCTGCGCCAGGAAGAAGAGCGCTTCTTCGAGACCATCGAGCACGGCATGTCGATTCTCGAAGCCGAACTCGCCGACCTCGAAGCCAAGGGCGGCAAGACGCTCTCGGGCGAACTCGCGTTCAAGCTGCACGACACGTACGGCTTCCCGCTCGACCTCACGGCCGACGTTTGCCGCGAACGCAACGTCACGGTCGACGAGCCGGCGTTCGACGAAGCCATGGCGCGTCAGCGCGAGCAGGCGCGCGCGGCAGGCAAGTTCAAGATGACGCAGGGCCTCGAATACTCGGGCGCGAAGACGGCGTTCCACGGCTACGAGGAAATCGCGTTCGACGACGCGAAGGTCGTCGCGCTCTACGTGGACGGCGCGTCGGTCACCGAAGTGAAGGCGGGCCAGGACGCCGTGGTCGTGCTCGACCACACGCCGTTTTACGCGGAATCGGGCGGCCAGGTGGGCGACCAGGGCGTGATCTCGAACGCGAGCATCCGTTTCGCCGTGGCCGACACGCTCAAGGTTCAGGCCGATGTGAGCGGCCACCACGGCACGCTCGAGCAGGGCACGCTTAAGGTTGGCGACGTCGTGAAGGCGGAAATCGACGCCATTCGCCGCGCCCGCACCGCGCGCAATCACTCGGCCACGCACCTGATGCACAAGGCGCTGCGCGAAGTGCTCGGTTCGCACGTGCAGCAGAAGGGCTCGCTCGTCGACGCGGATAAAACCCGCTTCGACTTCGCGCACAACGCACCGATGACGGACGACGAGATCCGCCGCGTCGAGCAGATCGTCAACGCGGAAGTGCTCGCGAACGCGCCCGGCATTGTGCGCGTGATGTCGTACGACGACGCGGTGAAGGGCGGCGCGATGGCGCTGTTCGGCGAGAAGTACGGCGACGAAGTGCGCGTGCTCGATCTCGGCTTCTCGCGCGAGCTGTGTGGTGGCACGCACGTCACGCGCAGCGGCGATATCGGCTTCTTCAAGATCGTGATGGAAGGCGGCGTGGCCGCAGGCATCCGCCGCGTGGAAGCGATCACGGGCGACAACGCCGTGCGCTTCGTGCAGGAGCTCGATGCGCGCGTGAATGCGGCAGCGGCGGCACTCAAGGCGCAACCTTCGGAACTGACCCAACGTATCGCGCAGGTGCAGGACCAGGTGAAGTCGCTCGAGAAGGAACTGGGCGCGCTCAAGTCGAAGCTCGCTTCGAGCCAGGGCGACGAGCTCGTGGGGCAGGCCATCGAAGTCAACGGCGTGCACGTGCTGGCCGCGACGCTCGATGGCGCCGATTCGAAGACGCTGCGCGAGACCGTGGACAAGCTCAAGGACAAGCTCAAGAGCGCGGCGATCGTGCTGGCGGCTGTGGACGGCGGCAAGGTCAGCCTGATCGCGGGCGTGACCGCCGAGGCGAGCAAGAAGGTCAAGGCCGGCGAACTCGTGAACTTCGTCGCCCAGCAGGTCGGCGGCAAGGGCGGCGGCCGTCCCGACATGGCGCAGGCGGGCGGCACCGAGCCGGCCAACCTGCCGGCCGCGCTCGCCGGCGTGAAGGGCTGGGTCGAAGCGAAGCTGTAACCCGCGCGTCGCGGTGTGAACGCCGCTTTGCGACGAAGAAGGGCTGTCCGTGAGGGCGGCCCTTTTTGTTTCCCGCGCGGCTTATCAGGCGTGAAGTCCTGCAGGCGTGGCTGCCGCTTCAGCCGCCAATGGCGCCGCCGTGCTGCCCGTGCGTTGCGCATCCTCCAGCAGCGCGTCCTTCAACGCGCCGAGCGCAGGCGAATAGTGGCCACGCCGCCAGGCGAGCAGCGTGTCGATCTGACCGAGCTTGCCAAGCGAATGAATCGTGACGTCGTCGGCACTGCGTGGCAGTTCGAGCACCGAACGCGGCGCGACGGCCACACCCGCGCCCGCCGCCACGCACGCAATGATCGCGTGATACGAGCCCAGTTCCAGCACGCGCGAAGGCCGGATGCCATGCTCCAGATACCAGCGCTCGACATAGGCGCGATACGCGCAGCTGCGTTCGAACGCGACGAGCGTGGAGAGCGCGATGTCGTCGGGCTGGCGGATCGGCCGGTGGCCGCGCGGCGTGATCATCACGAGTTCTTCGCGATAGACCGGCACGTGCTCGAATATTTCAGGGTCCGGCAGTCCGTCGAGCGGCGTGGCGATCAGCGCCGCATCGACTGCGTATTCGCGCAGGCGCTCGATCATCGTGCCGGTTGTGCCCGTTTCCAGTTCGAGCGTGACTTCGGGCCACATCTGGTGATAGTGCGCGAGCGGGCCAGGCAGACGGCTTGCTGCAGCGCTCTCCATGGTGCCGAGGCGCAGGCGTCCCGCCGGGCGCCCGGCCTTCAGCGCGTGGCGCGCTTCGTCCGCGAGCGCGAGCAGGCGCTCGGCATAGGGCAACAGGGTTTCGCCAGCGGGCGTGAGAATGAGGCGCCGGCCCTCGCGCGTGAAGAGCGGGGTGCCGAGTTGATCTTCGAGCTGCTTGATGCGCGTGGTCACGTTCGACTGCACGCGGTTGAGCTTGGCAGCGGCCCGCGTCACGCCGTTTTCCCGCACGACCGCCCGGAAAATCGCCAGTTCGGCGAGGTCCATAGTTCTCTCCTCGGAATGAATCGATTCATGATAATTCATTTTTCGTGAACGATAGAATCGCCTACGATGGTAGGCAGTCGCTTAATCCGCTGATCTCATGAACGATTACGTCTCCCGCGCCGTCCACGTTTCCGAACCCCGCCCGCATGCCGGTCGGCGCGCGGCGTTGGCCTGCATGGTGACGCTCGCCATCGCGCTGGGCGTCGGGCGCTTCGCCTTTACGCCGCTGTTGCCGCTGATGCTGCACGGCGGCGCGCTCGACCTGCGTCACGGCGGCTGGCTCGCCTCGCTGAACTACGCGGGTTACTTCGTTGGCGCGATCAGCTGCGTCGCGCTGCGCATGGCGCCCGCGAAGATCGTGCGCGCGGGCCTCGTGGCCACGGTGCTCCTCACGCTCGCGATGGGCCTCACCCAGCAGTTCTGGATCTGGGCCGTGGTGCGCTTCGTGGCGGGCGCGGTGAGCGCGTGGACGTTCGTATTCGCCTCGCAGTGGGGCCTGCGGCGGCTCGCGCAGCTCGGCGCGAACGAGTGGGGCGGCGTGATCTACACCGGTCCTGGCGTCGGCATCATTGCGACCGGGTTGTTCGTGAGCGCGGCCGGCGGTCTCGGCGCGCGCGCGGGCTGGATCGGCTTCGGGCTGATCAGCGCGCTGCTCGCCGCCGTCGTCTGGTCGACGTTTGGGGAAGACATGCGCGCGCTCGCGCCGCGTCCCGCCGCGCGTGCTGCGGCTAGCGTCGCGCACAAGGAGCGCGACAGCCGCCGCGCCGACGCCTTTTGGCTCGTGCTGCTCTACGGCGTGCCCGGCTTCGGCTACATCATCACGGCGACGTTCCTGCCCGTGATCGCACGCCATGCGCTGCCCGGCTCGGCCTGGCCCGACCTGTTCTGGCCGATGCTCGGCGCGGCGCTGATCGCCGGCGCGCTGCTGGCTGCGCGCCTCCCGCTGCATTGGGACAACCGCCTGATGCTGGCGGGCGCCTACGTGCTGCAGGCCGTGGGCATCGCGCTCGGCATCATCTGGCCCAACGCCGCGGGCTTCTCGTTCGGCAGTGTGTTGATCGGCCTGCCGTTCACGGCGATCACGCTCTTCGCGATGCGCGAGGCGCGTCTGCTGCGCGGCGAGCATGCCGCCGCGCTGATGGGCTATGCGACGGCCGCCTATGGCGTCGGGCAGATCGCCGGGCCGCTCGTGGCCGCGCCGCTCGCGGCGTCGACGGGCTCGTTTTCGCCTTCGCTGTGGCTCGCGGCGGCTGCGCTCGTGGCCGGCGCAATCGGGCTCGTATGGCGGGCCTGGCATACGCGCGAGGCCGCACGCGGACTCCGATAGCACACTAGAATGGACGCTTTCGCGCAAGCCGCGAGCGTGTCCGCCGGGCCGCGCGGCCGGTTCCCAGCGCCATCGACCTGTGTCTTTTCCCCCATGAGCGACTACCAGTTTTGCCCGCGCTGCGCCACGCGCCTGACCGAGCGCGCCGATCCCGCCCACGAAGGCGGCCGTGTGCGTCTTGCCTGCCCGGACCACGCTTGTGGCTATGTCCACTGGAACAATCCGCTGCCCGTCGTGGCGGCGATCGTCGAGTACGAGGGCCGCATTCTGCTGGCCCGTAACGCGGCCTGGCCCGAGGGCATGTTCGCGCTCGTCACCGGCTTTCTCGAAAACGGCGAGACGCCCGAAGAGGGCATCGCGCGTGAAGTGCATGAAGAAACCGCACTGCGCGCCGAGAGCGTCGAACTGGTTGGCGTGTACGAGTTCATGCGCAAGAACGAGCTCATCATCGCGTATCACGTGAAGGCGTCGGGCACGATCGCGCTCTCGCCGGAACTGCTCGAATACCGCCTCGTCGAGCCCGCGAAGCTGCGGCCGTGGCGCGCGGGCACCGGCCAGGCGCTCGGCGAATGGATGCGCCGGCGCGGCCTGCCGTTCGAGTTCGTCGAGCGTCCGGGCCAGTGATCGCCGCGCGCCAAGCGACGCTTTCCCGCCACGCCTTCCCTGGATCTCTTCGATGAGCCGACCCGTCACCGTCGCCCGCTCCGGGTATCGTCATTTCCTGCCGATCGGCACGCGCTGGATGGACAACGATGTCTACGGCCACGTGAACAACGTCGTCTACTACAGCTACTTCGACACCGTGGTGAACGAGTATCTGATTCGCGCGGGCGCGCTCGACATCGAGCACGGCACAACCATCGGGCTCGTCGTCGAAACGCAGTGCAACTACTTCGCGCCGCTCGTGTTTCCGGAGCGCGTGGAGGCGGGGCTGCGCGTTGCGCGCTTCGGGTCGTCGAGCGTGCGCTACGAGGTCGGAATCTTTCGCGAAGGCGAGGACGCGCCCGCGGCGCAGGGTCGTTTCGTGCACGTCTACGTCGACCGGGCGACGCGCCGGCCCGTGAGCGCGTTGCCCGACGCACTGCGCGCGGCGCTCGAGCCGCTCGTCGTCGGCTAGACGCGGTCGGCCAGACGCGGTCGGCCAGACGCGGTCGGCTAGACGCGGTCGGCCAGACGCGCCTCAGCGCGGCACGCTTACGCGTTCGAGCACCGTCATCGGGCCGATCTGCGCGAGCGTCTGCAACTGCGCCGCGTTACGCACGAAGAACGAGCCGGCAAAGCCGAGCGAGTTCACCGAAATCCCTTCGACACATTCTGTCGCGCGGGGCACCACCAGCATCCACCGGCGCGTCACGAGCAGGTTGTACGGCGCGCCCTGATGCGCGACGCCGCCCACGTCGATTGCGGGCACGCCCGCCGCGTCCAGCAGCGCGCGATAGCAGTCGAGTGCGAAATGCGTGGCATCTTCCGCCGTGCCGATGTCGGTGCCGAGATCGAGGCGCGCAAACGCATGGCGAAACGCGAGCCCCGGCACGATCGCGATGGGACGCGCGCCGTGGACCGCCTGCGCGCCGCCGAGCAGCGCTTCGAGCGGCGCCACGTGAGGCGCCACGTGAGGCGCATCGCCTGCGAGCGGCAGCGGCACCATCTGCCAATGCTTGTGTGGCTGGCTCGCGCCCGCGGCTGCGCCGCCGTTGTAGAACCCGAGTCCGTCGATCTCGCGCAACGCCGCGATCAGCGCGCTGAAGTCCGCCGCGTCGAGTAGCGCTTCCTGCGGTTCGTAGCGGCGCGTCACGATCAGCAGATGCCGGTCGATCACATTGAACTTGTTGAGCAGCGCGACGTGGGTGGGCGAGAGGTCGCCGACGAAGAGATCGGGCTCGTAAGGCAGGAACGGATCGCGCGGCGCCGCCCCAGTGGATGAAATTGAAGTCTGCGGCGTGAGCCGCGCCGCCTCCTTGCGCGCGAGATTCTCGGCCACGCGCACGGAGAAACGCATGCCGCCATCGTCGATGAAGGTATGCGCCGTCTCGATGGGATGGAGCGCGCCGCACGCGAGCGCGTGCGCCGTCTGCCGCCCGATCGCCGCGCACAGCGTCGTCATCGGCGCTCAGGCCTTGTAGCCGATCGCGCGCAACAGGTCCTTGCGCCAGCGCACGTCGTCCTCGGCCTCGACGCCCAGCGGCGGCATGCCGTCCACCACGCCGACGATGCCGCGCCCCTGGTCCGTCTCCGCGATCAGCACCTGGGTGGGGTTCGCGGTGGCGCAGAAGATGCGGCAGACCTCGGGCACGGCCTTGATCGTATTGAGCACGTTGACGGGGAAGAAGCCGTCGCCGAGAAAGACGATGAAGCAGTGACCCGCCGCGATGCGCAACGCGTTTTGCGTCGCCATCTCGATGAGCGCGTTCTGCGTGCCCGAGCGCCGTACGAGCCGCTTGCCCGACGCCTCGCAGAACGCGATGCCGAACTGGATGCCCGGCACCGCGCCGTAAAGCGCCTCGTGCAGATCCTCGACGGATTTGATGAAGTGGGTCTGGCCAAGGATGAAGTTGGTGGCTTCGGGCTTTTCGATCTCTACCGTGGACAGTTGCATGGCGAACCTCGCGCGCGGGCGTCTCGAACGCGCCGCCGTTCGCCGGGCCGAAGGGGCTGGCGGGCGGCGGCGGCCAACCACAAGCCTAGTACGAAGTCGCGGCGAGGCAAAGCGTGTGCAGGCGCACAACGAACAACGGCCGGAGCCCCGAGGGGCGTCCGGCCGTTTTGCAGAGCGCCGCGCGCGCCGCTGCGCTTATGCGGTCTTCTTCGCGCGCTTGCCTTCCACGTCGGGCAGCAGCACGGTGAGGATCCCGATGAGCGGCAGGAACGAGCAGACCTTGTAGACGAAGCCGATGCTGGTCGCATCCGCCAACTGGCCGAGCACCGCTGCGCCGATGCCGCCAAGGCCGAACGCGAAACCGAAGAAAAGACCCGCGACCATGCCCACCTTGCCCGGAATCAGCTCCTGCGCGTAGACGAGGATGGCCGAGAACGCCGAAGCGAGCACCACGCCGATGATCACCGTGAGCACGCCGGTCCAGAACAGGTTGGCGTAGGGCAGTAGCAGCGTGAAGGGCGCCACGCCGAGAATCGAGACCCAGATCACGTACTTGCGGCCGATGCGGTCACCCACCGGACCGCCGATGATCGTGCCAGCGGCAACGGCGGCGAGGAACACGAACAGATGGATCTGCGCGGCCTGCACGGAGAGGTGGAAGCGGTCGATCAGATAGAACGTGAAGTAGCTGTTGATGCTCGCGAGATAGAAGTACTTCGAGAACACGAGCAGCACGAGCACGCCGATGGCGCCCGCCACGCGTCCACGCGAAAGCACGACGTGCGGCACCTCGGCGCGCTTTTTCTTCATCGCGGGATGGGCCTTGTACCAGCGGCCGATCTGCGTGAGCACGACCATGCCGACGAGCGCCGCCGCCGAGAACCACGCGATGCTGCGCTGACCGTGCGGAATGACGATCGCGGCGGCGAGCAGCGGCCCGAGCGACGTGCCCGCATTGCCGCCCACCTGGAAGAGCGACTGCGCGAGACCGTGACGCCCGCCCGACGCCATGCGCGCCACGCGCGACGATTCCGGATGGAACACCGACGAACCGCAGCCCACCAGGGCGGCCGCCACGAGCAGCACGCCGAAGGTCGGCGCGACCGACATCAGCAGCAGGCCGCACAGCGTGAAGCCCATGCCGACGGGCAGCGAGTACGGCAGGGGCCGCTTGTCGGTGAAGACGCCCACCAGCGGCTGCAGCATCGACGCCGTGATCTGGTAGGTGAGCGTGATGAGGCCGATCTGCGTGAACGACAGCGAGAAGTTGTCCTTGAGCATCGGGTAGATGGCGAGGATCAGCGACTGGATCATGTCGTTGAGCAGGTGCGAGAAGCTGATCGCACCCAGCACCGAATAGACGGTGCGTTGCACCGCCGCGGGGGCGGAAGCGGCCGCGGACGAACCCGTGGCGGCGCCCGGCAGGGCGCGCTTGTCGAGACTGGTTTCCATGTTTTCGGTAGCAGCAGAGAGTTTTCAGCGGGCACCACGCCAGGCGGGCAGCGGCGACGGCATGAAAGGACATGTATAAGAGTTATGAGCGCAGTGTAATGTGTCTTGCTCGAACTGTACGGACAAGGTTTGTCGAGAATCGGACATGAGCGGCGCGCCGTCACCCTGCGGCGCAATGCCGCAAGGGGCTGGAGCCAATACTCAAAATTGATCCGGGAATTTTGGCATCTCATTTTGGCCGTGTATAAACCGCCGATATGTGCGCCCACGAGGTGTGCAATACGGGGCCGGAATACGAGCCACACCGCGCGCGATACAGGTCAAAAGCGGGGTTAAAGATTGTGCGCCGGTGTGCCGTTGACCGGAGTTGAGGCGTAACGCAGATCACGAACGATGGCGTTACGTCGAACAACAAGCAGAGACGCATAGCTTTGCATGGGATGGCACTAAGTGCTTTGCATGGGCCCGGAGTAAGCGCTGAAGCGGTAACTCCGGCCGACAGCTAAAGCGCCAAGTGCCACCGACAGGAGATCCGAAAAGATGAAAGCAGTATCGCAAGGCGGCAGGCACGCGGGCTTCGTGCCGCAGGATCCGGCAGGCAGCGCGGCGAACGCGCAGCAACGTAAAACGGGACGCGCCGGCGCGGCGACGCGCAGCTCGCGGCTTTCCGTGAAGGCCACACTGCGCCTCGCCTTCGCGCTGGTGCTGGTCGGCACGCTCGCCATCGGCGCGATTTCGCTCGCGCAAATCAGCCGTCTGAACGGCTCGACGCAATCGATCTACGAGCAAGGCTACGTCGCGAGCCGCGCCGCCGAGGAAGCGCGCGGCCACGTGCTGCGCGCGAGCCGCGCGCAGAAGATGCTGCTCACCGCGACCACGGCGCGCGAGCGCGACGAACTGGGCCAGGACATCGACAAGGATCTCGGCGCGCTGGAGCGCGGCATGAGTCAGCTGCAGCAATACGCGCAGGAGCAGGGCGGCGACGCGCTCGCCCTGCAAAAGAAGCTCGCCGATGCGACCACGGCGTGGAGCGGCCATCTGCGCGAGTTCGTCACGCTCGTGAAGCAGCAGCCGCTCGATCTCTCGCAGATGAGCTGGCAGGTGGGCACGCAGGACGTCTCGCTGCTCGTGGAAACCGGCAAGCTCGAAACGCTCGTCAACGACCTCGTCGCGCAGCGCGGCACGGCCGCGAAGGCGACCATCGCGAAGGCCGAGTTCATCTTCAAGTCGTCCTTCGTGATGATGGCCGTGGCGACGGTGGCCATGTTCGTGCTCGCGTTCTTCGTGAGCGAATGGGTCGTGCGCCGCATCGCGCGGCAACTGGGCGGCGAGCCCGCGCACGCCAAGGCCATCGCGGCCCGGATCGCGGCCGGCGATCTCGCACAGCCCGTCACGGTTCACGCACGCGACGCGGCGAGCATGCTGGGCGCGCTGCGCGACATGCAGAAGGGTCTCTCGAGCACGGTTGCCGAGATCGCGGCGAGCGCCGAGGCGATCGCCTCGGCCTCCGGCGAAATCTCGACCGGCAATCTCGATCTGTCGCGCCGCACCGAAGAACAGGCCATGGCGCTCGAGCGCACGGCGAGCAGCATGGAGCAGCTCACGTCCACGGTGCGCCTGAACGCTGAAAACGCCGAGCAGGCCAGCACGCTCGCGGGCAATGCCTCGGCAATCGCGGAGAAGGGCGGCTCGGTGGTGGGGCGCGTGGTCGCGACGATGCAGGAGATCAACGACAGCGCGAAGAGCATCGCGGACATCATTGGCGTGATCGAGGGCATTGCGTTCCAGACCAACATCCTCGCGCTCAACGCCGCCGTGGAAGCGGCGCGTGCGGGCGAGGATGGGCGCGGCTTCGCCGTGGTGGCGGGCGAGGTGCGCAGCCTCGCGCAGCGCAGCGCGGCGGCGGCCAAGGAGATCAAGACGCTGATCGGCGCATCGGTCGAGCGCGTATCCAATGGCTCGACGCTCGCGCAGGACGCGGGCTCGACGATGGACGAAGTCGTGAAGGCCGTGCGGCGCGTGAACGACATCATCGGCGAAATTTCGGCGGCGTCGCGCGAGCAGCGCTCGGGCATCGAGGAAATCAGCCGCGCGGTCACGCAGATGGACGCCGGCACGCAGCAGAACGCGGCGCTCGTGGAAGAGGCGACCGCGGCTGCGCAATCGCTCGACGATCAAGCCAAGGTGCTCAAGCGGCTGGTGGGGAAATTCCGGCTGGCTTGACGCTCCTGCAGTTCATTGCGGTCACAACGAAAAACGCCGCGTGGTTATACACGCGGCGTTTTTTTAAGGACGCGTCACTTCGCGTCGCGCTCGATGATCCATTCGTGCGCCGGGTCGTTGTGGAAGTGCCATTCGCGCGTGGGGCCCGCCATCACGTTCAGGTAGTACGAGTCGTAGCCATACGGGACGACGACCGGGTGATAGCCGCGCGGCACCATCACGACGTCGTGGTTTTCCACGGCCATCGTTTCGTCCAGATCGCGCGCATCGGTGTACACGCGCTGGAATGCGAAACCCTGCTGCGGATTGAGCCGGTGATAATAGGTTTCTTCGAGCGCGCTTTCCTGCGGCAAGCGGTCGGCGTCGTGCTTGTGCGGCGGGTAGCTCGACGAATGGCCCGATGGCGTGCGCACCTCGACCACGAGCAGCGATTCCGCGGGCGCGTCTTGCGGCAGGATATCGCATACGTAGCGCGTATTCGCGCCCTTGCCGCGCGTGGAGCGCTTCATCTGCGCGGGCTCGATGAGGCGAATGGGCAGCGTGCCTTTGGCGGGCGCGCTCGCCACGCCCACTTCGGCGTTGCGTGTGGCGCGCACGGTCGCTTTCACGCCGGGCGGCACATAAAGGGCATACGGCGCGGCGTCTTCGAAGACGCTGTCGCGCGAGCCCAGGCTCGACCAGCGCTCGCCGCCCGCCTCGATATCCACCGCGCCCGAGAGCACGACGATGCAACTTTCGCGATCGGGCTCGCAGACGTAGACGACTTCATCCGCCTCGAGCCGATAGGCGGCGAAGCCGACATAGCGCCAGCCCGCGGTGTCGGGCGTGACGCGCGCGATTGTCTGGCCTTCGCGCGCGGCCTTGACCAGCAGAGTCATGCTGCCTCCTTCGATTGGGTGCCCGTAGCTTCGACGAGCGTGCGCAGCGTACGGTAACCCTTTTGCGCATATTCGTAAGACGGTGCGATCACAGGGTCCTGCTCGGCTTCGACGACGAGCCAGCCGCGATAGCCGTGATGCCTCAGCCGCGCGATGATCGCGGGGAAATCGACGGCGCCGTCGCCCGGCACGGTGAACGCGCCTGCGAGCACGGCGTCGAGAAAGCTCCAGTTGCGGTTGCGAGCGAGTTTCATGACGGCGGGGCGCACGTCCTTGCAGTGCACATGACACACGCGCGCAATGTGCTTGTCGAGTTCGACGACGGGGTCGCCGCCCGCAAACGTCATATGGCCCGCGTCGAACAGCAGGCCGACGGCGTCGCTCGTGCGCGCCATGAGTTTGTCGACGTCGGCGGGCGTTTCGACATAAGCGCCCATGTGATGGTGGTACGCGAGCCGCACGCCGCGCGAGAGCGTGTGGCGCGCGAACGCGTCCACGCGCGCGGCGTATTCGTCCCACTGCTTGTCGCTGAAAAAGCGCGGACGCTGATAGAGCGGACGCGGCGCGCCCTGGATCGAATCGGCGACCTCGCCGTAGACCATCACGGTTGCGCCGTTCTGCGCGAGCAGGTCCAGATGCTTCTCTACCGCGGCGATCTCTTCTTCCACGCTGCGCCGCGCGAGCATGCCCGAGTACCAGCCGGAGACGAGCGAAAGGTCGTATTGCGCGAGGAGCGCCTTGAGCGCCTGCGGCTCGCGCGGAAACTTGTTGCCTAGCTCGAAGCCCTCATAGCCGATCTCGCGGCCCTCGGTCAGCGCCTGCGATAGCGGCGTCTCGCCGCCGAGCGAGGGCAGGTCGTCGTTCATCCACGACAGCGGGTTGATGCCGATCCGTACTTCAAATGCGCTCATGTGCGCTCCTCGATGTCTGTGTCGTCAGACGCGTGATGCGTTGCCGGGTTCGTCGTCGCTGGCGGGCGTGTCTTCGGTCGCTTGTGCGCGCGCGCCGCGCTGCGCGACATGTTCTTCATAGCGTTCGCGCGCCTCGCGCACGCCAGCGCGCGTGGACACCTCGGGCACGGCGACTTCCCACCACCAGCCGCCTTCCTCGGTCGTGCGCGCGGGGTCGGTGTCGATGCAGACCACATAAGTGCGCGACGCAGCGCGCGCGCGTTGCAGCGCCGCTTCGAGTTCCGCGACGTTCGCCACGTGCTCGGCCTGCGCGCCGAGCGAGCGCGCATGCGAGGCGAAGTCGATGCGCGGCGCACCGAGCGGCCCTTGCGCGCAGTCGTCGAACAGGTTGTTGAACGGCGCGCCGCCGCAAGCCTGCTGCAACCGGTTGATGCAGCCATAGCCGCGGTTGTCGAGCACGACGACGATGAGCTTCGCGCCCAGCATGACCGAGGTGGCGATCTCGCTGTTCATCATCAGATAGCTGCCGTCGCCCACCATGACGATGACCTCGCGATCGGGCCGCGCAAGCTTCGCGCCCAAGCCACCCGCGATCTCGTAACCCATGCACGAGTAGCCGTATTCGACGTGATAGGCGCCGGGCTGGCCCGCGCGCCAGAGCTTGTGCAGCTCGGCGGGCAGCGTGCCGGCCGCGCAGACGACGATATCTTCGGTGTACGAACGGCTCGACGAACGCTGGACGGCGCCGATCACATCGGCATCGTAGGGCAGGCGGTTGCGTTCCTGCGGCGCATGGGTGAGGCGTTCGATGCTCGCACGCCAGTCGCCCGCGAGGCGCTGGGCGCGGGCGGTCCAGTTCGCGTCGGCGCGCCAGTTGATCAGTTCGTCGTTGAGCGCAGCGAGCGCCTGGCGAGCATCGGCCTGCACGGCGAGGCCGTCGTGCTTGAGTGCGTCGAAGCCGTTGGCGTTCACGCCGATCACATGTGCGTTCGCAAAGAGCGAGTTCGAGCCGGTCGTGAAGTCCTGCAAGCGCGTGCCCACGGCGAGCACGCAGTCGGCGTCGCGCGCCAGTTCGTTGGCGGCCGGCGAGCCCGTCACGCCGAGCGCGCCGACGTTGAGCGGATCGTCCCACGCGAGCGAGCCTTTGCCCGCCTGCGTTTCGGCCACGGGAATGCCGCGCGAGGCCGCAAGCGTCTGCAAGGCCTGCGAGGCGCGCGCATAGAGCACGCCGCCGCCCGCCACGATGAGCGGGCGCTTCGCGCGGTGCAACTGCGTAAGCGCCGCGTCGATCTCGGCCTGTATAGGCGCGGGCGTGTGGAACGTCACGAGGCGCGGCGTGAAGAAGCTCGCCGGATAGTCCCACGCCATCGCCTGCACGTCCTGCGGTAGCGCGAGCGTGACCGGGCCGCAGAGCGCGGCGTCGGTGAGCACGCGCAGCGCGCGCGGCAGCGCCGTGAGCAACTGCGCGGGATGCACGATCCGGTCGAAGTAGCGCGACACGGGGCGCAGCGCGTCGTTCGCGGAAATGCCGCCGTCGTGCAGGTCCTCGATCTGCTGCAGCACCGGATCGGGTTCGCGCGAAACGAAGATATCGCCGGGCAACAGCAGCACCGGCAAGCGGTTCACGTGCGCCAGCGCGGCCGCCGTGACGAGATTCGTCGCGCCCGGGCCAATCGAGGTCGTCACCGCCATCATGCGGCGGCGAAAGTGGGCCTTGGCATAAGCGATCGCGCTGTGCGCCATGGCCTGCTCGTTGTGCGCGCGCAGCGTGGGCAGTTCGTGCCGATATTGATAGAGCGCCTCGCCGATGCCGGCCACGTTGCCGTGACCGAAGATCGCGAACACGCCGCCGAATAGCGGCTCGGTGCGGCCCGAACCGTCCTCGCTCGCCACGCGCTGCGCAGCGAGATAGCGCACGAGCGCCTGCGCCGCCGTGAGCCGCACGGTGCTCGCGTGCGCTGCGGGCGTCGTGTTCCGCGCGCTTTCCAGCGAGGCGTCATCGCCAGGAGCAATGCGTTGATTCATGCCGCCTTCTCCTCATGATTGTCGTGCGCGCCTTGAGCGTCGACGCGCGCGGCGCGCCACGCGCCGATCAGCGTTTCGAAGGCTCGGCGCGCGCGGATGATCACTTCATCGTCGCCGATTTCGCCTGCGAGCCAGGCGAGGCTCGGTTCGTAGAAGATCGAGCGGCCGACCGTGAAGCCCCGGCACGTGTTCGAGGCGGCCGCGGCGCGGAAGCCCTCCACGAGCTGGTCGATCGGCGCGGAGAGCCCGAGCAGCACGACGCCGCGGCAATACGGGTCGCGCTCGGCGATCAGAGCGTCGATCTCGCGCCATTGCGCGGCGCCCGTCGGTTCGAGCTTCCACCACTCCGGATAGAGGCCGATGTTGTAGAGCCGCTTGAGCGCGCGATAGACCGTATCGGGGGCATTCGGCTTGCCGCCCAGCTTCGGCGGAATCACTTCGAGCAGCAGTTCGTGGCCGCTCGCCTGGGTGGCGTCGTAGAGCGCGCGCAGTTGCGCTTCCTGCTCGAGACGCTGTTCGATGGGCTCGTCGGGATGGAACTGCACGAGGCACTTCACTGTGTGGTCGATGGGCCAGGACGCGAGCGTCGTGCCGATCGAGCGGCCATGGTCGAACACGAGCGGCACAGAGCCCGGCAACTCGACCGGGCGGCCGATCCACCAGCCGCGGCCGGTTGCGGCGTTGAGCGCATCCTGGCCGTAACGGTCATCGATCAGGACGCCGATGCGTCCCTGCAAACCGAGCGTGCGTTCGGTCTGCGCCACCGCCTCGACGAAGAGATTCTTCAGATACGAAATGCGCGCTTCGCTTACGCCGGTCTGCTGCGCGAGATCGAAGAACTGGTTGCGGTGATCGAACGCGAAGCCGAGCACTTCGTCGTGCCGCTTGCGCGCGGGCGTGACGCGATGCAGGCGCGCAAGCGTCGCGTCGCGGTCGGGGCGGCGCATGCGCACGGGGTCGGCGGCCGCTTCGCGCAGGAAGTAGTCGAGTTCCACCGGCGTGGGCATGGCGGGCGCGCAGCCATGCCGCGAGACGACGAGGGCGCCGCACGCGTTGGCCGAGCGCGCGCAGTCTTCGAGTGAGGCGTCGCGCAGCCAGCCGGAAAGAAAGCCGGAGGCGAAAGCGTCGCCCGCGCCGAGCACGTTGAGCACTTCGACTTCCACGCCGCGCTGCATCGGCAAATCGTCCATCGAGGCGGGCACCGCGCCTTCCACGATCTGGCAGCCGAGCGGCCCGCGCTTGACGAGCAGCGTCGCGCCCGTGACTTCGCGCACGCGCCTGAGCGCATCGACGAGCGATTCCTTGCCGCCTGCAATGCGGAACTCCTCCTCGGTGCCGATCACGAGATCGAAATGCGGCAGGATGCGCTGCAAATGCGCGCTCACGCCTTCGCTCGCGACGAAGCGCGTCTCGCCGTCCGCCTTGCCCGTGAGGCCCCAGAGCACGGGACGGTAGTCGATGTCGAGCACGGTGCGCACGTTGTTGCGGCGCGCGTAGTCGAGCGCGGTGAGGCTCGTGCGGTTCACCTGTTCGGTCGAGAAATGCGTGCCGGTGATGAGCAGCGCTTTCGAGGAGGCGACGAAGGCTTCGTCGAAGTCGCTCGAATCGACGGCCATATCGGCGCAGTTCTCGCGATAGAAAATGAGCGGGAACGTGTCGCGGTCTTTCAGGCCCAGCAGCACGAGCGCCGTGAGGCGTTCGTGGTCCACGCACACATGGCTCGTGTCGCAGCCTTCCTTCGTGAGCGTTTCGACGAGGAAGCGCCCCATATGATCGTCGCCCACGCGCGTGAGCATGGCCGACTTCAGGCCAAGACGCGCGCAGCCGAAGGCGATGTTCGCGGAAGAGCCGCCCAGATACTTCGCAAAGGTGGAGACGTCTTCGAGCCGCGCCCCCACCTGTTGAGCGTAGAGATCGACGCCCAGGCGTCCGAGGCAGACGATGTCGCGGCTGCGTCCGGCGGCGAAACGGCTTGGAGTGGAACGGGTCAGAGCCATGTGTATTCCTGTTGGGTGCTGTGCAGTGCGGGCGTCCTCAGATGGTCGCGCCGTCGAGTTCGGCGATCATCTTCTGCATCTCCGCGCCGCCCGCCATCATGTCGAGCACTTCGTTCTTGCTGATCGTGTCCTTCGTGTAGGTGCCCAGCGACCGGCCGCGATTGAGCAGCGTGAACGAGTCGCCGATGGGGTAGGCGTGGTGCACGTTGTGGGTAATGAAGATCACCGAAATGCCCTTGGCGCGCGCGGCGTGAATCAGCCTGAGCACGTTGAAGCTCTGCTTCACGCCAAGCGCGGCGGTCGGCTCGTCGAGAATCAGCACGCGTGCGCCGAAGTGAATGGCGCGCGCGATCGCGAGGCACTGTTTCTCGCCGCCCGACATCGTGCCGATGGCCTGATGCGGGTCGCGCACATTGATGCCCATTCCGGCGAGGCGATCCTTCGCGATCACCGCGCTCGCATCGAGATCCATCACGTTGATGAAGCCGAACAGCTTCTTTTGCGGTTCGCGGCCCATGAAGAAGTTGCGCGCGACCGAGAGCAGCGGCACGAGCGCGAGATCTTGATAGACGGTGGCGATGCCGAGATCGAGCGCGTCTTTCGGTGAATCGAACGTCACAGGCTTGCCGTCCACGAAATACTGGCCGGAGGTTGGCTGGTGCACACCGGCGAGCGTCTTGATGAGCGTGGACTTGCCCGCGCCGTTGTCGCCGAGCAGGCAGTGCACCTCGCCGCGCTTCAGGCGCAGCGTGACGCCGTTCAGTGCGATGACCTTGCCGAAGTACTTGCTGACGTTCTCGAGCGCGAGAATCGTGTCGCCGTCTGCGGTATTCTGGATATCGGACATTTGAGCCTCCGGCTTACGATTGCGCGACGCGGCGGCGCACATAGTGATTGAAGAGCACGGCAATGAGCAGCATCACACCGAGGAACACGCGGAACCAGTCCGAATCGATGTTCGTGTAAGTGATGCCGATCTGCACGACGCCGAAGATAAGCGCGCCGAATGCCGCACCGATCACCGAGCCATAGCCGCCCGTGAGCAGCGTGCCGCCGATCACCGCGGCGATGATGGCTTCGAACTCCTTCTGAAGGCCGCGGTCGGCAGCGGCCGAACCGATGTCGGACACTTGCAGCACGGCGAACAGGCATGAGCAGAACGCGGTGAGCATGAAGAGTGAGATCTTGACGCGCTTCACGGGCACGCCCACGTTCTTCGCGGCATTGGAGTCGCCGCCCACGGCAAGAATCCAGTTGCCGTAGCGCGTCTTGGCGAGCACGAACGCGCCGATTGCGACGAGCGCGAACCACCAGAGAATCACCTTCGGTACGCCGGGCACGAGCGGCTGGCCGTTGTCGAGCATCTTGCCGATGCCGATATGCGCGAGGGCCGCGAACAGGCCCTTGAACGCCGTGCCGTGAAAGAGCAGGTTGGTCACGAAGTCGGCTTTGGCCACGTCGCCCACGCCCGAGACGATCGTGCGGTCGGCGAACATGATCGAGAGCGCAAGCGTCAGGCCGCGCAGAATGAAGAGGAAGGCGAGCGTGACGATGAACGATGGCAGCCGCGTGCGCATCACGAGGTAGCCGTTGAGCGCGCCGAGCGCGGTACAGCCCACGAACGCGAACAGAATGGAAAGCGCGATGGGCCAGTGGAAGTACATCGTGGGGATCGCCACCATCATGCCGGCGAAGCCGATCATCGAGCCGATGGAGAGGTCGAACTCGCCGGCGATCATCAGCAGGCACGCGCCGACGCTCAGGATGCCAAGGTAGGCAGCGACCTGGGACCAGTTCATCACGCCGTCGAGATCGAACATGCCCGAGCCGCCCGCGCCGATCGCAAAGACGGCGAAGACCAGCACGGCGCCGGAAATCGCGGCGAATTCGGGGCGGCCGAGCAAATGGCCAAACCACGATTCGCGGCGCACGCGTTCGTCGCTGGCGCCTGGCTGCGGCGCGGGCGCGTCTTGCGCGCCGTCTTCCTGAGCGTGCGAGGGGAAGTGTTTGCCGGCTACACCCATGATGTCTCCTGTATCGACCAGAGTTGGTGCTTTAGCGCCTTACGCTGGTCCTATGCAAGGCGATCGGCCGTGGCAGGCGCGTTCGCATCTGCATTGGCTCAAATGCCCGAGCGCATTCCCTGCAAGCCACTGCCTTGCAGTAGAAGCAACACGGTGAATGGCGCGCGGCGAGGCTGGCGAGAGGCGATGGGCATCGGAAGATGCTAGCCACCGCCGCGCGTGGCTGACGAAAAACGCTTAGCGGTACTGACCTGCGTACTTCACAACCTTGTCGAGATTCTCCTTGGTGATGAAGCCCGGACCCGAGCGGATATTCTTCGGGCCGTACGAGGGCTGCAGGCCATAGGTTTCAAGGCGCTGCTTGAACTTCGGGTTCGCTTCGAGAATCTGGCGGATCTTCTGCGGGTCCGTGGTGTGCTCCTTCTTCACGATCGCGAGCACGGCCACGGGGATATAGCCCTGCAGGTACGGCTGCTGGTCGATTGCGAACTGGATGGTGCCCGCGCGGATCGCCTTGGCAATGTCATCCGAGAAGTCGAACGTGCAGAAGTAGATCTTGCCCGCGAGGCCCATCTGGTCGACCGCCTTGAGCGTAGCGGCCGCCGGCACCGGGCCGAGCGTGAGGATCGCGCCCGTGTTCGGATGGTTGCGCAGATACGCGCTCACCTTCGACTGGATTTCCGTCGGGTCCTGGCCGGAGTCGATCGTCGAGCTCTTGTAGTCCACGCCGAGCGCATCGGCAAAACCGCGACAGCGTTCGAACGACACGGCGTTGGTCGCGAAGTGATTCACGCACAGGAACGACTTCACGCCCGCAGCCTTGGCCTTCTCGCCGGCTGCGTGGCCCGCCACATATTCAGGCTGACCCACGTGCATGATCGCGCCGAGCTTCGCGCTCTGTTCCTCGGTGCCCGAGTTGATCGTCACGAGCGGGATCTTCTTTTCCGTGACCTTGCCGATGGAGCTCTTGAGCACGTCGTAGTCGGCAATGGTGACGATCACGCCGTCGTAGTTGCGCGCGGCGGCCTGTTCGATCAGGCGCGACATGTCGGCGATGTCACCGTTGGGCGGATTGCGGTAGTCGGTCTCGACGTTCCAGTCTTCGTCGGCCTGCTTGATGGCGTTCTTGATCGTGTTCCACCATGAGTCGGAATCGGGCGCGTGGCTGATCAGCACGAAATGCGCGTCGGCGGCTTGTGCCGTTTGCGCGCTGAGCACGCTCGCACCGGTCAGCCCCGCTGCCAGCGCGAGCACTGCGGCCAACTTTCGGAGCATGGTCTTGCCCTTGCGTTGAGTCATTGTCTCCACCTTTCTCGGTCTGTCGTTCGTTCTTGGGGTGATTGCCGCAGCCGCGCTTTTTTCATGCCGCCTGTTACACGCACCAGCTGCCGCGCTCATCGACAAGAGTAGGACATCGCCTCGCGACTTGCAACGAAAATTTCATTGGAAATAAAAATGGAAAATCTGTTCCATTCGTGTGACACGCTGCCTATAATCGGCTCCGTCGGCATGCCGTGGAATCGAGGCCTGGTAAGGCTTTGCGGCAGTGCGGCAACCAGCCGAGGAAAACAATCATGGCGGATGACACAACCGACGCCGTAGCGGGCGTAGACGAATTGATGCAGCGCATCGCGCGGGATTACGAGGCGCTGCCGCGTCAGCTGAAAAGCATCGCGACCTACATCGAGCAGCACCGCGCGAGCGTGATGATGGACCGCACGAGCGACATTGCCGCGAGTTGTGGCGTACATCCTTCGGCGGTGGTGCGCTTCGCGCAGCGCTTCGGTTTCTCGGGCTTCTCCGACCTGCAGGCCGTGTTCCGTCAGGCGTACGCGGGGCAGGGCGCCTCGGCCACGAGCTATCAGCAGCGCATTCGTCAGCTGATCGACGCCAAGGAGGGCGAGGCGAGCCCGGACATGGGCGGTGCCGTGGCGCGCGAGTTCATCGGCGCGTGCCGCAGCGGGCTCGACGAACTCGAAGCCGGCCTCGATGGCGCGCAGTTCGACGAGGCCGTGAAGATGCTCGAGCAGGCGGACAACATCTACGTGATCGGCGTGCGCCGCTCGTTTCCGGTGGCGAGCTACATCGTCTATGCCTTGCAGCACACGCGCAAACGCGTGCATCTCGTCTCGGGGCTCGGCGGCATGTACCACGAACAGATTCGCAGCGTGAAGAAGGGCGACGTGGTGATCGCCATCAGCTTCGCGCCCTATGGCAAAGAGACGCAGTACTGCCTGCGCGTGGCGCAGCAGCATCACGCCAAAACGCTCGTCATCACCGACAGCCAGCTTTCGCCGCTCGCGCGCCACGCGAACGCGCAACTCTATGTGAAGGAGGGGAGCGCGTTCGCGTTCCGCTCGCTCACCAGCACCTTCTGCCTGTGCCAGGCGCTCTTCATTGCGCTTGCGTACCGGCTCGAACTCAACGTGGAAGAATCGACCGACACCGGAGGATACGATGATTAGTGCAGCAAGCGGCGCAGCGACAACGCTGGATGTGGCGGTATTCGGCGCGGGGCGCATTGGCCGCATTCATGCGGGCAATCTCGCGCGCCAGCCGGGCGTGCGTCTCAAGTATGTGATCGATGTCAATCGCGAAGCCGCCGCCGCGCTCGCCGCACAGCACGGTGCGCAGGTCGTGGACGTCGACGCCGCGTTCGGCGACGCTTCGATCGGCGCCACGGTGATCTGCTCGAGCACCGATACGCATTCCGAACTGATCCTGAAGTCGGCCGCGGCGGGCAAGCATATTTTCTGCGAAAAGCCCGTCGACCTGACCATCGAGCGCGCACGTGCCTGCGCGCAAGCGGTGCAACGCGCGGGCGTCGTGGCCATGATCGGCTTCCAGCGCCGCTACGATCCCACGTTTGCCGCGCTCAAGACGCGTCTCGATGCGGGCGAGATCGGCACGGCGGAAATGCTGATCGTCACGAGCCGCGATCCGGGCGCGCCGCCGGTGGAGTACATCAAGCACTCTGGCGGCATCTTCAAGGACATGCTGATCCACGACTTCGACATCTTCCGCTGGATTCTCGACGACGAGGCGCTGAGCGTGCACGCCACGGGCAGCTGCCTGTCCGACCCTGCGATTGCCGACGCGGGCGACATCGATTCGACAGCGGTGACGATCCGCACGAAGCGCGGGCGCCTTTGCCAGATCAACACGGCGCGGCGCGCGGCCTATGGCTACGACCAGCGCTTCGAGGTGCTCGGCAGCGACGGCATGCTGCAGGCGGGCAACATGAAGCCGACCGAAGTGGTTGCGTGGTCGAAGACCGCTGTCGCGCAGGACGTGCCCGAGGCGTTCTTCCTCGAACGCTATCGTGCGGCCTACGCGCGCGAAATGGCGCACTTTCACGAAGCGGTGACGCAGGGAGTGCCGGTTCGCACGTCGGTCGCCGACGGGCTGAAGGCGCTGGAGCTGGCCGAAGCCGCCTCGCTGTCGTGGCGCGAGGGCCGTGTGGTGACGCTGGGCGACTGAAACGGAACGAGCGCAAATCGAGCGCGGATCAAGCGAGGAGTGCAAGGATGCAGGCAATCGATCGTGCCCAGCCGTTGCGCGTGGGCGTGGCGGGACTTGGGAGGTTGGGGCGGCGGCATGCGCAGAACCTGGCGTATCGCGTGCCGGGTGCAACGCTCGCGGCCGCGTGCAGTCCGCTCGAAGCGGATCTCGCATGGGCGCGCGAGGCGCTGCCTGCCGCTCGGCTGTATGGCGAGTACGCCGACCTGCTGGCCGATCAATCGGTCGATGCGGTGTGGCTCGTCACGCCTTCGGCATTGCATGCCGAGCAGATCGTGCAGGCGCTCGAAGCGGGCAAGCACGTGTTCTGCGAGAAGCCGCTCTCGCTCGACGTGGCCGAATGCGAGCGGGTGGTCAATGTGTCGCGTCGTCATGCCGACCGGCAGGTCACCATCGGCTTCATGCGCCGCTTCGATCCGAGTTATCAGGATGCCTACGCAAAAGTGCAGGCCGGCACGATCGGCAAGCCGTTTCTGGTGCGCTCGCAGACCTGCGATCTCAACGATCCCGAAGGTTTCTTCGTGCGCTTCGCGCCGACTTCGGGCGGCATTTTCCTCGACTGCACGGTCCACGACATCGACGTCGCGCGCTGGCTGCTCGGCAAGCCGCGCGCCACGCGTGTGTATGCCGCGGGCGCGATCGCGCTGCACGAAGGCCTGCGCGAATCGGGCGACGTGGACAACGGCGTGGCGATCTGCGAGTTCGAGGGCGGGCGCCTCGCGATGTTTTACGCCTCGCGCACGATGGCGCACGGCAACGACACGTCGAGCGAAGTGATCGGCACGGCGGGCGCGCTGGCGATCGGCCGCATCCCGCGCGCGAATCGCGTCGATGTGTACGACGCGACGGGCGTGCGCAGCGTTTGCACGCCCACGTTCTTCGACCGTTTTGAAGAGGCGTTCCTGATCGAAGCGCAGGCGTTCGTCGCCGAAGTTGCGGCGCGCAAGGCGGGTGGAGCGCAGAAGGGGAGCCTCGGCGCGACGCTGGAAGACGCCCTGGAAGCCACGCGCATCGGCCAGGCGCTGCGCGAATCGCTGCACACGGGGGCGGCGGTCGAGCTGTAAGCCGTACCGTGATCGGGACGCAAGCGGCGGCTGGCGTGGCTGCGGTAAAATCGATGCTATTGCCAGCGCCGTCTCACGCCGTGACGGCGCGCCACCGATGGATCCAACCCCGATGCAGATTCAGGTTCACAAGGAAGTGGATGCGCGCGGGCTAAACTGCCCGCTGCCGATCCTGCGCGCCAAAAAGGCGCTCGCCGACATGGAAAGCGGCCAGATCCTCAAGGTGCTCGCGACCGATCCCGGCTCGCAGCGGGATTTCGCCGCCTTCGCCAAGCAAACCGGCAACGAGATCGTGGAAAGCTCGCAACAGGACAAGACGTTCGTGTTCCTGATGCGCCGGCGCTAAGCGCATCGGCAGAAAAAAGCCCGCATGAGAATGCGGGCCTTTTTCATTTGTGCGGCGCCGGGAGGGCTTGGTCGGGGGGCGCCTTAGCCTTCCAGCACCGGCTTGCGCGTGCGCAGATATTCGTCGAAATCCGCCCCGACTTCCGGGTGACGCAGCGCGAACTCCACCGTCGCCTTCAGGTAGCCGAGCTTGCTGCCGCAGTCGAAGCGCGTGCCGTGGTACTTGTAGGCGAGCACCTGCTCGTCGGCGAGCAGCGACTGGATCGCGTCGGTGAGCTGCAGCTCGCCGCCCGCGCCCGGCTTGATCGACTTCAGATGCTCGAAAATGCGCGGCTTGAGCACGTAGCGGCCGACCACGCCGAGGTTCGACGGCGCGACTTCCGGCGCCGGCTTCTCGACGATGCCCGAGAGCTTGACGATCGAGTCTTCCCACTCCTTGCCGTCGACAATGCCGTACGAGCGCGTTTCCGAGGGCGGGATCTCTTCCACGCCGAGCACCGAGCTATGGTAGTGGTCGAACACCTCGACCATCTGTTGCATGACGGGCGGCGTGCCATAGAGCAGGTCGTCCGCGAGAATCACGGCGAACGGGTTGTCGCCCACGAGCTTTTCTGCACACAGCACGGCGTGGCCAAGGCCGAGCGCCTCGGGCTGACGCACGTAGAAGCAGTCGACGTTGTTCGGCTTGATGTTGCGCACCAGTTCGAGCAGCTTGGCCTTGCCGCGCGCTTCGAGTTCGGCCTCGATCTCATACGACTTGTCGAAATGGTCCTCGATCGCGCGCTTGCTGCGCCCGGTCACGAAGATCATTTCCGTGATGCCCGCAGCCACGGCTTCTTCGACCGCGTACTGGATGAGCGGCTTGTCGACTACGGGCAGCATTTCCTTCGGACTGGCTTTCGTGGCCGGAAGGAAGCGCGTGCCGAGGCCCGCTACCGGGAATACCGCTTTTGTCACTTTCAGCATGTCTTTTGTCCCTGTCCTGGTGCTCGTGTGATGCCGCGGGTGCGGCGCCACGCGTTACAGCCTTTGGCCGATATGGCGCTCAGGCCGGCAACCGCGTGAGTTGCGCGGTCAGCTTGTCCAGCGTTGCCTGGTATTCTGCCAGTCTTTTCTGCTCCTGCTCAACGACTGCGGGCGGTGCCTTTGCTACAAAACTGTCGTTGCCCAGCTTGGCCTTGCACTTCGCTACCTCATTGCTGAGGCGAGCGATTTCCTTCGACAGGCGTTCGCGTTCGGCGGCTACGTCGATCTCCACCTTCAGCACGAGCTTGTCCGTCCCTACGATAGCAACTGGCGCGCCTGCCGAGGCCGCGTCGAGCGCCGCTTCGTCAGCGATGATCTGGACCTCCGAAAGCTTTGCAAGCGCCTGCGCATAGGGCGCGAACGTCGTGAGCCGCGCGGCGTTGCCCGTGGCGAGCAGCGGCACCCTGGTGGCGGGCGAGAGGCCCATTTCGCCACGCAGGTTGCGGCACGCGTCGATCACGGCCTTCAGGTCGGCGGCCCACTGTTCCGCGGCTTCGTCGATCTTCTTTGCTTCCGCTATCGGGTAACGCTGCACCATGATCGATACTGCGCCTTCGGCGGCACCCTCGGGGTATGCGTCGGTGAGCGGCGCCACCTTCTGCCACAGCGCTTCGGTGATGAACGGTATCACCGGGTGCGCGAGGCGCAGCACCGTCTCCAGCACGCGCAGCAGCGTGCGGCGCGTGGCGCGCTGCTGCTCGGGCGTACCCGTCTGGATCTGCACCTTCGCCAGTTCCAGATACCAGTCACAGTATTCGTCCCAGACAAACTTGTATATGGCGTTGGCCACGTTGTCGAAGCGATAGCCCGCGAAGCCCTTCGCGACTTCGGCTTCCACGCGTTGCAGGAGCGAGACGATCCAGCGGTCGGCCTGCGAGAAGTGCGTGTAGCCGCCCGGCTCGCAATCGCCCGGCGCGCAGGGACCCGGCTTGCTGAAGCCGCAGTCGTGGCCCTCGCAGTTCATCAGCACGAAGCGCGTGGCGTTCCAGAGCTTGTTGCAGAAGTTGCGATAGCCTTCGCAGCGCGCGAGGTCGAAGTTCACGTTGCGGCCGAGCGTGGCCATGGAAGCCATCGTGAAGCGCAGCGCGTCGGTGCCGAACGCGGGAATGCCGTCCGGGAACTCCTTGCGCGTCTTCTTTTCGATGGTCGCGGCCTGCTTGGGATTCATGAGGCCGGTCGTGCGTTTGGCGACCAGCGCTTCGAGGCCGATGCCATCGACGATGTCGATCGGGTCGAGCGTGTTGCCCTTGCTCTTTGACATCTTCTGGCCTTCGGCGTCGCGCACGAGGCCGTGCACGTACACCGTGTCGAACGGCACCTTGCCGGTGAAGTGCGTGGTCATCATGACCATGCGCGCCACCCAGAAGAAGATGATGTCGAAGCCCGTGACCAGCACGGAAGAGGGCAGGAAGGCCTTCAGTTCAGGCGTCTCCTGCGGCCAGCCGAGCGACGAGAACGGCACGAGCGCCGACGAGAACCACGTGTCGAGCACATCTTCGTCGCGCTTCAATGCGCCCGTGTAGCCCTTGGCTTCGGCCTGTGCGCGTGCTTCTTCCTCGCTCTTCGCGACGAAGATTTCGCCGTTCTCGCCGTACCACGCCGGGATCTGGTGGCCCCACCAGAGCTGGCGCGAGATGCACCAGTCCTGGATGTTCTCGAGCCACTGGTAGTAGGTCGTGGTCCAGTTTTCCGGCACGAATTTGATCTGGCCGCTGCGCACCACGTCGAGCGAGGTTTCGGTGATCGACTTGCCGGGGTTGAACGTGCCCTCGGGGGCGGGCTTCGTCATTGCCACGAACCATTGGTCCGTGAGCATCGGCTCGATCACCACGCCCGTGCGGTCGCCGCGCGGCACCATCAGCTTGTGCGGCTGCACCGAGTCGAGCAGGCCGAGCGCTTCGAAGTCGGCCACGACCCGCTTGCGCGCTTCGAAGCGGTCGAGGCCGCGGTACTTTTCAGGTGCGTTGTCGTTGACCTTCGCGTCGAGCGTGAGGATCTCGATCATCGGCAGGCCGTGGCGCTGGCCCACCTGGTAGTCGTTGAAGTCGTGCGCGGGCGTGACCTTCACGACGCCCGTGCCGAACTCGCGGTCCACGTATTCGTCGGCGATGATGGGAATCTCGCGCTCCGCGAGCGGCAGCTTCACGGTCTTGCCGATCAGGTGCGCGTAGCGTTCGTCTTCCGGGTGGACCATCACGGCCGTGTCGCCGAGCATGGTTTCCGGGCGCGTGGTCGCGACCGTGAGGTGGCCCGAGCCGTCCGTGAGCGGATAGCGCAGGTGCCACAGGTTGCCGTTTTCCGCATCGCTCACGACTTCGAGATCCGAGACGGCGGTGCCCAGCACCGGGTCCCAGTTCACGAGGCGCTTGCCGCGGTAGATCAGGCCCTGTTCGTAGAGGCGCACGAACACGTCGCGCACGGCGGCCGACATCTTGTCGTCCATCGTGAAGTACTCGCGCGACCAGTCGATCGAGGCGCCCAGGCGCCGCACCTGGCCCGTGATGGTCGAACCCGATTGCTGCTTCCATTCCCAGACGCGTTCGACGAACTTCTCGCGGCCCAGGTCGTGGCGCGAGATCTTCTGCGCGTCGAGCTGGCGCTCGACCACGATCTGCGTGGCGATGCCCGCGTGGTCCGTGCCCGGCACCCACAGCGTGTTGTCGCCGAGCATGCGGTGGTAGCGCGCGAGGCCGTCCATGATCGTCTGGTTGAACGCGTGCCCCATGTGCAGCGTGCCGGTGACGTTGGGCGGCGGCAACTGGATCGAGAAATTGTTGCGGCCGGGCTCGAAGGTCGCGGCGGCGTAGCCGCGACGCTCCCATTCGGGGCCCCATTGGGCCTCGATCGTCTGGGGCTCGAAGCTTTTCGCTAGCGTGCTGTCGCTCATGGGTGGAATCTGCCGAAAAAAGGATGCGGAAACGCTCGATTATAAGGGGAAGTCCTGTCGGAGCCGACGCGCCAGCCGAGCTGGGGCGACGCGTGGGCCATGGTACGGGCGTTGTGTGCGGGAGGCGCGCCGCGCCGGGGTCGCCCGAGCCGCGGCGTGCGTGCGCACTTATAATGGCGGTCTGCCATTCAACGGCGCGCCTTTGCCGCGCGCCAAGTCCCCGGGGTCCCGCCCTGGGGTCACGCTCCTTTTCAGCCCATGCCCGAACTGCTCGCGAACCTGAACCCCGAACAACTCGCCGCCGTCACGTTGCCCAACGAACCGGCGCTCATTCTGGCCGGGGCCGGCAGCGGCAAGACGCGCGTGCTGATCACGCGCATTGCGTGGCTGATCCAGCAGGGCATGGCCTCGCCCTCGACCATCCTGGCCGTGACCTTCACCAACAAGGCCGCGCGCGAAATGATGGGGCGCCTCCAGGCGCTCCTGCCCATCGACACGCGCGGCATGTGGATCGGCACGTTCCACGGCCTGTGCAACCGCATGCTGCGCGCGCATTTCCGCGACGCCGGCCTGCCGCAGACCTTCCAGATCCTCGACAGCGCAGACCAGCTCTCGGCCATCAAGCGTCTGATGAAGGGCCTGAACGTCGACGACGAGAAGTACCCGCCCAAGAACCTGCAGTACTTCATCAACAACGCGAAGGAGCAGGGTCTGCGTCCGAAAGACGTGGACGTGAGCGACGACTTCAACCGCAAATTCGTCGAGCTTTACGAGGCTTATGACCAGCAGTGCCAGCGCGAAGGCGTGGTCGATTTCGCGGAGCTGCTGCTGCGCTGCTACGAGCTGCTCGCGTACAACCCGCCGCTGCGCGCGCACTACCAGGGGCGCTTTCGCGACATTCTGGTGGACGAGTTCCAGGACACCAACAAGCTCCAGTACGCGTGGCTCAAGCTGCTCGCGGGGCCGGGCAACGCGATCTTCGCGGTGGGCGACGACGACCAGTCGATCTACGCGTTCCGGGGTGCGAACGTCGGCAACATGCGCGACTTCGAGAACGAGTTCCGCGTGAAGCACATGATCAAGCTGGAGCAGAACTATCGTTCGCACGGCCATATTCTCGACGCGGCCAACTACCTGATCGCACATAACTCGCGGCGTCTGGGCAAGAACCTGCGCACCGATGCGGGCCACGGCGAGCCGGTGCGCGTGTACGAAGCGGCCACCGACTCGCAGGAAGCCGGCTGGATCGTCGAGGAAATTCGCGCGCTGATCAACCAGGGGCTGGCGCGCAACGAGATCGCCATCCTTTATCGCAGCAACGCGCAGTCGCGCACGATCGAGCACACGCTCGTGAATGCGGGCGTGCCGTACAAGGTGTATGGCGGCTTGCGCTTCTTCGAGCGTCAGGAGGTCAAGCATGCGCTCGCGTATCTGCGTCTCATCGACAACCCGAACGACGACACGGCGTTCGCGCGTGTCGTGAATTTCCCCACGCGCGGCATTGGCGCGCGCTCGATCGAGCAGCTGGCGGATGCCGCGCGCCTCTACAACTGCTCGATGGCTGCGGCCATCCCGTACGTCACGGGCAAGGCGGGCACGAGCCTCGGTTCGTTCGCCAATCTGGTCGCGAAGATGCGCGCCGAGACCGCCCAGATGAGCCTGCCGGAAACCGTCGAATACACGGTGCGCATGAGCGGTCTCGCCGAGTTCTACCAGAACGAGCGTGAAGGTCAGGACCGCCTCGAGAACTTGCAGGAACTCGTGACCGCGGCCACGGCGTTCGTGAGCGAAGAAGGCTACGGCCTCGACACGCCCGCGCGCTCGATTCCGCTGCGCCCGGGCGCGAGCGCGGTGCCCGAGATCGTCTCGCAGGACGGCGAGATCGAAGTGCTCGACGCGCCCACGATCACCGACCCCGCGCAGAACCCCGACGTCATGACGCCGCTCGCGGGCTTCCTCTCGCATGCGTCGCTCGAAGCCGGCGACAACCAGGCGCAGGCAGGCCAGGACGCCGTGCAACTGATGACGGTGCACGCCGCGAAGGGCCTCGAATTCACGGCGGTTTTCATGACCGGTCTCGAAGAGGGCTTGTTCCCGCACGAGAACAGCGCGATGGAAGCCGACGGCCTCGAGGAAGAGCGCCGCCTGATGTACGTGGCGATCACGCGTGCGAAGGAGCGGCTCTATATCTCGTTCGCGCAGAGCCGCTTGCTGCACGGCCAGACGCGCTACAACGTGCGCTCGCGCTTTTTCGACGAACTGCCGCAGGAGTCGCTCAAATGGCTCACGCCCAAGGTCGAGGCGGGCGCGCGCTGGGGCGGACGTTCCGACAACGCAGGCTGGGGCCGCGACTGGTTCTCGCGTCCGGGCGGCGGCAGTGGCGGCAGCAGCGAAGGCGGCCGTCGCGAACGCGACGCCTATATCGCGGACAAGAGCCCGGCGCCCGCGTTCGCCAACGAGCAGCGCGCCGCCGAGACGGGCTTCCGTGTGGGCCAGGGCGTGTTCCATACGAAGTTCGGCGAAGGCACGATCACGGCGCTCGAAGGCAGCGGCACCGACGCCAAGGCGCAGGTGCGCTTCAAGCGTCACGGCGAGAAGTGGCTTGCGCTGGCGGTGGCCAAGCTGCAGCCGGTGGAGTGAGCGCGCGTCAGCCTCAAACGACTCAGACGGAAATCATTCGAAGATGAACCTCTCGATCCAGGCGGGCGGCACGACCGCCCGCCCGCTCGGCGTGCTCGCCGCGCTGCCCCAGGAACTCGGCGATCTGATCGCGGCCATGCAGGCCGAATCGGGTGTCGTGACGCGCACGTTCGGCCGGCGTGACTATCACCTCGGTACCGTGCACGGCGCGCCGTGCGTGGTGACGCTCGCGCGTGTCGGCAAGGTGGCCGCCGCCGCCACCGCGAGCGCGCTGATTCACGCGTTCGATGTCGAAGCGATCGTCTTTACGGGTGTTGCCGGCGGCGTGGCTTCGGGCGTCCACGTGGGCGACGTGGTGGTGGGCGAAACGCTGCTCCAGCACGACATGAACGCCGAGCCGCTATTCCCGCGACACGAGATCCCGCTGCTCGCGCGCTCGCGCTTCGATGCCGATCACGCGTTGGCGCAGGCGCTCGCCGCCGCATGCGAGCGTTTCATCGCGGAGGAGGGGCCGGAGTTGACCGCGCGCTTCAAGGCCGCGTTGCCGCGCTTCGAGACGGCGTTGCCGCAGGTGCATCGCGGGCTCGTGATCAGCGGCGACCAGTTCGTGGCGAGCGCGGCGGCCGTGGGCGCGCTGCGCGCGCTGCTGCCCGATGCGCTCGCTGTCGAGATGGAAGGCGCGGCGATCGCCCAGGTCTGCCACGAGTACGACGTACCGTGCGCGATCGTGCGCACGATCTCCGACACCGCCGACGAGCACGCGAGCACCTCGTTCTCGAGCTTCCTCACCGATATCGCGGGCACGTACTCGACGGGCATCCTCAAGCGCTTTCTGGCGGGGTACCGCCCGCTCGCACGCTGAGCGGGCGCGCGCGCAGGCCTCAGCTGTCACCTGCGCTCACCGCCTCGCGAATCGACTGCAGCGCCGAGGCATCCTCGATGGTCGGCAGGTCGCCCGGGTCGCGCCCTTCCGCGAGCGCCGCGATCGCGCGGCGCAATAGCTTGCCGGAGCGCGTCTTGGGCAGCATCGGCACGAAGTGCACGCGCGCGGGCCGGCCGATCGCGCCGAGCTGGCGGTCCACCGTCGCGGTGAGCGAAGCCGCGAGCTTCTGTGCATCGGCGGGACTGGCTGCCGCATTCGCGTCGCGCAGCACGACGAACGCCAGCGCCGCCTGACCCTTCACCGCGTCGTTCACGCCCACCACAGCCACTTCCGCGACTGCCGCGTGCGACGAGATCGCTTCTTCGATTTCGCGCGTGCCGAGACGATGGCCCGCCACGTTGATCACGTCGTCGGTGCGGCCGAGGATCGTCACGTAGCCGTCGCTGTCCTGCACGCCCCAGTCGAAAGTCGAATACACCTGCTGGCCGGGCACGCTTTCCCAGTACGTTTTCACGAAGCGCGCGTCGTCGCCCCACACGGTCTGCATGCAGCCGGGCGGCAACGGATAGCTAAGCGTGATCACGCCTTTCTCGCCTTGCGCGCAGGGCTCGCCCGTATGTTCGTTGCGCAGCACGAGGTCGTAACCGTAGCAGGGCACGCCCGGCGAGCCGAGCTTTTGCGGCAGCGGATCGACGCCGCGCTGGATGGCCAGCATCGGCCAGCCGGTCTCGGTCTGCCAGTAGTTGTCGACGACGGGTTTGCCGAGCGCCCCGGAGATCCATTCGGCCGTGGGCTCGTCGAGCGGTTCGCCCGCGAGAAAGAGCGTGCGCAGGCTCGAAAGATCGGCGCAGTGCAGCAGCGCCGGGTCCTGCTTCTTGAGCACGCGAATGGCCGTCGGCGCCGTGAACATCAGGTTGATGCGGTGCTGCTCGACGAGGCGCCACCAGATGCCGCCGTCGGGGCGCACCGGCGTGCCTTCGTACATCACCGTGGTCATGCCCGCGAGCAGCGGCGCATAGATGATGTAGCTGTGACCTACCACCCAGCCGATGTCCGACGCCGTGAACATGGTGTCGCCGGCGCGTCCTTCGAAGATGTATTCCATCGATGCCGCGAGCGCCACTGCGTAGCCGCCCACGTCGCGCTGCACGCCCTTGGGTTTGCCCGTCGTGCCCGAGGTGTAGAGAATGTACGAAGGCTCGTTCGATTCGAGCCACTCGCAGGAAATCTGCACGTCGTAGTGCTGCTCGCGCAGCGGCTCGTAGTCGACGAGATACGGCGCGTTCAGCCGCTCGGGCGCGAGCTGGCGGTCGATCAGCAGCACCTTGGGTGGCGCGTATTCGGCGCGCGCCATGGCTTCGTCCACGAGCGGCGTGTAGTCGATCACCTTGCCGCCACGCGCGCCGGCGTCGGCGGTCACGAGCAGCACGGGCTTCGCGTCGTCGATGCGCGCAGCGAGGCTCGGCGCGGCGAATCCGCCGAACACCACCGAATGGATTGCGCCGAGGCGCGCGCAGGCGAGCATGGCGAACACGGCCTCGGGAATCATCGGCAAATAGATCAGCACGCGCTCGCCGCGCGCGACGCCGAGCGAGCGCATCACGGCGGCCATGCGGTTCACTTCGGCGTGCAGGTCGGCGTAGGTGTAGCGCCGCTCGATGCCGGTCTCGGTCGAGACATAGACGAGCGCGTTCTGGTGCGCGCGTGACGGGAGGTGACGGTCCACGGCGTTGAAGCAAAGGTTCGTGCGGCCGTCGCAGAACCAGCGCGCGAACGGCGGGTTCGAGCGGTCGAGCACCTGGTCGAACGGCGTCTCCCAATGGATGCGCTCGGCCTCGCGGCGCCAGAAGTCGTCGGGGTTCGCGACCGACTCGCGGTGAAAATCGCGGTAACGCATGACTACCTTCCTCCCGTGCTGATGGTGCAGGCTGCCGCCGCAACCGGCCTATGCCGCTGGCCGGATCTGGCGCAGTTTTTCAGGATAGTGCAGTGCAATGCGCGCGGGCAACGCGGGTTCTCCCGCGGATTTCCACGTACGGGCGCATGCGGCGCGCCCGCCGGGCTCGCGCAAAGCCCGCGCAGCCCGTGCGCGGCGCTCAGCCGCCGATTTCGGGATGCTCGAGACGCGGCAGCGGTGCGACGCGCCAGCGGCGCAGCCACAGCCGTGCGGCATCGACAGTCGCATCGAGTTGCGCGCGCACCGTACTCGACAAGCCCGCGCCGTAACAGTCGCTGCCTTGCGGCTGCACGCCGATCAGCACGATTTCGCGCGGCGAGCGGCCGCTCAACTGCGCGCAGGCGAGCGCGGCGGCGAAGCCCATGCCGGGCCGGCTCGGACGGCGCCTGTAGAGGTGTTCGGCCGCCGCATCGCCGGTGAGGACGCGCAGCGCGCCCGGTTCGAGCCCAAAATCGATTGCGGTGAGCACGATCAAACGCTGCGTGGATTCGACGACGGGCAGCAGCGCACTGCCGCACGTGCCGCCTTCCACGAGTTCGACCTGCGCGGGGCATTGCCAGGTCGCCTTCAGCCGCTCGAGCGCGAGCACGCCCACGCCGGCGTCGCCCCATTGAACATTGCCTAGGGCGAGCACGACCACCCGTTGCGGCGCGTGGGCCTGGCGCTTCGCGAACCCGGTCAGTGCGCGGCGCGCGAAGGCGCGCACCGCGCCGTCGTCGCGCGTTGTCCGCGGTATGGCGCCGATTTCGTGAAGTCGATGGAGGCGAAGGATCACGTTGATGGCTGGCTGGGAGAGTGGGGAATAGGAATAATCCGAGTAATTCGACAAATTTCCGTTGATATGGATCAATCGAGATAGGCTTTAACGTGATAAAGACAATGTTTTGCAATGCTCATCGATTCGCTGTCGGCGCACTGTGCGGCAATCGCTAACACTCCGTGTGCGCACAGCAACAAAAAAGGGAACGTCAAACTGGCGTTCCCTTTTTGCGTGCGCTTTTGCGTAGCCCGGCTGGCGGTACGCGCTGTCACTGCTCCATCACGTGCCCGGTTTGACGACCACCGTGCAGGTCGTGCCCGCGGCGAGGACCATGTCGTCCGGCACCTTGTCGATGTGGATGCGCACCGGCACGCGCTGCGCGAGGCGCACCCAGTTGAAGGTCGGGTTCACGTCGGCGAGCAACTCGCGGCTTTGCGGATTGTCGCGGTCGTAAATGCCGCGCGAGATGCTCTCGACGTGGCCCTCCAGCGTGCCGCCGCTCATCAGCTTGATGTCGGCCTTGTTGCCCACCTTCACGTGCGGCAGCTTGGTTTCCTCGAAGTAGCCGTAGACCCAGAACGAATGGCTGTCCACCACGGCAAGCTTGGCCTGGCCCGAGATCGCGTAGTCGCCACGGAACACCTGCAGGTTCGTGATGTAGCCGTCCACCGGCGAGACCACGCGGGTACGTTCGAGATTGAGCTTTGCGGCGTCGAGCGCGGCGATTGCCTGCTGGTACTGCGCCTGTGCCGAGTTCGCCGTATGCGAGGCGTTTTCGCGGTTTTCGGCCGAGACGACTTCGCTGTCCATGTCGGCGCGGCGGCGCGCGTCGTCCTGGCGCATCGTCAGCTCGGCCTTGCGCGCGGCCACGGCGGCCTCGGCCTGCTCCACGGCGATCTGATAGTGCGACGGATCGATCTGCATGAGCAGGTCGCCCTTGTGCACGAACTGGTTGTCCTTCGCGGGCAGCTCGACCACGGCGCCCGAGACGTCGGGGGCGATGTTCACCACTTCGGCGCGCACGCGGCCGTCGCGGGTCCACGGCTCGTCCATGTAGTGAACCCACAGGACGCGCCCGACCAGAATGGCGACGACGAAGATGATGGCCGTCGCGATAAAGCCAATGAGGTTGCGGATTGTCATGATTCGGTTGATTCGTTCAGCGATGCATTCAGTGACGCATTTAGTGATAGACCGCGAGACCGAGCACGCAGCACACGACCACGAGCAGGCTCACGCGAAAGAGGGACGGGTGCCACACGACCCGGTAGAGGCCGGTTCGGGCCAGTACGGAATCGAGCACCCAGGTGATCGCCGCGCCCAGAATGAAGAGCAGCACGATCGCCGGGATATAGGCGTCGAGAAACGCGACGTCACGAGGCATGGTTGGCTCCTTGGCTCACGCCAGGGTTCGCGCTTTCGTTGCCCGCATACGCCGCGAGCGGCGATTGCGGATCGATCAGCGCGGTGCGGATGAAATGCAGATGGCTCTGGATGCGCTGCAACTGGTGGCGCTCTTCACGCGGCGGCGCGTCGCCACGCTCGGTGGCGTTCGTCGCTTCAGGCTTCCACATGCCTTGCAGCACGGCCTGGCTTGCGTCGATGGCGCGCGCCGTTGCCGCAAGCGCGTCGCGGTAGCGCGCCTCGCTCGGGCGATCGAAGAGTGCGCTCACGGCCTTGAGCGTCGCGTCGATCGCCACGCGCCATGCGGTCCCCTGCGCGTACTGCGGATGCGTGGGCAAGGTGGCGAGTTCGTGGCGCAGATCGAGCGCGGCGTTGCCCACTTCGAGCGTCGAGAAGAGCCAGCGCAGCGTGTCGCGGCGTTGCGCGTCGTCGTTGCCGGCGATCGCCGAGAGCTGGAACATCAGGTCGCGCGCGCCGCTCTCGAAGCGGTTGCGCAGTCCCTTCAGGCGCGCGCGGCAAGCCTGCACGGCGCCGCCGCGCAGGTCGGCGAGCAGACGCCGGCGCAGCCACGGCGTGGAAGGCGGCAGGAGCACGGCGAACGCCAGTGCCGAGACCGCCATCGACGCGATGAGTGCGAGCGCGTCGTTCATATAGCTGCTCGGGTTGTACTGCACGAGGTTGTCCGGCCCCGCGAGAAAGCACAGGAAAATGCAGTAGCCCACGCCGTAGCCCGCGTACTTCGGGCGCGTCGTGAGGAACACGCCGAACGCGAGCGCAGGGGCGAGCGCGACGCACAGCATGACAAAACCGTCGATATGCGGAAACACGCCGAATGTGAGAATCATGCCGACGACCGAGGCGAGCACGGTGCCGAGCGCCATCTGCGTCGCCATGCGCGAGGGCTGCGGCGCGGACGATGCGAGCGCGCAGGTCGCGGCGGCATTGAGCACGAGGTTCGTGCCGCTCGGCCACGCGGTGGCGATCCAGAACGCGCCGAGCAGCGTCATCACGATGGCGGCGCGCAGGCCCGCCACGCCCGCCGCGATCAGGTTCGTCTTCGGCACGTAGCGCGCGATCCATTTTTCGCGCGAGTGCGTATCGACGGCGAGCGACGCGTAGGTGGCCGTGTACTCGGTCATCTCGTGCACGAAGCGGTAGAACAGTTCCGTGGCGGTGTCGAACTCGAGCAGGCGTGCATCGCCTTGCGCTTCGAGTCCGGCGCGCGTGGCGCGCACGCGCCTCGGCAGCGCCGAGCGGTAGTCGTCGAGCTGCTTCGAGACATGCGTCGCGTCGGCGGCCGTGAGTACCGGCTCGCCCGCTTTGGCGAACAGCGGCGCGATCTCGCGGAAGTACGGTTCGAGCGCAGCGACGGTGGCCGGGGAGCCATCCGCGCGCAGACGGTTCATCAACTGATGCAGCGCGTGAAAGCGTGTGGAGACCGTCATGAATTCGGTATTCAGGCGCGCGAGACGTCCCGAGCGCATCCGCGCGTCGGGCGACTCGAACACGGCCATGCTGCGGCTCGCTTCGAGGCCCACGACGTCGGCGACGAAGCGCGCATTGCTCGCTTCGATGTGCGAACGATCGATACGTCCGGCAAGCGCCGCCGAAACGTAGTCGACGAACGACGAAAAACGGCGCCGCACGCTCGAGCGCAGCAACTCGCCCGTAAACTGCGGAAACACCACGGCGCTGACGAAGCCCGAGCAAAGGATGCCGATCGAGATCTCGCCCACGCGCGTCATCGCGGACATGAACGCGCCGTCGGGATGCTGCGAGGCCGGAATGCCGATCAGCGCCGCCGTATAGCCCGCAAGCACGAAGCCGTACGAGCGGAAGTTGCGGTTGCGCGCGGCGCCCGCGGTGCACAGGCCGACCCACAGCGCCGTCGAGACGATGAAGAGCTCCGGCTGCTGCGCGAAGAGGCCGATCAGCGCGAGCATCACGACGAGGCCCACAAGCGTGCCGCACAGCCGGTAGAAGCTCTTTGCGAACACGGGACCGCTTTGCGGCTGCATCACGATGAACACGGTGGTCATGGCCGTGCGCGGCTGCGGCAGATCGAGCTTCATGGCGATGCCGAGCGCGAGCAGCGCAGCGGCAATCGCCTTGAAGAGATAGATCCAGACGAGGCCGTCGGTACGTGCCCAGTCGGCGAGCGCGGCGTAGAGGCTTTGGCCGCCCGGCTGCGAGGGTGAGGAGGTGGACGCTTGCATCGTCGGCTGCCTCAGTGCGCCGCGCCGGTTGCGCTGGCGTTGCCGGACGCGCTTGCATCGGCGGCGTCGGGTCCGGACGAAGCGTGCGAGCCGCGCGGCGCGAGCAGCGCCGCGGGCATGAGCGGCACGTCGCGCGTCTTTTTGCCGTGCGCGGGGAGTTGCTCGGCTTCGGTCGGGCCTTTCGCTGCGGCATCGCTCGAGGCGTCGATCATACCGCCGCCGAGCGCCGCGACGAGCGTGGCGTGCGCGGCCAGCCGCTCGGCCTGGATGTGCGCGACGCCTTCCTGCGCGCGCAGCAACTGCGTTTGCGCAATCAGCACGTTCACATAGTCGGTCAGGCCGCGGCGGAAGCCTTCCTGCGCGAGATCGTAATTGCGCTGCGCGGCGGCGACCGAGCGGTGCGCGTCGTCTTCCTGGGTCGCGAGCGAGCGCATCCGCACCACTTGATCGGCGATTTCCTTGAGCGCGGTGACGATCGTCTGGTTGTACTGATCGACAGCGATGTCGTACGCGGCGGACTGCGCGCCGAGTTGCGCGCGCAGGCGTCCGCCGTCGAAAATCGGCAGCGAGAACGCGGGGCCCGCCGCATAGCTGCCGCTCATCGACTTGAGGAACTGGAACAGCGGGCCGGCCGCCGCGTAGCCGCCCATCGAGACGAGCAGGTTCACGTTCGGATAGAAGTCGGCCTTCGCGACGTCGATGCCGCGCGCCTGCGCGGCGACGAGCCAGCGCGCCGCGACTACGTCGGGGCGATAGCCGATCAACTGGGCGGGCAATGCCGAGGGCAGGCCCGCGGGCGCGGCGAGCGAGAGCGCAGGGCGCTCGATCGACTCACCGGCGCCCGGGCCCTTGCCCGCGAGCGCCGCGAGCTGGTTCTTGCCGAGCGCGATGGATTCTTCGAGCGCGTCGATCTGGCGTTCGTACTCGGGCAGCGGCGTTTGCGCCTGGCTCACTTCGAGCTGGGTGCCGATGCCGCCCGCGAGGCGCTTTTGCGCGAGCGCGAGAATGCGCTGCTGCTGGCCGAGCGTTTGCTTCGCAATGTCGAGCAACGCGTAGTTCATCGACATCTCGATGTAGGTGCGCGTGACATTGACTTCGAGTTCGAGCTGCGCCGCGCGCGCGTCGGCGGCGCTGGCGTGGGCCACGTCGAGCGCGCGCTCGGCGTTGTTCTTGTCCTGGCCCCAGAGGTCGAGGTGATACGACAGGCCGAGCGTAGCCGTGTTGTTCCACGTGTTCGCGCCCGCGAGCGGTCCCGGCCCGTAGTAGACGTTGTCGGACCATTGCTGGCGCTGGATGGACATGCTGCCGTTGATTTGCGGCAGGAGCCCCGCCTGGGCCACGCCCACCATCGAGCGCGCTTCGCGCACGCGCGCCTGGGCGGCGGCAAGCGAGGGGTTGCCGGCCACGGAGGCTTCGATCCAGGCGTTCAGTTGAGGGTCGTTATAGCCGCGCCACCAGTCGCTGGCGGGCCAGCCGGCGTCGGTATTGGCCGCGCGGATCGCCGAGCCGGCGTCGAGTTGCGCGGCTTCGGCCTGTTTCGCTTGCGGTGCGATGCCCCCGGTACTGGCGCAGCCCGCGATTATCAACGAGAACGTAAGAACCGTGAGTGCGGCTAGTCCTTTCGGTACCGGAGACTGCACGATTTACTCCTTATCTTGGCTATGAATCACTGTGCGTCATTATATTTTTTGCGCGATTGATGAATAACCGGTAAGGATGCAAGGCATTTTTACGAAACGTGAGACAATCGATCTTGCGAAATATGAAACAATTCGTGTGTCAGAAAGAGGATTGGTATGGATACGCTTCAAAACATGCGTGTATTCGTCCGGGTGGTGGAGGCGGGCAGCTTCACGGGCGCGGCGCAATACCTGAACACGACCACGGCTTACGCGTCGCGCGCGGTTTCCGATCTGGAGGCGCATCTGCGCACGCGCCTCTTGAACCGCACGACGCGCCGCATCGCGCTCACCGAGGCGGGCGAGCGCTACCTGCAGCGCTGCGAGCAGATCCTGGCTTACGTCGATCAGGCCGAAGCGGAAGCCGGCGACGCGCATGCGCGCCCTTCGGGCAAGCTCAAGGTCCATGCGATGACGAGCTTCGGCCAGCACTACGTGGTGCCGGCGGTGGGGCAGTATCAGCAACTCTATCCGGACGTGCACGTGGAACTCACACTCGCGCAGCGCATGCCGGATTTGCTCGACGAGGGCTACGACGTGGCCCTCGTGGTCGCAACCGATCTGCCGGATTCCGGTTTCGTGTCGCAGCGGCTCACGAGCGCGTTCAGCATCGCGGTTGCCTCGCCGGCGTATCTGGAAAAGCGCGGCGTGCCGCAAAAGCCCGCCGATCTCGCGAACCACACCTGCCTGCAGATGGTGACGCCCGTGTTCCCGACCGCGCAGTGGCAGTTCACGGGCCCCGAAGGCGAGACCGCGGTCGATCTCGGCCCGGCGACCTTCCAGGTGAACGTGGCGGAGGCGATGGCGGTGGCCGTGCGCGAGGGCATGGGCGTGGGCCTGTTGCCGATCTATTCGGCGATCAGCGGTCTGCGCAGCGGCGCGCTGCAATGGATCCTGCCGGAGTACAAGTCGCAGGAGATGAATGTCTTTGCGGTGTACCCGTCGCGTCAGTATCTCGACGCGAAGATCCGCACATGGGTCGAGCTGCTGCGCGAGAGCATGCCTTCGACGCTCGCGCGGGATCAGAACGAACTGCGGCAGTTCGCGCGCACCTGAGGCGGCGGCGCTTGCGCCCGATCAAAGGGCGCGCGCGGGCTGTGACGGTCTGTTACAGCTTGCGCAGATGGCAACACTTCCTTACGCCCGGCGGCGCGGCGGCTTGGTAAGGTAGCGGGACTGTTTCACGCAACCTCTTTTTGCCAACACCGGGAACTCGAATGGATACGCATCTGATGATCGGCATCGCCGTGATGATGGGCCTGATCGGCATCGCGGCATCGCGCGATCTGCTGCGCATGCGCCGCGCGCAGCTTCAGCCTGTGACGCTGCGCGTGCGCCGCGACGACGCACGCATGCACTAAGGCTGCGGGCGCGTTCGCCTCGCTAGACTTCCACCACCTTGTCCCACGCAAAGGCCGGATTCTCCGGCTGCCCCGTGCGGCGGTCACGATAGCCGCGCGGATTGCAGACCACGCGCGTGCCGTTGACCGTGTAGTCGAAGCACGTATGCGTGTGGCCATGTATCCATAGCGCGACTGGCGCGCGCACCAGCGCGTCGAGATCGCTCACGAATCCCGCCGACACCCGATCTTCCGCGTAGCGCGGCGCGAGGCTCTGCCTGTGCGGCGCGTGGTGTGTGACGACGATCGTCTCGCCCGCGAAGGGCTTCGCCAGTTCCGCTTCGAGCCACGCGCGCGAACGCGCATGGAGCGCGAGCGAGTCGGCCGGCGTGAAGTCGCGCGCGAGCGCTTGCGGGCTATCCGGCCAGGACACCTGGATCAATCCGCGAAAGTCCAGCATCACGCGCATCGCAGCCGTAATGGCGGCCTCACGCGCGGCATCATCGGCGCCGAAGAGTGCGAAGTCGGCCCATAGCGTCGTGCCGAGCACGCGAAAGTGGCCCGCCGGATCGACGTATACGCCGTCGTTGAGGAAGTGCACGTTGTCGAGCGTGGAGGCGGCGTCGCGCATCGCCGTTTCCAGCGCGCCGAGATCGCCGTCGTAGTACTCGTGATTGCCGGGCACGTACACCACCGGCACCTGCGGATCGAACGTTTCCGCCGCCCAGCGCAGCCCTAGCCCATGATTGTGGATGTCGCCCGCGAGCACGACGAGATCGGCCTGTGCATGCGGGATCGTGTCGGGCTCGTCGTTTTCCAGATGCAGGTCGGACAGCACGCGGATCTTCAACACGATGTCGGCTCCTTGCGTCCCGCGCGTTCAGCGCAGCACTTTCCCCGGATTCATCAGGTTCAGCGGATCGAGCGCGGTCTTGATCGCGCGCATCAGCGCGAGTTCGACCTCGCTCTTGTAGTGCATGTTCTCGTCGATCTTCAACTGCCCGAGGCCGTGTTCCGCGCTGATCGTGCCGCGATGGCGATCCACGCTGTCGTAGACGATGCGGTTCAGCGTCTTCTCGTTTTCGGCGAGGAAGCGCTTCGGGTCGCCGCCTTCGGGCGCCTGCACGTTGTAGTGCAGATTGCCGTCGCCGAGATGGCCGAAGGTGACCATGCGCGCTCCGGGCACCGCGCGGGCGATTCCGGCGTCGGTTTCCTCGATGAAATGGCCGATGCGCGAGATCGGCACGCCGATATCGTGCTTGATGTTCAACCCTTCCTGCGCCTGCGCGAGCGGAATGTGCTCGCGGATATTCCAGAACGCCTGCGACTGCGCGAGGCTTTCCGCGACCACGGCGTCTTCCACGAGACCTTGTTCGAGCGCTTCTTCCATGAGCCGCTCGAAGAGCGCGCGCGCGTGTTCTTCGCTTTCGTTGTCCGACAGTTCGAGCAGCACCACCTGCGCGTGATGCTCCGCGAACGGATAGCGCAGTTGCGGGAAGTGACGGCCGACGAGCGCCATGCAGAAGTCCGACATCAGCTCGAAGCCTGTGAGCAGCGGCCCGGCGTAGCGCTGTGCGAGCGCGAGGAAGTCGAGCGCCGCATGTGCCGAGCCGAGCGCGGCGAGCGCGGTGACGCGCGCGGCCGGCAGCGGATGCAGCTTCATCACCGCGGTGGTGATGATGCCGAGCGTGCCTTCCGCGCCAATGAAGAGGTCGCGCAGATCGTAGCCGGTGTTGTCCTTGCGCAGCCCGCGCAGACCGTCCCAGATCTCGCCTTGCGGCGTCACGACTTCGAGACCGAGACACAACTCGCGCGTGTTGCCGTAGCGCAGCACGCCGGTGCCCCCCGCGTTGGTCGAGAGATTGCCGCCGATCGTGCAGCTGCCTTCGGCCGCGAGCGAAAGCGGGAACAGTCGGCCCGCATCCTTTGCGCGCGCCTGCACTTCCGCGAGGATTACGCCGGCTTCGACGGTGATCGTGTTGTTGTGTGGATCGATTTCGCGCACGCGGTTCAGGCGGCGCAGGCTCAGCACCGCCTGGTTGCCGCTCACGTCCGGCGTCGCGCCGCCCGCGAGGCCCGTGTTGCCGCCTTGCGGCACGAGTGCCACGCGATGCTCGTGCGCGAGCTTCACGACAGCGGCGACTTCCTGCGCATTGGCCGGGCAGAGCACGGCGAAGGCCGCGCCCTGGTAGCGACGGCGCCAGTCGGCGAGGTAGGGCGCGGTGTCGTGCGCGTCGGTCAGCACGTACGGCACGCCGATGGCGGCGACACAGGCGTCGAGAAAGGCTTGGCAGGCGGTCGGGGTGGAGTCGGTCATGGTGTCTCGAAAATTCGCGCCTGGGCTGGGCTGCTCGCGGCGCGATTGTCGTGAAATCGCGAGGCTCAAACGGTTAGTTTGACACGGCGATAGCCTTCACGCAGTGCTCGCGAACAAGGCGGTTGCGGCGTGGAAGGAGTCGCTTAGGCCGACTCGCGCTTCGCGGGCTTTGCGGCACGTTTCGCGGCGCGCTTGTACGGCGCGACATAGGCAAGCGCACATGCGAAGAAGCCTAGAGCCAGCGCGACTTCCACCCAGCCTAGCCGGTTGCCGGGCGCGGGATCGGTCATGCCGCGCACGATGCCTTCCGCGAAGTAGAGCAGAACGAGCATTGCCGCCCATTGCAGCGTGTAAAGCCTGCGTCGCAGCACGCCAGGCAGGGCGATGGCGAGCGGCACGGCCTTGAGCACGAGCGCGCTGCCGCCGGGGCGCAGCGGTGCGAGCCGCCATTCCCACGCGATGCACAGCAGCGTGAGCGCAGCGAGCATCGCAAAGGCGCCGAGCGCGGCGCCGCGACGCTGGGCGATGGGCTCAGTGACGCCGTCCACACGGGTGTTCACAGCCGCTGGCCCTCCCCGGTGGTCGCGAGCGCGAGCGCCGCGCGCGCAAGCCGCACGCCCAGCGCGCTCGCGAGCATCTTTTCGTCGGCGCTCAAACCGTGGCCGCGCGCGTCCTGGCGCGCGTGATGCGAGGCGCCGTAGGGCGTGCCGCCGCCCTGCGTGGTCGTGAGCGCGCTTTCCGTGTAGGGGATGCCCACGAGCAGCATGCCGTGATGGAGCAGCGGCAGCATCATCGAGAGCAGCGTGCTTTCCTGGCCGCCGTGCAGGCTGCCTGTCGACGTGAACACGCAAGCGGGCTTGCCCGCGAGCGCACCCGAAAGCCACTGCGGCGTGGTGCCGTCGAGAAAGTACTTGAGCGGCGCGGCCATGTTGCCGAAGCGTGTGGGCGAGCCGAGCGCGAGACCCGCGCATTCTTCGAGGTCGCGCAGCTCGACGTAGGGCGGGCCGTCGGAGGGGATGTCGGGCGCGGTGGCCTCGCAGACCGTCGAGACGGGCGGCACCGTGCGTACGCGCGCTTCGGCGCCGGGAACACTGTCGATACCCTGGGCGACGGCGCGCGCGAGTTCGCGCGTTGCGCCATGCCGGCTGTAATAGAGCACAAGAATCGGTTTCATCGGGCCTCGTCGGTGGACGGGATATTATAGGGGTTGGGTCTGCCGCCGCAGCGGCGCAGCGGCGAGCGAGGCGCGCGTCACGTGCAAAGCATGCGCAAATAGGTACACTGCGTGCGCGCGGAATCTGCGGCAAAACGCGGCGTCAATCGCGGCAGGAAGAAGCGGCGTCAAGAAAGCGCGGCAATCAAAGTGATCACGGTGGCGAGGAAAGCGGGCCAATGGATGTGCTGTCGACAGTGAAGATCGATCTGGACATCGTGAAGCGCCTCGCGCGTTTCGCGGTGCGGCGCAGTCGCGAAGATCGCATTCCGCAGGTCGCGGGCAGCCTCACGTTCACCACGCTGCTCTCGCTCGTGCCGCTCGCCACGGTCGCATTTGCGCTCTTCACCGCGTTCCCGATCTTCGCCTCGTTCCAGAACTCGCTGCAGGCCTTTCTCGCCGACCACCTCATGCCGGCGCAGATCAACAGCCAGATCTTCAAGTACCTGAATGAGTTCGCCTCGAAGGCCAAGGGTCTCACGACGATGGGCATGATCGTGCTCTTCGTCACGTCGGTCATGACGATGATGACCGTGGAGTCGGCCTTCAACCTGATCTGGCGCGTGCGCAAGGCGCGCCCGTTCGCGCAGCGCGTGCTCGTCTACTGGGCCATCCTCACGCTCGGGCCGATCCTGATCGGCGTGAGCCTGTCGATCTCCTCGTATGTGTTCACGCGTTCGGCCGTGATCGCGACCGAGCAGCACGTTTCGGGCCTCCTCGACTGGATGCTGTTCGGCGCCTCGCTGCCGCTTACGGCGCTCGCGTTCACGATGCTCTATGTGTATCTGCCGAACTGCCGCGTGCAGTGGCGCGACGCCCTGGTGGGCGGCATTGCCGCGGCGATCGCCTTCGAGGCGGCCAAGCGCGGCTTTGGCTACTACGTGCGGCGCATTCCGACCTACACGGCGGTTTATGGCGCCTTCGCGGCCGCGCCGATGTTCCTCCTCTGGATGTACCTGAGCTGGTTCATCACGCTCGTGGGCGCGATGATCACCTCGGCGCTGCCCGAAATCCGCACCGGGCGCTTCGACCGGCCGCGCTTTCCGGGCAGCGATTTGCTCGACGCGCTCGAACTGCTCGCGGGTCTCGCCGATGCGCGAGAGGCGGGCGAGCCGGGCCGCACGACCGAACAACTCGCGCAGCTGCTGCGGCGCGACCTGGCCACGGTAACGCGCCTGATCGACGGCCTCGAAGAGGATGAACTCGTGGGGCGTCTCGAGCAGGAGGAGCGCGCGAAAACGCTGTTCCTGCTGATCGGCAATCCCGCGCGGATTTCGGTGACGCGCATCTTCGACCGCTTCGCGATCGATCGCAAGGAACTGTCATATCAGCTCAAGTCGAGCAGTATCGACGCGCACCTGCTGCTGGGTGCGCTCGACAACGACAAGCTCTCGATTTCACTCGCGTCGCTGCTCGCGACGCGACGCTTCCCGGCGCTCACGGAGGAACATCCGCCGGTGCTCCCGCATCCGGCGGCGTGACGATGCGGCGCGCCCATGAGAGGCGCGCCGTCGCATCGGATTCGATCAGAGGGAAATCTTGCCGCGGCAGATATCCGCGAACATGACCCAGTCGCCCATCAGGCTGTAGATCGGGTGGCGGAAGGTGGCCGGGCGGTTCTTCTCGAACTTGAAATGTCCGATCCACGCGAAGCCGTAACCGCACACGATGGCAAGCGGCAGCCAGAGCCAGTTGCCGGTGGCGATCGCCATGCAGACGAAGCCGATCACGCCAAGCGAGCCGATGAAATGCAGCCGCCGCGACATGATATTGCTGTGCTCGCTCAGGTAGAACGGATAGAACTGCGCGAAGCTCGAAAAATGCTCGGTATGCGTGGTGGGTTGCATCGCCTCCTCCTTTCTGCGTGGGCACGCAGGGGATGGTTGATTCAGCCATTTTCCGGCGTTCCGAACGACCGTGCAACCAGGGCTGGCGTGAACCGTCAGCCGTTGCCCACACGCGGCGTTTGCTGCGTTGCAAAAGCATAGAGCGCGTCGAGCGTCGCATCCGGCTGCTCGGTCATCAACGCGTGGCCCGCCTCCAGCGTGACCGTGTCCACGGGCGTGCCCGCTTGCGCAAAGGCCTCGGCGAGGGCGCGCGCTGCGCGCGGGGGCGTCATCGCGTCGCGTTTGCCGACAATCAGTCGCACCGGGCAGCGGACTTTCGCGGCGCTGATGAGGCCGTCCGCATAAGCGTTGCACGCCGCGAAATCGGTATGGAAAAGCTGCGGCTCGCCGCGCGCGGCGACGTGCTCCATGAGCCGCTGGTTCATGCCGCGCAGCCAGAAGCCCGGCCCGGGGCTCGACGGCTTGGCGGCGAGCGTCGAGTGCGACCACGCGTTGACGAGCGCGATCGCCTCCGGCTCGCGGTCGCGCGCGGCTTCGAGCAGGGTTGGCGCGACCGTCATCGGGAATGCGGTGGCGAGCAGGGCGATGCGCTGCGCGCGCTCCGGATGGCGCGCGGCGAATTCGAGCGCGACGAGCGAGCCCATGCTGTGGCCGGCGACGAAGGCCTGCGGGGCGTTCAGCGTGTCGAGCAGCGCGGCGAGCCAGTCGGCGAGCGCGCCGATGCTCGTGAGCGCGGGGCCCGTGCTGCGCAGGTGGCCGGGCAGATCGACGGCCAGCGCGTTGAAGCCGTGGTTGGCGAAATAGCGCGATTGCAGCGCCCAGACGCTGTGGTCGTGCTGCGCGCCGTGGACGAACACCGCGAACGGCAGAGCGCGGTCGATCGCGCGCGAGGCCGTGTAGGCATAGACCGGCTTGCCGGCGACATCGACGATCATGACGCCTCCTTGCCGGTGGGCCTGGCAATCGACGCTCCCGTTTTTTGCGACGCCTTCAGCGCGCGCTTGAGGTCGTCGACCAGATCGGCGGGGTCTTCGAGCCCGATCGAGAGCCGGATCGTGCCCTCCGCAATGCCGGCGGCGGCAAGCGCGGCGGCGTCCATGCGGAAATGCGTAGTCGAGGCGGGGTGGATGACCAGCGAGCGCGCGTCGCCGACGTTGGCCAGATGCGAGAACAGCGTGAGCGATTCGATGAAGCGCTTGCCTGCCGCGCGGCCGCCGCGCAGGTTGAAGCTGAACACGGCGCCCGCGCCGCGCGGCAGCAGACGCTTCGCAAGCCCGTAATCGGGATGGCTCGGCAACTCCGGCCACGCGACCGATTCGACCGCCTCGTGCGCGGCGAGATATTCGACGATACGCCGCGCGTTCGCCACATGCCGCTCCATGCGCAGCGGCAGCGTTTCGATGCCTTGCAGCAGTTGCCACGCGGCCTGCGGATGCAGGCACGCGCCGAAGTCGCGCAGGCCCTCGCGGCGCGCGCGCAGCAGGAAGGGAGCGACCGTGCTTTCCTCGCTGAACACCATGTCGTGAAAGCCCGCATAGGGCTCGGTGAGTTCGGGAAAGCGGCCCGACGCTTCGAAGTCGAAGGTGCCGCCATCGACCAGCACGCCGCCGATCGTCGTGCCATGGCCGCCGAGGAACTTGGTGGCCGAGTGATAGACGAGATCCGCGCCATGCTCGAAAGGGCGCAGCAGGTAAGGCGTGGTGAACGTCGAATCGACGAGGAGCGGCACGCCATGTCCGTGGGCGATTTGGGCGACAGCTTCGATGTCGAGCACGTCGAGGCCCGGGTTGCCGAGGGTTTCGCCGAACAGCAGGCGCGTGTTGGGCCGCAGCGCCGCGCGCCAGGCGTCCAGGTCGCCGGGCTTCACGAAGGTCGTTTCGATGCCGAAGCGCTTGAGCGTGTAGTGCAGCAGGTTGTGCGAGCCGCCATAGAGCGCCGCCGAGGCGACGATGTGCGAGCCCGCGCCCATCAGCGTCGCGATCGCGAGATGCAGCGCCGCCTGGCCGCTCGCAGTGCCGATCGCCCCCGCGCCGCCTTCGAGCGCAGCCACGCGCTCTTCGAACACGGCGACGGTCGGGTTCGAGATGCGCGAGTACACGTGGCCCGCGCGCTCCATGTTGAAGAGCGCGGCGGCGTGGTCGGTGTCGCGGAACGAGAACGAGGTGGTGAGGTAGATCGGCGTCGCGCGGGCGCCGGTGGCGGGGTCGGGCGCCGCGCCCGCATGCAGCGCGAGCGTGTCGAAGCGGCTATCGGGATTTGACGCGGGATTCGATGACATCGTGGCGGCGCGGCCGGCGCGAACCGGCCTGGTGTCGAGGGTGAAGGGCATCGTAACACCGGCGGCGGGGCGCGGGGACGCCCGGCCGGGCCTTTTTCGGGCCTGATCGAGCGCGTCCCGCGTGGCCGGATTCGTGCCGCAAAACCCCTCGCCACGGCTTTCGGCAGACGTTTCGGTGCGCCGTGGAGCGCCCGCCGCGCGGCTTTCCTTTTAACAATCTTTCCGCTAGGATCGAATCAGGTAGGCATCTTTTCAGCATTTCCCCCATTACTAGCGGCATTCCTGGAGACACATCATGCGTGTCAGCGACATCCTCAAGGTGAAGGGCAACACGCTCTACACCGTCACGCCCGACACTGCGCTGCACGAGGCAGTCAACACCATGGCCGAGCACGATATCGGCTCGCTCGTCGTCATGGAGTACGGCGATCTGGTCGGCATGCTCACGTTCCGCGAGATCATCCTCACGCTGCGCGCAAACGGCGGCAGCGTCGGCACCACGACGATCCGCAAGGTCATGGACGATCATCCCATCACCTGCACGCCGGAAACCGAGGTCGACGAAGTGCGCCGCATGATGCTCGAGCACCATGTGCGCTACCTGCCGGTCATGGAAAGCCGCTCGCTCATGGGCGTGATCTCGTTCTACGACGTGGCGAAGGCCGTGGTCGAAGCGCAGGGCTTCGAGAACAAGCTGCTCAAGGCCTATATTCGCGACTGGCCCGAAGAGGAGCGTCAGCCGGCGCGCTGAGCGTAGCCCCTCTAACGCCTGGTCGGTCAGCATGAAAAAGCGCGCGTCTGGCGCGCTTTTTCGCGTCTGGGCCCCCATGAATTCCGTCAGTGCGATTCCTGTTCGATGAACGATAGACCGATGCCCGCGGCGCAGCGTGACAAGCGCAAAGTGCACCATGAGGGTGACCACCCTTCGCAGTTCGCGCTGCTGCGCCAGCGTCGTTTCGCCCCGTTTTTCTGGACGCAGTTCCTCGGGGCGATGAACGACAACGTCTTCAAGATCGGCTTCACCTCGCTCGTCACCTATCAGGCCGCGCGCTTTTCGGGCGTCGATCCGAAGACAGTCGCGTTCCTCATCTCGGCCATTTTCATCTTGCCGTTCGTGCTGTTTTCCGCGACCTCGGGCCAGGTCGCCGACAAGTACGACAAGGCGATGCTCACGCGCTGGGTCAAGACCTTCGAGATCGCGGTCATGCTGATCGGCGCGGCCGGCTTCTGGATGCACAGCGCGCCGCTGCTGTATGCGTGCACCTTCCTGATGGGCGTGCATTCCACCGTGTTCGGGCCGGTCAAGTACGCGTACCTCCCGCAGCGCCTCGCGCCCGATGAACTGGTTGGCGGCAACGGGCTCGTCGAGATGGGCACGTTCGTCGCGATTCTGCTCGGCACGATCGCCGGGGGCGTGGCGGCGAGTATCGGGGCGATGGATGGCGCGTCTGCGCACGCGGACGTCGGGCCGCCACTCGGCGCATGGTGGCTCGGCGGCATGTGCATCGCGATCGCGCTCGTGGGGCGCGTGGCTTCGGCTTTCGTGCCGCCGTGCGAGCCGTCGCAACCGGACCTGCGCATCAACTGGAATCCGGTTTCCGAGACCTGGCGCAACCTGCGTCTCGCGCATGGCAACCGCACCGTGTTTCTGAGCCTGCTCGGCATCTCGTGGCTCTGGTTCGTGGGCGCGACGTTTCTCGCCTCGTTCTTCAATTTCGCCAAGGACGTGATGTCAGCCGACCCCGACGTCGTGACCGTGTTGCTCGCGATGTTTTCGCTCGGCATCGGCTCGGGTTCGCTGCTCTGCGAGCGGCTCTCCCGGCGGCGCATCGAGGTGGGCCTCGTGCCGCTCGGCTCGATCGGCATGAGCGTGTTCGGCATCGATCTCTTCTTTGCAAGCCATGCGTTGCCTGCCGCGTCCCATCTGCTTTCGGTAGGCGAATTCCTGCGCACCGCCGCGCACTGGCGCGTGCTCGCCGACCTGTTCCTGCTCGCCATGTTCGGCGGCTTCTACAGCGTGCCGCTCTACGCGTTGATCCAGAGCCGCAGCGCGCCCAGCCACCGCGCGCGCATCATCGCCGCGAACAACATCCTCAATTCGCTCTTCATGATCGTCTCGGCGCTCATGGCGATGGCGCTCACGTCCGCGGGCGTCGGCATTCCCGGCATCTTTCTGACCACGGCGCTGCTCAATATCGTCGTGGCGGCCTATATCTACACGCTGGTGCCCGAGTTCCTGCTGCGCTTCGTGGCGTGGGTGCTCGTGCATACGGTCTACCGCGTGCGGCTCGTGCACACCGAACGCATACCGGCCGAGGGCGCGGCAGTGCTCGTCTGCAATCACGTGAGCTATGTCGATGCGATCGTCATCATGGCCGAGAGCCCGCGGCCGATCCGCTTCGTGATGGATCAGCAGATCTTCCGCTCGCCGTTCTTCGGCTGGGTGTTCCACCACGCCAAGGCGATTCCGATTGCGCCAGCGCACGAGGACCCGGCCGCGCTCGCCGCTGCCTACGACGCGTGCGCGGCCGCACTGGCCGAGGGCGACCTCGTCTGCATTTTTCCCGAGGGCAAGCTCACGCGCAGCGGAGAGATGAACCCGTTCCGCCACGGCGTGAGCGAAATCTTGAAGCGCTCGCCCGCGCCGGTCGTGCCGATGGCGTTGCGCGGGCTCTGGGGCAGTACGTTCTCGCGCTTTGCGGGGTCCGGCCAGGAGCGGCCACTGCGACGCGGGCTGACCAGCCGTTTGACGCTCGCGGTGGGCGAGCCGATCGCGGCGGCGGACGCCACGCTGGCGCGCTTGCAGGAGACGGTGGCGGAACTGCGCGGCGCGCGGCGCTGACGGGCCAACCGCCCGGTCGGGCGTCGCCGCGCGCGGGCTGGCATAATATTGGATTACCCGATTCACTTTGGACGACCGCCATGTCCGGCAACACGCTCGGTACGCTTTTCACCGTCACCACCTTCGGCGAATCCCACGGCCCGGCCATTGGCTGCGTCATCGACGGCTGCCCGCCCGGCATGGCGCTCACCGAAGCCGACATCCAGATCGACCTGGACCGCCGCCGCCCCGGCACGTCGCGTCACGTGACGCAGCGCCAGGAAGAGGACAAGGTCGAGATTCTCTCGGGCGTGTTCGAAGGGCGCACCACGGGCACGCCCATCGCGCTCCTGATCCGCAATACCGACCAGCGCAGCAAGGACTACGGCAACATCGTCGAGACCTTCCGTCCCGGTCACGCCGACTACACCTACTGGCAGAAATACGGCATTCGCGACTATCGCGGTGGCGGCCGTTCGTCGGCGCGCCTCACGGCGCCCACGGTCGCGGCGGGCGCCGTGGCGAAGAAGTGGCTGCGCGAGCGCTTCGGCGTGGAAGTGCGCGGCTACATGCGCGCGCTCGGCGAGATCGACGTGCCGTTCGTGAGCTGGGAGCACGTGCACGAGAACCCGTTCTTCGTGCCCAACGCCGACGTCGTGCCGCAGCTCGAGGACTACATGGACGCGTTGCGCAAGGACGGCGACTCGATCGGCGCGCGCGTGAACGTGGTGGCGAGCGGGGTGCCGGTGGGCTGGGGCGAGCCGCTGTTCGACCGGCTCGATGCCGACATCGCGCACGCCATGATGGGCATCAACGCGGTGAAGGGTGTGGAGATCGGCGCAGGCTTCGCGAGCGTCGCACAGCGCGGCTCGGTGCACGGCGACGAACTCACGCCCAATGGATTCCACGGTAACCACGCTGGCGGCGTGCTCGGCGGCATTTCGACGGGGCAGGACATCACCGTCTCAATCGCCATCAAGCCGACCTCGAGCATCCGCACGCCGCGGCGCTCGATCGACAAGACGGGCGAGCCCGCAACGGTCGAGACCTTCGGCCGCCACGACCCGTGCGTGGGCATCCGCGCGACACCGATCGCCGAAGCCATGCTCGCGCTCGTGCTGATCGATCACGCGCTGCGCCACCGCGCGCAGAATGCCGACGTCGTCGTGACGACGCCGAAGATCGCAGCCAGCGACGAGTGATGTCGATCGGTGCGGCGTAAGCCGCACGCGTTGCGCGGGCAACAAAAAAGCCGCTTCAGGCTCACACCTGAAGCGGCTTTTTTTCGCCTGCCTGACTTACATGTTCGGATAGTTCGGGCCGCCGCCACCTTCGGGCGTGACCCACACGATGTTCTGCGTCGGGTCCTTGATATCGCAGGTCTTGCAGTGCACGCAGTTCTGCGCGTTGATCTGCAGGCGGTCGCTGCCGTCGTCGTTCTTCATGAACTCGTACACCGCGGCCGGGCAGAAGCGCGCTTCGGGGCCCGCGTAGGTGCGCAGGTTCACGTTCACGGGCACGCTCGCGTCCTTGAGCGTCAGGTGCGCAGGCTGGTTCTCTTCGTGGTTCGTGTTCGAGATGAACACCGAGGAAAGCCGGTCGAACGTGAGCTTGCCGTCAGGCTTCGGATACTCGATCGGCTTGCACTGCGAAGCGGGCTTGAGCATCTCGTGGTCGCGATGCTGGTGATGCAGCGTCCACGGCACATTGCCGCCCAGCAGCTTCTGCTCGATGCCCACCATCAGCGTGCCCAGGTACAGACCCTTGCTCATCCACTGCTTGAAGTTGCGCGCCCTGTACAGCTCCGTGTAAAGCCACGACTGCTTGAACGCTTCCGGGTAAGCCGCGAGTTCATCGCTCTGGCGGCCTGCCTGCACGGCTTCGAATGCCGCATCCGCGGCCAGCATGCCGGTCTTGATCGCCGCGTGGCTGCCCTTGATACGCGAGGCGTTCAAAAAGCCCGCGTCGTCGCCCACGAGCGCGCCGCCCGGGAACACGAGCTTGGGCAGCGACATCAGGCCGCCCGCCGTGATCGCGCGCGCGCCGTACGACACGCGCTTGCCGCCTTCGAGGTACTTGCGGATTTCCGGATGCGTCTTGTAACGCTGGAATTCCTCGAACGGCGAGAGATACGGGTTCTGGTACGCCAGACCCACGACAAAGCCCACCATCACCTGGTTGTGGTCGATGTGGTACAGGAATGAGCCGCCGTAGGTGTCGCTTTCCAGCGGCC
>NZ_JAPMAL010000039.1:0-77617 GCF_026343935.1 Paraburkholderia sp. CNPSo 3076 | reverse complement strand
GGCGATCACCTCGGGCGCGAACATGAACTTCGACCGCATGCGCTTCGTGGCCGAGCGCGCCGAGGTGGGCGAGGCGCGCGAAGCGGTGTTCGCGGTGACGATCCCCGAGGAGCGCGGCAGCTTCAAGCGCTTCTGCGAGCTGGTCGGCACGCGCAGCGTGACCGAGTTCAACTACCGCATCGACGACGCCGAGCGCGCGCACATCTTCGTGGGCGTGCAGATCCGCAACCGCGGCGAGTCGCAGCAGATCGCGAAGACCTTCGTCGATCACGGCTTTCCAAGCGTCGATCTGACCGGCGACGAGCTGTCCAAGCAGCACATCCGCTACATGGTGGGCGGGCGCTCGCCGCTCGCGCACGACGAACGCCTGTTCCGCTTCGAGTTTCCGGAGCGCCCGGGCGCGCTCATGCGCTTCCTTTCGTCGATGGCGCCGAACTGGAACATCAGTCTGTTCCACTACCGCAATCAGGGCGCCGACTACAGCTCGATTCTGGTGGGCATCCAGGTGCCCGCCGCCGAAGACGCCGAGTTCCGCCGCTTCCTTGCCACGCTCGGTTATCCGCACTGGGAAGAGACGAGCAATCCGGCGTATCGGTTGTTCCTCGCGTAACGAGCCGCAATCGTGTCCGTTTCGCTTTCCGACAAGCTCGTCGTCGCCATTTCGTCGCGTGCGCTCTTCGATTTCGAGGAGGAAAACCACGTGTTCGAGGCCGGCGACCTGCAAGCCTACGAGGCCCTCCAGCGCGGGCGCCTGAACGTGCCCGCGCGGCCAGGCGTGGCGTTCGCGCTGATCCGCAAGCTGCTCGCGCTTAATGACGGCGCGCATCACGTGGAAGTCGTGATCCTCTCGCGCAGCGATCCCATCAGCGGTCTGCGCGCGTTCAGCTCGTGCCGCGAGCACGGGCTCGACATTCAGCGCGGCGTCTTCACGCGCGGGCGCGAGCCCTGGCATTACCTCAAGCCGCTCAATGCGTCGCTGTTTCTCTCCGCGAACCCGGCGGACGTGAAGAGCGCGCTCGACGCCGGTTTCCCCGCCGCACGCGTCTTTCCGGAATCGGCGACAATGGCGGAACGCAACGCGCACGAGATTCGCATCGCGTTCGACGGCGATGCGGTGCTCTTTTCCGACGAAGCCGAGCAGATTTTCCAGCGTGATGGCCTCGGTGCCTTCGTGAGCCACGAGCGCGACAACCGCGAACTGCCACTCGCGCAAGGTCCGCTCCAGCCGCTGCTGGCGGCGCTCAACCGTCTGCAGAAGCTCGCCGACGCAAACGCGCAAATGCGCATCCGCACCGCCCTCGTCACCGCGCGCTCCGCGCCCGCGCACGAGCGTGCAATCCGGACGCTGATGGCCTGGAACATCGAGATCGACGAAGCGATGTTCCTTGGCGGACTCGACAAAGGCCCGTTCCTGCGCGAGTTCGAACCCGATTTTTTCTTCGACGACCAGATCCGCCACTGCGAATCCGCGCGCTCGGTCACGGCCACCGGGCACGTGGCGAGCGGCGTGAGCAATCTCGCAACCGAAGCCAACGCATCATGACTCCCGATCAATCTCCGCTCGGCAAGGCCTCCACCTACACCGAGCAATACGACGCTTCGCTCCTGTTCCCGATCCCGCGCGCGGGTGCGCGCGAACAGATCGGCATAGGCGCGCAACTGCCGTTCTTCGGCAGCGATATCTGGAACGCCTACGAGCTTTCGTGGCTCAACGCGCGCGGCAAGCCGCAGATCGCGATCGCCACGTTCTTCATTCCCGCCGACTCGCCGAACATCATCGAATCGAAGTCGTTCAAGCTCTATCTGGGCTCGTTCGCGCAAACGCCGTTTGAATCCGCCGACGTGGTGCGCGACACGATCAAGCGCGATGTGACGGCGGCTTGCGGTGCATCGGTTTCGGTGAAGTTCGATCAGCCGGGCGGATTCGGCAAGATTCCGTTCGAGGAATTCGACGGGCTCTCGCTCGACCGCCTCGATCTCGACACGGAAATCTATCACCCGGAGCCGACGCTTCTTAAGGCGGCCTTCGACGAAGCCCCGGTGGAAGAAACGCTGATCTCGAACCTGCTCAAGTCGAACTGCCCGGTGACGGGCCAGCCCGACTGGGGCAGCGTGCAGATCCACTACGTCGGGCCGCAGATCGATCAGGCTGGCCTCTTGCGCTACATCATCTCGTACCGCAATCACACGGGCTTTCACGAGCAGTGCGCCGAGCGCATCTTCATGGACATCCTGCGCGAGTGCAAACCGGACCGGCTCGCCGTCTATGCGCGCTACACGCGGCGCGGCGGCCTCGACATCAATCCGTTTCGCACCAACTTCAACATGCCGATGCCGGATAACGCGCGGCTCGCGCGCCAGTAAGGGCAGGATCGCCGCAGTCTTTCGATCAGGCGAAACGCCAAAGCAAAACGCGCCGCAAAGACGGCGCGTTTTTCATGGGCGTGGCGATTCGCTGGCGCTTTAATGCGGCAACTCAGCCGCCCCCATGCGCCGCGCAATCACCGCGGTGCGCTGCGCGAGATACGCCGAGTTGCGATGCTCGTCGAAGTACTTGGGACGCGGCAGCATCACCGCGAGCCGCGCCGACTGCCACGGCGTGAGCTTCGCAGCGCTCGTGCGGTAGTAGTAACGCGCGGCAGCTTGCGCGCCGTACACGCCGTTGCCCCACTCCACCGAATTCAGATAAATCTCGAAGATGCGCTCCTTGTCGAGCAGCGTCTGCAGCATCCACGTGATGATGAACTCCTGGCCCTTGCGGATGTAGCTCTGCTCGCGCGAGAGGAACAGGTTGCGCGCGAGTTGCTGCGTGATGGTCGAACCGCCGCGCACGATATGGCCGCGCTGCTTGTTCTTTTCCCACGCCTGGAGGATGGCGTCGGTTTCGTAGCCGTTGTTGTTGACGAAGTTCGCGTCCTCGGACGCGATGATCGCGCGCTTCAGGTTGCGCGAGATCTGGTCGTACGGCACCCATTCGTGCTGGATCGAGAGACCGGGGCGGTCGGCGGAAAGACGCGCGGCGTCGGTGCGCATGAACGCCGTGGTTTGCGGATCGACGAAGTTCCAGGTCGCGATTTGCGCGAAGTAGAAGAGTTGCGTGACGATCCACGCAATGGCGAACACCGAGACGATCCAGATCAGCCAGCGCAGCGCGCCAGGACGCTTGCGCGACTGCGCGCGCCGCCCGCTGCCGCTCGCGACCGCCGCGGCCTGCGCACCGATGGCTTGCCTGCGCATGGCGTCGTCTCCGTTGTGTGCGAGAGGCGCTGAGCGTTACGCGGCCTGCGCGGCGAGTTGCGCGCGCAACGCCGCCAGCACCGGCGCGCCCTCGGGCCGCACGCCGCGCCACACGAAGAACGACTCGGCGGCCTGCTCGACCAGCATGCCGAGGCCGTCGGCCGCGCGCGCGCCAAGTGCCTGCGCGTGGCGCATGAACACGGTGGGCTGCGCGCCGTACATCATGTCGTAAGCGAGCGTGCCGGTGCCAAACGCACGCTCGTCACACTCGGGCAAAGCCGCATCGAGGCTGCCCGCCGTCGCGTTCACGATCACGTCGTAGGGCCTGGGATCGACCGGGTCGCAATCGACAGCCTCAGGACCGCCGCCGTTGAGGAGGCAGCCGAACTCGCCCGCCGCGCCGGTGAACTGCTCGATGAGCGCGTGCGCCTTGGGCGCCGTGCGGTTCACGATGGTGATCTCGCGCGGCCGGCGCTCGAGCATCGGCAGCACGACGCCGCGCGCCGCGCCGCCCGCGCCGAGCAGCAGCACGCGTGCGCCTTCGAGCGCAACGCCGAGGTTCACCTCGATGTCGCGCACGAGGCCGAAGCCGTCGGTGTTGTCGCCGAAGATGCCGTCTGCGTCGAAGCGCAGCGTGTTCACCGCGCCCGCCGCCGCCGCGCGCGGCGAGAGCTTGTGCGCGAGCGCGTGCGCTTCGAGCTTGAACGGCACGGTCACGTTCAGGCCGCGGCCGCCCGCCGCGTGAAACGCCTGCACGTGCTCGACGAAACCGTCTAGCGGCGCGAGCAGGCGGTCGTATTCGACGCGCTCGCCCGTTTGCAGCGCGAACTGCGCGTGGATGTACGGCGACTTGCTGTGCGCCACCGGGTTGCCGACAACGGCGTAGCGGTCGGCGTGCGCAACCGGCTTCGACTCGCTGGCACTCATTCGCGCGGCTCCGTAGCGTGCCGTTCGCTCGATTGCTCTTCTGCGGCGGGTGCATCGCTTGCCGCCTCGCCTTCGCCAACGCCCGCTTCCGCGACGGCTTCCGCTTCGCTTTGTGCGGACTCGTCGGCGGTTTCGATCAGCTCTTCGTCTTCGCCCGCATCCTCTTCGGCCTGCTCGCCGCTCGTCACGACGGGCGCATCGAGCACGCGCAGCATGCGCACCGAAGCCTCGATGGTCAACTCGTCGATCGACAGCACTTCCATCATCAGACGCGTGCCGCGCGCATGCACGCCAAGCGCGAGTACGTGCATGAGCAGCGGCACTTCTTCGAAACGCACCAGGTCGTCCTTCACCACGCTCGCCGGGAATTCGCGGCGCGCCTCGCGCCCGCCCTCACCGCGCATTTCCTGCTGCAGCCAGCGCAGGCACCAGAAGTACTCCATGCGGCGCTGGTGATCGGCGTAAGCGGTGTAGGTCTCGTCGAAGCCCTGCACGACGGCGAAGAGATCGGCATCCTTGGGCTTGAACGGCGCGACGAGCTTGGCGGCCACGCCGTGCTCCACGCAAGCGAGCAACTGCCACTGGTTCACGAGGTCCACATAGCGGCGCAGCGGCGACGTGCTCCACGCATACTGCGCGACGCCGAGTCCTTCGTGCGGCGCGGCGTTGGTTTGCATACGCGTGCGCTTGGGACCGGTCGGCGCGCCGAACGCGCGCTGCGAGCGATAGATGCCCGGCACGCCGTGATCGTGCAGGAAGGCGCCCCACGTGGAGTTCGCGAGAATCGCCAGTTCCGCGACGATCAGGTCGAGCGGCGAGCCGCGACGGCGCGGCGAGATGGTCACATGCTCGCCTTCCACGTAGAAGTTGAAGTCGGTGTTGCGCTGGACTTCGCGACGCAGGCCGTAACCGGCGCGCGCCTGCTGGCGCTTCTCGAACAGCGCCTGCGCGAACGGCCACAGCACGGCGATGTCGTCCTTGTGCGGATACTCGCCCGTTCCCGCTGCGAGCGTCTCTTCGGTGACGACTTCGTCGAGCGTGTTGTGACGCAGATTGCTCTTCACGAACACGCGCTCGGCGCGCGTTTCGGTCGCGACGATCTCCTGCGTCTCACGGTTCACGATGCAGTAGAGCGAAAGCGCCGGACGCAGACCGCCTTCCTTGAGCGTGAACGCGTCGACGAAATCGTCGGGCAGCATCGTGATCTTGTCGCCAGGCATGTAGACCGTCGAAAGGCGCGTGCGCGCGATCGTGTCCGCCGTGTCGCCGCGCTGGATGCCAAGCGCAGGCGCCGCGATGTGAATGCCGATGCGCACGCGGCCGTCGGCCAGGTGCTCGATCGAGAATGCGTCGTCGATTTCGGTCGTGGTGACGTCGTCGATCGAAAACGCCTGCACGTGCTCGGCGGCGTCAGGCAGATCCTCGGGCAGCGTGCCCACTTCGACGGGCGGGAAACCCGTGCCGTGCGGGAAGAAGTCCGCGAGGAAGCGTGCCTCGTGCAGCGCGCGCGGCGAAGCAATGCCACCGTTTTCGAGCATGAGGCGCGGCATCGAAATGCCGCGCGCGGCGGCCGCCGCTTCGAGCGCCTTGTACTCGATGGAATTCTTGTCGGGCTTCGTGAGGAGTCCGAGCGCTCGGCCCTTGAACGCCTCGGGCAGTTCACCCGCCTTCAGCTCCTCTTCGTAACCGGCCTGCACCAGAGCCTGCTGACGCTTGCGCTCGAGCGAGGCCAGCGCCATCTTGAGCTGCTCTTCAGGCGCGCGCTGATACTGGCCGCGCCCCTTGCGGCGAAAGTACACGGGGGAGCCATGCAGGCGCAGCACGAGCGCGGCGCGCTCGACCGGGCCGTAGGTTTCGCCGAAATACTCGCTCGCAAGCGCCGTGTAGGCGAATTCATCGGCGGGCGCGCACTCCCACAGGAAATCCAGATCGATCTCCTGGGCGGCGGCGTCCGCCTGCTCCAGCAGCTCGCCCGCAGCCGGCTTCTCGAACTCGATCAACACGTCTTTGGCGCGCACCTTGGCGCGCCGCCCGCCCGGCAGCTCGACCTGAAACGCATCGCCCTGGCGCGACAGCACGCTGCCGGCCTTGAAACTGCCCGATTCCTCAAAGAAAACGTTCACTCAATACTCTCGTTCAGACTTGCTTCGACCGCCGGCGCGGCGCGCGGGCGGTGCTGTATACATATAGGCGTTCGCACGCATCAAGCGGCATCGCAGAAACGGATCACTTCGTCGACGTAATCTGCGAACTCGCTGATGCCATGATCGCTGCCTTCGATCAGGTGTGTGGGCACACCCGGATAGTGCGCGAGCATCTCGCGGTAATCGAGCACTTCGTCGCCGGTCGCCGCGATCAGATAGTAGCGCGCGGGTTGCGTCACCTTCGTAACGGCCAGCGCGCGCAATTCTTCCAGATGACGCGGTTCGACGACGATGCTGCCGCCGCCGTGCCAGAGCGGCTGCTCGCCGAGATACTTCGACAGATCGCGGTCAGGCACCACGGCGGGGTTCAAGAGCGCAGCGCGCCAGCCATGCTTTTGCGCGAGATGCGTGGCAAAGTAGCCGCCGAGCGAACTGCCGATGAGCGTGACGCGCTCGCCCGGCTTCAATTGCGCGCCGATCTCCTGCTCGGCGAGCGCAATGGCCTCCTGCGGCGACACCGGCAGCGTCGGGCACAGCCATTCGCCGCTGCGTCCCAGCTCGGCCATGCGCGCCGCCAGCAGGCGCGCCTTGAACGACTGGGGCGACGAGCGAAAGCCGTGCAGATAGACGATCACGCCGCGCTCCGTGCCGAGAGCGCGTCGAGCAGCTTTTGATGCACGCCGCCGAAACCGCCGTTGCTCATCACGAGCACCTGGTCGCCGGGGCGTGCGGCTGCGGCGACCGCCTTCACGAGCGCTTCGAGATCGTGGAAAGCGCGAGCCTTTTCGCCGAGCGGGGCCAGTGCGCCAACGAGGTCCCAGCCGAGCGCATCCTTGCCGCTCGGTGCGCCGTAGCCGAACACGAGGTCGGCGTCGGCGAGACTCGCGGGCAGCTGCGCCTTCATCACGCCGAGCTTCATCGTGTTCGAGCGCGGCTCCAGCACGGCGAGGATGCGCGTGTTTTCGTGGCCGACGCGCGTGCGCAGGCCGGCGATCGTCGTTTCGATGGCCGTGGGATGGTGCGCGAAGTCGTCGTAGACGGTCACGCCGTCAACGCTCCCGCGCACTTCCATGCGGCGCTTCACGTTGCGGAACGTGGCGAGCGAGGCGGCGGCCTGCGCGGGCGGCACGCCCACGCTGCGCGCGGCGGCAATCGCCGCGAGCGCATTCAGGCGGTTGTGTTCGCCCTGGATCTGCCAGTCCACCACGCCTGCACGTTCGCTGTTGTGATAGACGGCGAAGCGCTCGTCCACCGCCACGCCGTCTTCAGCGGGCAGCGCCTGCCAGCCGCCATCCACGCCGAAGCGCTCCACGTCGCTCCATACACCGCGCGTGAGCACGCGTTCGAGCGCGTCCGAGCGGCCGTTCGTGACGATGCGGCCAACGCCCGGAATCGTGCGCACGAGATGATGAAACTGCGTTTCGATCGCCGCGAGATCGGGGAAGATGTCGGCGTGATCGAATTCGAGGTTGTTGAGCAGCGCCGTGCGCGTACGGTAATGAACGAACTTCGAGCGCTTGTCGAAGAACGCCGTGTCGTACTCGTCGGCTTCGATCACGAAGAAGCTCGAATCGGTCAGGCGCGCCGACACGCCGAAATTGAGCGGCACGCCGCCGATCAGGAAGCCGGGATTCAGGCCCGCGTCTTCGAGCAGCCACGTGAGCATCGAGCTCGTGGTGGTTTTGCCGTGCGTGCCCGCCACCGCGAGCACCCACTTGTCGCGCAGCACGTGTTCGCCGAGCCACTGCGGACCCGACGTGTACGGCAAGCCGCGATTGAGGATCTCCTCCATCAGAGGGTTGCCGCGCGTGACCACGTTGCCGATCACGTAGAGATCGGGCTTGAGTTCAGTCTGGCTCGCATCGTAACCCTCGATGAGGCGGATGCCCTGCGCTTCGAGCTGGGTGCTCATCGGCGGGTACACGCCGGCGTCGCAGCCGGTCACCGTGTGGCCCGCGCTGCGCGCGAGCACCGCGAGTCCGCCCATGAACGTGCCGCAGATGCCGAGGATATGGATGTGCATAAGCCTGTCGCGCCGCGCGGGCGTCGTGAACCCGTTGATCGGATTGATCGGTTGAAAAGGATGGAGAAGCTGGAACGACGGCAGCCCTGCGCCGCCGCAGCAAAGACGGGTATTGTACCCGAGGCCCCGAGCCCTATTGGCTCGACCAAGGCTCTCACGGCGACGGAAAATCCCTGACCACCCCGGCGGCGGGTGCGGCGCAGTGGCCGCCTGCAGGAGCCCAGGGCGATCTCTAGTATCATTAAAGGATGGTTCGCAGATCACATTTCGATCCCCAGCGCGTGCGCGAGGAAATCGCCATCGCGGCAGCAAGGATGATCGCCGAGGACGGCCTCGACTACGCCACCGCCAAACGCAAGGCGGCCCGGCAGGTCGTGGGGGAGACGCGTATCGAAGGCACCTGGCTGCCCGACAACGATCAGATCGAGGAAGAGATCCGCGAATATCAGGCCCTCTTTCAGAGCGACAGCCAGCCGGCCGTGCTGCGCCGCCTGCGCGAGATCGCGCTCGAATGGATGCAGCGGCTCGAGGCGTTCAATCCGTTCCTGACCGGCGCGGTGCTCAACGGCACGGCGGGCGAGCACTCCGACATCCATCTGCAGATTTTTTGTGACAACGCGAAGGATGTCGCGATCTGGCTCCTGAACGCGAACGTGCAGTACGACGTGTCGGAAACGCGCCATTTCGCGGCGCGCGGCCTCGTGGAGACACTCAGCTTCATGTGGCGTCCGTCGCGCGCCGAGGAGCCGGTGGGCATACACGTTGCACTCTACAATACGGACGACTTGCGCGGCGCCGTGCGCGCCGACGCGCGTGGCAGGCTGCCGCGCGCCAATGCGCAGGCCCTCCAGGCGCTGATCGACGAGAGCGGCGCCACTTCTTCTACAACCTGAAGACGGCAGCGATGAATACGAAGCGGATTCTGGCCGGCGTCGCAGTGGCGGCAATCGCCGCAGGCGGCGGCATACTGGCTGGGCACTGGGCCACGAGCGGCAGCGCCGGCGTGGCCGACGCGGCCTCGGTAAGCGCGGCCTCGGCGAGCGGCAAGCAGAATGCGGTCGGCCAGCTCTGGTCGGCGGCGGTCACGAACCCGGACGGCAAGGCGCAATCGCTCGCCATCTACAAGGGCCGGCCGATCGTGGTCAACTTCTGGGCCTCCTGGTGCGGCCCGTGTGTCGAGGAAATGCCGGAGCTTTCGGCGCTCCAGCGTGAATACGCGAAGAAGGGGATTCAGTTCGTCGGCGTAGGCGTGGATTCGGCCGCGAACATCAAGACGTTCCTCAAGAAGGTGCCAGTCGATTACCCGATCTACATCGCCGGCTTCGGCGGCGCGGACGTCGCGCGCGCATTCGGCAACAACGCAGGCGGCTTACCTTACACGGTGGTAATCGACGCGAACGGCGCCGTTCGTTCGACAAAATTAGGGCAAATCAAGCCGGACGAGCTTCGACGCACGCTCGACGCGCTTTGACGCAGCGGAATATTTGGGACAATCTTAAGCGCCGTAGCGCAGATTTTGCCGTGTGAATCCTGTCATTTGACTGAAGATCGGCCCGGACCCTCGCCGCAAGGCATGGTCGGGGCCATATCGTCTTATCGGAAAACTAGACAAAATTCTCTAATCGGCGCTAAAGTTCGCGCAATTCCACGGAAAAAGAAGCGACCATGACGCGACTGCTGGTTCTGCACGGCCCCAACCTCAATCTTCTCGGCACCCGGGAACCGGAGGTGTACGGGCGCGTGACGCTGCCGCAGATCGATCAGGCGCTCTCGGACCGCGCGGCGGACGCCGGCGTCGAGCTCGCGACCTTCCAGAGCAACCACGAAGGCGCGCTGGTCGACCGCATTCAGTCGGCCCGCACCGAGCAGACCGACTTCATCCTGATCAACCCGGCCGCGTACACGCATACGAGCGTCGCGATCCGTGATGCGCTGGCAGGTGTCGGCATCCCATTCGTCGAGATTCACCTGTCGAACGTGCATCGCCGCGAGTCCTTCCGGCACCATTCGTATTTTTCCGACCAGGCCGAAGGTGTGATTTGCGGCCTCGGCTGGAAGGGTTATCTCTACGCGCTCGAATACGCGCTCGACCGGCTCGCTGCCCGGTCGGCGGCCTGATTCCTGCGCCGGATGACCGTCAATACCTGAACAACAACCCGTGTCGGGACGCGCGCGCCCCGGCACTTCACGTATTCAAAGTAAAAGGGGCTGCACCATGGATCTACGTAAGCTGAAGACTCTGATCGACCTCGTCTCCGAATCGGGCATCTCGGAGCTCGAAGTGACCGAGGGTGAAGGCAAGGTGCGCATCGTCAAGAACGCGCCGCCCGTTTACGTGCAGCCGGGCCCCGCGCAATACGGGGCGCCGATGATGGGCGCTCCGCTCGCAGCGCCCGCCCATGTCGGCGACGCTGCCGCAGCCGCCCCCGCAGCGCCCGCTGTGCCGCAAGGCCATATCGTGACCTCGCCGATGGTGGGCACGTTCTACCGCGCGCCGTCGCCGGGCGCCGACCCGTTCGTCCAGGTTGGCGACACGGTCAAGGAAGGCCAGACGCTTTGCATCATCGAAGCGATGAAGCTGCTCAACGAGATCGAGTCGGACACGTCCGGCGTGGTCAAGGAAATCCTCGTCGAGAACGGCCAGGCAGTTGAATACGGCCAGCCGCTCTACGTGATCGCCTAAGCTTTTCTGCGCGCGGCGGCGGCCTGCTTTTTTGGCCGCGCCGCGTTTGTCGCGTTTGGCGCCCCATGACGGCGACGCACGCGACCGATCCTCTGAGGCGTACGCACATACGACTTGCGACGCCCTTTGATGAGTCGAATACCCACCATGTTTGAAAAAATCCTCATTGCCAATCGTGGCGAAATCGCGCTCCGCATCCAGCGCGCGTGCCGCGAACTCGGCGTCAAGACGGTCGTCGTCTATTCGGAAGCCGACAAGGAAGCCAAGTACGTGAAGCTCGCGGACGAGGCGGTCTGTATCGGCCCGGCGCCTTCGAACCTGAGCTACCTGAACATGCCGGCGCTCATCAGCGCGGCCGAAGTCACCGACGCAGAAGCGATCCACCCAGGCTACGGCTTCCTCTCCGAGAACGCCGACTTCGCCGAGCGTGTCGAGCAGTCGGGCTTCACCTTCATCGGCCCGCGCCCGGAAACGATCCGCATGATGGGCGACAAGGTCACGGCGAAGCAGACCATGATCAAGACCGGCGTGCCCTGCGTGCCGGGCTCGGAAGGCGCACTGCCCGACGATCCGAAGGAAATCGTGAAGATCGCCCGCGCGATCGGCTACCCCGTCATCATCAAGGCGGCGGGCGGCGGCGGCGGCCGCGGCATGCGTGTCGTGCACACGGAAGCGGCGCTCGTGAACGCGGTCAACATGACCCGCGAGGAAGCCGGCCGTGCGTTCGGCAATCCGCAGGTCTACATGGAGAAGTACCTCGAGAACCCGCGTCACATCGAGATCCAGATTCTCGCGGACTCGTTCAAGAACGCCGTGTGGCTCGGCGAGCGCGACTGCTCCATGCAGCGCCGCCACCAGAAGGTGATCGAGGAAGCGCCGGCGCCGGGCATCGCGCGCCGCCTGCTCGATCGCATCGGCGATCGTTGCGCCGACGCGTGCAAAAAGATGGGCTACCTCGGCGCGGGCACGTTCGAGTTCCTGTATGAAAACGGCGAGTTCTACTTCATCGAGATGAACACGCGCGTGCAGGTCGAGCACCCGGTCACCGAGCTGATCACAGGCATCGACATCGTGCAGGAGCAGATCCGCATCGCCGCGGGCGAGAAGCTCTCGTTCCGCCAGCGCGACATCCAGCTGAAGGGCCACGCGATCGAGTGCCGTATCAACGCGGAAGATCCGTTCAAGTTCACGCCGTCGCCGGGCCGTCTCACGTCGTGGCACATGCCGGGCGGTCCTGGCGTGCGCGTCGACTCGCATGCCTACAATGGCTATTTTGTGCCGCCGAACTATGATTCGATGATCGGCAAGCTGATCACCTACGGCGCCACGCGCGAGCAGGCCATTCAGCGCATGCGCATCGCGCTCTCGGAAATGGTGGTCGAAGGCATCCAGACCAACATCCCGCTGCACCGCGAGCTGATGCTCGACGCGAAGTTCGTCGAGGGCGGCACGAGCATTCACTACCTCGAAAGCCGTCTGGCCGAACGTCAGGCAGTGAAAAAGGACGAAGCGTAATTCATGAGCTATCGGGAACTGATCGTCGAGCTCGAGCGTGACCGCGCGGAAGAACTTTCCGACGCGCTGATCGAGCTTGGCGCCCTGTCGGTGTCGGTGGAAGACGCCGACGCCGACACGCCCGACGAGCAGCCGCTCTTCGGCGAACCGGGCTTAACACCCGATCGCACCGCGTGGCAGCATTCCCGCGTGATTGCGCTGATCGGCGCCGATCAGGATCCCGCTCTGCTGCTCGCGGCGGCTTCGAACGAGCTGGGTCTCGCCGAAACGCCGAAGTTCTCTCTGCGCGAAGTCGAGGAGCAGGACTGGGTGCGTTTGACGCAATCGCAGTTCGACCCGATCCAGATCGGCGAGCGCATCTGGGTCGTGCCGTCGTGGCACGATGCCCCGGACCCGAACGCGCTCGTGCTCGAACTGGACCCGGGCCTCGCGTTCGGCACGGGCAGCCATCCCACCACGCGTTTGTGCATGGAATGGCTCGAACAGCACGTGCAGCCCGGCAATTCGCTGCTCGACTACGGTTGCGGCTCGGGCATCCTCGCGATCCTCGCGAAGAAGTGCGGTGCGAATCCGGTGATCGGCATCGACATCGACCCGCAGGCGGTCGAGTCGGCGCGCCACAACAGCGAGCGCAATCGCGCGGAGGTCACCTACGGCCTGCCCGACGACTGCCCCGCCGGCGAGTTCGACATCGTCGTCGCCAACATTCTTTCGAATCCGCTCAAGCTGATGGCCTCGATGCTCTCCTCGCGCGTGAAGCCGGGCGGACGCATCGCACTTTCGGGCATCCTCGCGCGCCAGGCCAAGGAAGTCGCGCAGGTGTACGCGCAGTGGATCGACATCTCGGTCTGGCGCGAACACGAAGGCTGGGTCTGCCTCGCGGGCACGCGACGCGCGTAATCCCTGCCCGTTCCGATCAGGCTCGCGCGAGCCTGATCGCGCCCCAAGCGGCAAGGCCGAAGTCGTAGACTGCGGTGGATTGCCAGTAGAATGCGGGTATCACCAATCCTCCGGTCTACCCAGATCCTCGGCCCACATGCTTCTGGCAACGCGCTGCCCCTTCTGTGAAACCGTATTCCGCATCCAGCCCACGCAGCTCGCCGTGCGCCGTGGCCTCGTGCGTTGCGGACATTGTCAGGAAGCGTTCGATGCGTCGGGCAGTTTGTACGAGATGCCCGAAGGCGGCGACTTCACGCGCGCGGTGCCCGTTGCTGCCGAAATCGCGGCCAGCCTGACCTCGACGCCATCGGAGCCGGCTTCACGTTTTGCTGCGCAACCCGCTTCGGAACCCGCCTCACAGTTCGCATCGCAGTCTGCGTCACGGTCCACTTTGCAGCAGCCCGAGGTTCAGCCTGATCAGGCGAATCAGCCCGCAGCGGCAGCGCCGTCGCAAGAGCCGCCCCCAACGCTGGGCGCCACACCCGATTTCACGAATCGCACGTGGGACCCGTGGGCGCCGCCGCAGGACAGCCAGCGCGATCCGCGTCTGAAATACGACGCCGATAAACTGCCAGGGGCGAGCATTGCCCATGGCGCCACGCCTGGCGTTACGCCCGGAGCCGAGTCGCGGGTCGCCTTCGACGACGAACCGACGCTTGGGCGCGCACCACAAGATGCGCCACACGCGCCGGGGGCACCCGCAGCAGCACCGGTACCGCCGCCCCAGCAGCCCGCAGCCGCCGAACCCTTCCCGCCCGCCGCGCGCTGGACGCGCAGCGAGCCGAACCTGGGCACGAGCGGCCCGACCGAGCCGACCTTTTCGGCCAACGAAGCATCGGCTGCGGCCCGCATGAACGACCCGGAGCCCGCGCTGGGCCCCCGCACTCGCGAAGCCGCACCGGAGCCCGCGTTCAGCGCGCTCTCGCCCAGCGACGGCGCCTCCCCCTTCGCTGTCACCCGCGAAGCGCCCGCCCGCCCGCGCGGTTCGCGCGGCCTCGTCTGGCGCATTCTCGGCACGCTCATCGCCATTCTGCTGCTCGCGCTGCTCGTCGTGCAGCTCGCATGGTGGCAGCGCGAAACGGTCATGGTCTACTGGCCCGACTCGCAGTCACTCTATCAGCAGGCGTGCGAGCAGCTCGGCTGCCGCGTGCTGCCGCCGCGCGACATCGACGGCCTGCTGGTCGAGCCGTCCGATCTGCGCCAGGTCGACAACGAGCCGCATCACCTCGAACTGAAGGTGCCGCTGCGCAACCGCTTCAACGTGGCGCTCGCGTACCCCGCCATCGAGCTGTCGCTGCTCGACCGGCAAAACAACATCGTCGTGCGGCGCGTGCTGTGGCCGCAGGACTACGTCACGCCCGGCACCTCCATTGAAGCCGGTCTGCCCGCACGCACCACGCAGACCATGATCGTGCGGCTCGACACGGGCGACGTGGTGGCGTCGAACTTCCGCATCGAGATTTTCTACCCCTGATTTGCCGTCTGTGCGCGGGTGCACTGGCGTGCCCCGCGCGTTTCCCGGCGTCCCGCATCGCGCGGGCGCGCCATTCACCACAACATGCATTCCCGGAGAGCACATCATGAGTCAAGTCACGCTAGGCGGTAACCCGATCGACGTCGCCGGCACCTTCCCGAGCGTCGGCCAGAAGGCCCCGGCGTTCTCGCTCGTCGGCAAGGATCTGAAGCCTGTCTCGCTCGCCGATTTCGCCGGCAAGCGCAAGGTGCTGAACATCGTGCCGAGCCTCGACACGCCGACCTGCGCGACCTCCACGCGCAAGTTCAACGAAGCCGCTGCCGGTCTCAACAACACGGCTGTCGTCGTGATCTCGGGCGACCTGCCGTTCGCCGCTGCGCGCTTCTGCACGACCGAAGGCATCGCCAACGTCGTCACGGCCTCGACCTTCCGCGGCCATGAATTCGCGCAAGCCTATGGTGTGGACGTGACGAGCGGCCCCCTCACCGGCCTGACCGCGCGCGCCGTCGTCGTGCTCGACGAAAACGACAACGTCCTGCACGCCGAGCGCGTGAGCGAAATCAAGAACGAACCGAACTACGACGCCGCACTCGCTGCGCTGAAGTAATCCGGCGGCGGCGCACACGCGCCTCGCGCCTGCACTGCCAGGTCGACGCGCAGGTCGACGCGCAGGCCGGTGCGCCGCCCCCTTCCCCTACCACGCCCTACAGGAATTTCCGCCTTGGCTACGCTGATCTGCGGCTCGCTCGCCTACGACAACATCATGACCTTCGAAGGTCGCTTTCGGGAGCACATCCTGCCCGAGCAGGTGCACATCCTGAACGTGAGCTTTCTGGTGCCGACGATGCGCCGCGAGTTCGGCGGCTGTGCCGGCAATATCGCGTACTCGCTGCATCTGCTCGGCGGCGACGCCCGCATCATGGCGACGCTCGGCGCCGCCGACGCGCGCCCCTACCTCGAACGCCTCGACGCGCTCGGCCTATCGAAGGCGCACGTGCGCGTGCTGGAGGATACGTGGTCCGCGCAGGCGATGATCACGACCGACCTCGAGAACAACCAGATCACCGCGTTCCACCCGGGCGCGATGATGCAATCGCATTTGAACCGCGCCGACGAAGCGCCCGGCATCAAGCTCGGCATCGTCGCACCGGACGGCTTCGACGGCATGGTCCAGCACGTCGAGCAGTTCGCGAAGGCAGGCGTGCCGTTTATCTTCGATCCGGGCCAGGGTCTGCCGCTCTTCGACGGGGCTTCTTTGCGCCGCGCGATTGAACTTGCGACCTACGTAGCGGTCAACGACTACGAAGCCAACCTTGTCAGCCATCGCACCGGCTGGTCGTTCGACGAAATCGCCAGCCATGTCGACGCGCTGATCATCACGCGCGGCGAGCACGGCTCGCAGATCTACCACAGCGGCAAGATCGAGGAGATTCCTCCGGTCAAGGCCGCTCAGGTGCTCGACCCGACCGGCTGCGGCGACGCTTTCCGCGGCGGCCTGCTCTACGGCATCGAGAACGGCCTCGACTGGGCAACCACGGGGCGTCTCGCGAGCCTGATGGGCGCGCTCAAGATCGAGCATCTCGGTCCGCAAAACTATGCGCCTACGCGAGCGCAGATCAACGAACGGTTCAAGGAGGCATTCGGCTACGAACTGCCGAACTGAACGCGGGAGCCGCACACGAACGGCGCCCATTGGAGCTACGGGAATGAAAATAACAAGTCGTCTGATTGTTGCAGCCATGCTCGCGGGGTCGCTCGCGATGTCGGGCTGCGCCTATAACAGCAGTTCCGCCGATGTGTACACGACCTCGCAGGCGCAGCGAGAGCAATCGGTGCGTATGGCCACGGTCGAAAGCGTGCGCGCGGTGAAGATCAGCTCGAACAACGGCCAGCCTAGCGGCCTTGGCGCGATCGGTGGCGGCGCGCTCGGCGCGGTGGCCGGCAGCCAGATCGGCGGCGGCACGGGCTCGATCGTCACCGGCATCATCGGCGGCATTGCGGGCGCCGTGGCCGGCAACGCGGTCGAGAACGGCGTGGCCATGCGCGACGGCCTCGAGATCACGGTGCGCCTCGACAACGGCGACTACCGCGCCATCACGCAAACCGCGACCGGCGAAGTCTTCAACGCGGGCGACCGCGTGCGGCTGCTCTCGAGCGGCGGCGTGACGCGCGTCACGCACTAACGGTTTCCCCTGTACCGCAGCGGCGCCTCGCGCCGGATGCGGAACCTCAGGCGCATGTGCTCCCCTGTGCATGCGCCTTTTTTCATGCCCGCGCGCAGCATGCGCGTGACCTCACCCCAACTATTGCGAACTCCAGACGAAAAAAATCCCGTCGCGGACAACCCAGCGACGGGATCGGGATCGAGCCTTGCGCATCATGCCGCCCGGCCCGGCCAACGAAGCGCGCGTACGACGTAGCCTGCGCGCTTCGTCTCGGACTGCTTACGGACGGCTGCCGGTCGGGAACGGCCATGCTGCGGCCGGATTCAGGGCAGTCTTGACCGTTGCTGCGGGCGCGGACGGTTGCGCAGCAGGGGCAGCAGGTGCGGCAGCGGCCTTCGCAGGTGCCTTCTTGGCAGCCTTCTTGGCGGCAGCCTTCTTCGCAGGCGCAGCCTTCTTGGCAGCAGCCTTCTTCGCAGGCGCCTTCTTGGCTGCAACCTTCTTCGCAGCAACCTTCTTGGCTGCGGCCTTCTTCGCCGGCGCTGCCTTCTTCGCAGCAACCTTCTTCACGGCGACTTTCTTGGCTGCAACCTTCTTCGCTGCGGCCTTCTTCGCCGGAGCCGCCTTCTTCGCAGCAACCTTCTTCACGGCGACTTTCTTGGCTGCAACCTTCTTCGCTGCGGCCTTCTTCGCCGGTGCTGCCTTCTTCGCAGCAACCTTCTTCACGGCGACTTTCTTGGCTGCGACCTTCTTGACCGCGACCTTCTTCGCTGCGGCCTTCTTCGCCGGAGCCGCCTTCTTCGCTGCAACCTTCTTCACTGCGACCTTCTTAGCCGCCGGTTTCTTCTTGGCAGTAGCCATTTTTTTCTCCTTCAGGTTCAGATGAGAGTCAGTTCAAACTACACCCTTCGTCAAAACCCGCTTCCCGCGAACGCTTCTCACGGCGCACGCTGCGAAGCGGGCTATTCATCGGCGTACGCTGATCCCGCGCGCTTACGCTAATGAATGCGGTAAGGCGCGCCGTGCCACGAGGCACAGCGCGCCGAGTCATTCCGGCGTCGGCTACCGACACCGGGCAACGTTCGTTGAAAGCGGCGGCCTCACGACACGCGAAGCCTGCGCGCTTTTCCGGGGGGAAGTTTGCCCATCCCTCTGAAGGGTTCGCAAAGTGCCTGTCACGTCGGTGAGCCAACCTGGCTCCGGGCATGCTTTGCATCAGGCGTTCCTGCTCCTAATCATCATGCCAGTCGAGGCGCCTGCACGGCGCCTCGCGGCAACCCCAAAAGACTTGCACCGCAGTGCGCCCGGGTTATTCCCAGGACAGCGCACCGCCCGTCTGATATTCGATCACGCGCGTCTCGAAGAAGTTGCGTTCCTTCTTCAAGTCGATCATCTCGCTCATCCACGGGAACGGATTTTCTTCGTTCGGGAACAGCTGATCAAGACCGATCTGCTGGCAACGGCGGTTGCAGATGAAGCGCAGATAGCTCTTGAACATCGATGCGTTCAGACCGAGCACGCCGCGAGGCATGGTGTCCTCGGCGTAGCGGTACTCGAGGTCGACCGCATGCTTGAACAGTTCGGTGATCTCCGCACGGAACGCCGGGGTCCACAGGTGCGGGTTTTCAAGCTTGATCTGGTTGATCAGGTCGATGCCGAAGTTGCAGTGCATCGACTCGTCACGCAGGATGTACTGGTATTGCTCCGCTGCGCCGGTCATCTTGTTCTGGCGGCCGAGCGCGAGAATTTGCGTGAAGCCGACATAGAAGAACAGGCCTTCCATGATGCAGGCGAACACGATGAGCGACTTGAGCAGATTCTGGTCGGCTTCGAGCGTGCCGGTCTTGAAAGACGGATCAGTCAGCGTCTGGATGAACGGGATCAGGAACTCGTCCTTGTCGCGGATCGACTTGACCTCGTGGTACGCGTTGAAGATCTCGCTCTCGTCCAGACCCAGCGACTCGACGATGTACTGGTAGGCGTGCGTGTGGATCGCCTCTTCGAACGCCTGGCGCAGCAGGAACTGGCGGCATTCGGGCGCCGTGATGTGCCGGTAGGTGCCGAGCACGATGTTGTTCGCGGCGAGCGAGTCGGCGGTCACGAAGAAGCCGAGGTTGCGCTTGACGATGCGGCGCTCGTCCTCGGTCAGACCGTTCGGGTCCTTCCACAGGGCGATGTCGCGGGACATGTTGATTTCCTGCGGCATCCAGTGGTTCGCGCAGCCCGCCAGGTATTTTTCCCAAGCCCACTTGTACTTGAACGGGACCAGCTGATTCACGTCAGTCTGGCCGTTGATGATGCGCTTGTCGGCGACATTCACGCGCGCTTCGGTCGAGACCGGCGCTTGCGGCGGCGGTGCAACGGCGAAGTCGCTGGCGAAGATGTTGGTCGCCGTGGAAGCCTGAGGAGCGGAACGCAGACCAAACTGCACCTCGGCAGCCTGGACAGCCTGACCCGCGGGGTTGCGCATTGCGTTTTGCTGCGCACCGCTCGACGGAGTTACGGCCGTGATCTCGTCATCCCAGTTGAGCATAAATGTCACCATCAATTTAGATCGGTTTGTACCATCTTTTCGTGAGCGATAAAAGGGTTCGCACACGAAAAATCCTGTTTTCGATTCGCGTTGCGACCTCGATACAACACTTTGTTATCGCATCGTGTCGATTGCATCGCGTGAGCACTGTGTAGAGAACACTGATTCGTCGTGCTCACTTCGCATGTGCGATGTGCTTCGAAGGTCTTCGCGACATCGAGAGCGTGTGTGAAAGACGGGGTTCGCCGCGCGCTTTTCGCTCGCGCTGCGAGTGCGTTTTCACTCGCCGCTCACTGCTTGCCGCGCGCGGCGCTGGAAGCTCGCGCGGCCTGAGTCTTGTCCCTGCGAGAAACTCCAGGGATTCCTTCCTGTTGCCTCTTTCGCGTACTGCAGCGCGCGCGGTGCGCGTTGCCGGGAGAGTCGGCGCGCATTGCGCGCGCCTCGTTCGCTGTTACATCTCGCTACGGCTACTTCGACTACTGTTTACTACTGATGCTTCGGTCCTCGCATGATGCGAGCGGCGTTGCACCGCACGCATCATGCGCAGCCAGCTTTACTGGCAAGCCTCGCACTCTTCGAAGCCGGGGTCGCCCGGACGCATCATGCACACCGGACCATCTGCTTCCGGCGTCGCTTCAACCGCGGCTTGCGGTGCGGCCTGCATCGTGGTCGACCCTGCTGCACCGCCGAATGCGCCGCCCGTTGCGCCGCCAAACGCGCCGCCTGCATTGCCGCCACCTTCGCCGCCCGTCGGCACGGCGTTGAGCGCGCCGTGCGCAACCGTCGACTTCTCGACGTGCGTAGCCCCCATCGTGCGCAGGTAGTACGTGGTCTTCAGGCCGCGCACCCATGCGAGCTTGTAGATCTCGTCGAGCTTCTTGCCCGATGCGCCCGCCATGAAGATGTTCAGCGACTGCGCCTGGTCGATCCACTTCTGACGACGCGATGCGGCTTCGACGAGCCACGTCGGGTCGACTTCGAACGCCGTTGCATACACAGCGCGTAGATCGGCCGGCACGCGGTCGATGCGCGAGAGCATGCCGTCGAAGTACTTCAGGTCGGCGACCATGACTTCGTCCCACAGGCCGCGCGCCTTCAGGTCGCGCACCAGGTAGTCGTTCACCACCGTGAATTCGCCCGAGAGGTTCGACTTCACGTAGAGGTTCTGGAACGTCGGCTCGATGCAAGGCGACACGCCGATGATGTTCGAGATGGTCGCGGTCGGTGCGATCGCGATGCAGTTCGAATTGCGCATGCCGTGCGTCGCGATGCGCTCGCGCAGCGACGTCCAGTCCATCGACTCGCTCGAGTCGACTTCGACGTAGCCGCCGCGTGCTTCGGCGAGCAGCTTGAGCGTGTCCTGCGGGAGGATGCCGCGATCCCACAGCGAGCCGCGGTAGGTCGAGTAGCGGCCGCGCTCGGCTGCCAGCTCCGTCGACGCCCAGTACGCGTAGTAGCAGACGGCTTCCATCGAGCGGTCGGCGAACTCCACGGCTTCCTGCGAAGCAAACGGCGTGCGCAGAACGTGCAGGCAGTCCTGGAAGCCCATGATGCCCATGCCCACCGGACGGTGCTTCAGGTTCGAGTTGCGCGCCTTCGACACCGCGTAGTAGTTGATGTCGATGACGTTGTCGAGCATGCGCATCGCCACGCTGATGGTGCGCTTGAGCTTGTCGTGGTCGAGCGCGAACGTGCCGTCGGCCTGTTCGACCATGTGCGCGACCAGGTTCACCGAGCCCAGGTTACACACGGCGATTTCGCTGTCGCTGGTGTTCAGCGTGATTTCCGTGCACAGGTTCGACGAGTGGACGACGCCCACGTGCTGCTGCGGCGAACGGATGTTGCACGGATCCTTGAACGTGATCCACGGATGGCCGGTTTCAAACAGCATGCCGAGCATCTTGCGCCACAGTTGCGCGGCCGGCAGCTTCTTGAACAGCTTGATCTCGCCGCGCGCGACCTTCTCTTCGTAAGCCGTGTAAGCCTGTTCGAACTCGGCGCCGAACTTGTCGTGCAGATCCGGGCAGGTCGAGGGCGAGAAGAGCGTCCAGTCGCCGCCTTCCATCACGCGCTTCATGAACAGGTCGGGAATCCAGTTCGCTGTGTTCATGTCGTGGGTGCGGCGGCGGTCGTCGCCCGTGTTCTTGCGCAGCTCGAGGAATTCTTCGATGTCGAGGTGCCACGATTCGAGGTAGGCGCACACCGCGCCCTTGCGCTTGCCGCCCTGGTTCACGGCGACAGCCGTGTCGTTCACGACCTTCAGGAAGGGAACTACGCCTTGCGACTTGCCGTTGGTGCCCTTGATGTGCGAGCCGAGCGCGCGCACGCGCGTCCAGTCGTTGCCCAGACCGCCGGCAAACTTCGAGAGCAGCGCGTTGTCCTTGAGCGCTTCGTAGATGCCGTCGAGGTCGTCGGCAACCGTCGTGAGGTAGCACGACGAGAGCTGCGAGCGGTGCGTGCCCGAGTTGAACAGCGTGGGCGTGGACGACATGAAGTCGAACGACGAGAGCACGTTGTAGAACTCGATCGCGCGCGCTTCGCGGTCGATCTCGTTGAGCGAGAGGCCCATCGCGACGCGCATGAAGAATGCCTGGGGCATTTCGATGCGCGTGCCGCCGACGTGCAGGAAGTAGCGGTCGTACAGCGTCTGCAGGCCGAGGTAGCCGAACTGCAGGTCGCGGCTCGCGTCGAGCGCGTTGCCGAGACGCTTGAGGTCGAACTGCTGGAGCTTGTCGTCGAGCAGGCCGGCTTCCACGCCGCGCTTGATGAACTGCGGGAAGTAGTCGGCGTAGCGCACGGCCATTTCGGCTTGCGTCACTTCCTCTTCCAGAATTTCGCGACGGATCGTGTGCAGCAGGATGCGCGAGGTCGCCTGGCTATACGCCGGGTCCTTTTCGATCATCGTGCGCGCAGCGAGGATGGCCGAGTCGTAGACCTGGGTCATCGGCACGCCGTCGTACAGATTCTTCACCGTTTCCGCGACGATCGGGTCAGCGTTGACCGCGTCGCCGAGACCGTCGCACGACGAGGCGATCAGCGCGCGCAGTGCCTGCATGTCTAGCGGGCGCGTCACGCCGTTGTCCGTGACGTTGATGCCGGGCGCTGCGCTCGCTGCCGTTTCCGGCGCTTGCGCGCGCTCCTGGTTGCGCTTCTCGCGATACAGCACGTAGGCGCGCGCGACGTTGTGCTCGCCACCGCGCATCAGCGCGAGTTCGACCTGATCCTGGATGTCTTCGATATGGAACGTGCCGCCGTTCGGACGGCTGCGCACGAGTGCGCGCACGACGTTCTGCGTGAGCTGCTCGACGAGCTCGCGCACGCGCGCCGAAGCCGCGCCCTGGCCGCCGTTCACGGCGAGGAAGGCCTTCGTCATCGCGATCGCGACTTTCGAAGGTTCGAACGACACCACGCTACCGTTGCGGCGAATCACCTTGTGGTCGGCGAACTGCTGCGCGCTCGTCTGGCCGTCTTGCGGTTGGCCACCCAGTGCGTGCGCGGCGGGCGCGCCTTCATACCGGGTCGAGACGTTATCGGTCGTTTGCATGTGCAAAGCTCCTGGGTCCTGGAAAGGTGCGAAGAGAGTTCGCGGATTAAGACGGACGCCGACGTCGTGCCCCCGTGTGCACGCTCGATCGGGCAGAGAAAAAAGTCCAGCCTGGCGAGGCTGCCGGATGCGACAAGGCAGATGAATCACAGACTGCTTCGGTCTTCATCGTGGATGTCGCGATCATTGGCTGTACCTTCTCTCTCGATTACAGCCGGTGCGCCGGTTCTCTCGGCCGACGGCACCGTACAAAGTTTCTGTTTTTTCTATGCTGGTAACGCGCGCGGCGCCTTGCGCGTGAAGCGGGGCGCCGCAGTACAACACAACATATGGTGTGAAGCCTTGTTTCAGGTACAAAGTATAGTGGAAGAAACAATACGATCAAACGGCTTTTTTTGCTGGTCCTATCTTGACAAGGCTACAAGCCAAGCAGCGCGGGCCTTGGCGGCGAGCCCCCCTTCGAGTGGTCTGCGAGACGCGCGCAAAGACCCTGCGTTTGCGCGCGAGAGGTGCTTATTTCTTGTGCAGCTGGCGAGGGTTTAGCGGGCGCTTGAGCGTGTCACGACGCCGCGTTCTGAGCGCCGTGCCCCTGGATATAGGGGAAGCTGGCATCGGCGAGCTGCGTATCGTGTTTGAGGCGCGCCCAGTCGAAGTGCGGGCCGGGATCGGTCTTGCGCCCAGGCGCGATGTCCGAATGGCCCGCCAGCGCCTCGATCGGATAGTGCGCGACGAGCGCCTTCACGAGCGCCGCGAGCGTGGCGTATTGCGGCGCCTCGAAGGCCGTCGTGTCGCTGCCTTCCAGTTCGATGCCGATGGCGAAATCGTTGCAGCGCTCGCGCCCGAAGAAGCTCGACGCGCCCGCGTGCCACGCGCGCTCGTCGCACGAGACGAACTGCTCGAGGGCGCCATCGCGATGAATGACGAAGTGCGCCGAGACGCGCACGCCGCGCAGGTTGGCATCGAAGTAAGGATGCGCGTCGCAGTCGAGGCGGTTGAGAAAGAGATCGGCGATCTCAGGGCCGCCGAAGACGTTGGGCGGCAGACTGATGTTGTGGACGACGATGAGCGTCGGCACGGCGCCTTGCGGGCGGGCCTCGAAGTTGGGCGAAGGTAGGTGGCGCGCGCCGGGCACCCAGCCCTGCGCATCGACTGCGTACGCGCGCGATCCTGGCGATGCGGCAGCACTCATCGTGCGGGGCGATCCTGGGCCGTGGTGCGCGCGTCCCAGGCGCGCGCGTGCTCGGAACTGCAGAACGAGCGCGCGCCGACATTCACCGATTCACTGCGCGGCGCATGCACGCCGCACTCGGCGCAGCGCACCATCGGCTCGGGCAGCGCAGCCTTGCCGCTCGCGCTCGCGCCGCCATTGGCGTTGCGCGCGGCGCCCTGCTCCGGCTGCGCACCGGCACGCGTTTGCGTCTGCGCACGGCGCAGCGCCTTGACGAACCACTGTCCGACCACGAACAGCAGTACGAGGAGAAGAATCTGTCTCATCGGAACACGCGACTCACACGACTCAAACCACAGGGCGGTGCAGCAGCACCTCGAAGACGAAACGGCTGCCCACATAAGCGAGCAGCAAGGCGATGAACGATGCGATCACCCAGCGCAGCGCAGCGCGGCCGCGCCAGCCGGAAACCTTGCGAGCGGTGAGCAACGCGCCGAACATCAGCCACGAAAGAATCGCGAAGACGGTCTTGTGATCGAGCGAAAGCGGCCGGTCGATCAACTGCTCGCTGAACACGATGCCCGAGACGAGCGTGGCCGTGAGCAGCACGAAGCCCGCGCCGATCAGGCGGAACAGCAGCTTTTCCATCGTGAGGAGCGGCGGCAGCGTCTCGATCCAGTTCGACAGCCAGCCGCCGCCGCGATTGCTCGCGTTGCGCTGGAAGCCGGCGCCCTTCAGGGCATGCAGCCGGCGCTCGACGGCGAGCATCAGCACCGCGTGCAGCGCGGCGATCGCAAAGAGCCCATAGGCGATGTTCGCGATGACGAAGTGCAGCTTGAACATCGGCGCGGCCGCGTAGGGCAGCACGCGCACCCCGCCGAATACGAGCGGCAGGATCGACGCGACGGCCGCCAACGGCAGCAGCAAAAGACGCAGGCCGTCGAGCGCAAAGAAAAAGCTCTCGATCCAGTAGATGCCCGCGCCGAGCCAGAACATGGCCGACAACGCGAAGGCGAAGCCGAACACCATTTCGTTGGCGGGGAAGATCGTCATGTGCAGCAGCACGCCGTGCGCGGCGAGCGCGACGAAGAGCAGCGCACGGGAAAGCGGGCCGAAGGTCCGGGCGCGCAGGGCGTCGCCGCCCGCGCCGAGCGTCACCGGAACGGGCGGCACGCTGCCTAGCAGCGGCGCGGTGCCAGCGCGGCGCAGCGCGCGCCAGTCGGCGGCGCACAATCCGCCGTACAGGAGCACGGTGAGGGCATACAGTACAATATCCATGTTCGAAGTTTACTATAGGCCCCCTGGCCGCGCGCTCACGTAACGAATCGGCGACGAAACGCGGCGCGTTCCCGTTTAGCGCGCGCGGGCGGGGCCGCACTGCTCACCGCCTCCCCATGCTCGACAATCTCACTCAACGGATGGCGCGCGTCGTCAAGACGCTGCGCGGCGAAGCCCGGCTGACCGAAGCCAATACGCAGGAAATGCTGCGCGAGGTACGTCTCGCCCTGCTCGAAGCGGACGTGGCGCTGCCCGTCGTGCGCGAATTCATCGCCAAGGTGAAAGAGAAGGCGCTCGGCGAGGATGTGATCGCCAGCCTCTCGCCGGGCCAGGCGCTCGTCGGCGTGGTGCAGCGCGAGCTGACCGCCGTGATCGGCGGCGACTACGAAGGCAAGGCCGCCGAACTCGATCTCGCCGTCACGCCGCCTGCCGTCATCCTCATGGCGGGTCTGCAGGGCGCCGGTAAAACCACCACCACCGGCAAGCTCGCCAAGCTCCTGCGCGAGAAGTACAAGAAGAAGGTACTCACCGTTTCGTGCGACGTCTACCGCCCTGCCGCTATCGCGCAGTTGAAGACGGTGACGGAACAGGTCGGCGCCGACTTCTTCCCCTCGCAGCCTGACCAGAAGCCCGTCGAGATCGCCGCCGCGGCGGTCGACTGGGCCAAACGCCACTATCACGACGTGCTGCTCGTCGACACGGCCGGCCGCCTCGGTATCGACGAGGCGATGATGAACGAGATCACCGCGCTGCACTCCACGCTCAAGCCGGCTGAAACGCTCTTCGTGGTGGACGCCATGCTCGGCCAGGACGCGGTCAACACCGCGAAGGCGTTCAACGACGCCCTGCCGCTCACCGGCGTCGTGCTCACCAAGCTCGACGGCGACTCGCGCGGCGGCGCGGCGCTCTCTGTGCGCCACATCACGGGCAAGCCGATCAAGTTCGTCGGCGTCGCGGAAAAGCTCGACGGCCTCGAGGTGTTCCACCCGGACCGCATGGCGAACCGTATTCTCGGCATGGGCGACATTCTCGCGCTCGTCGAGGAAGCGCAGCGCGGCGTGGACGTCCAGGCCGCGCAAAAGCTCGCCGACAAGGTCAAGAAAGGCGGCGACTTCGACCTCAACGATTTCCGCGCGCAGCTCTCGCAAATGAAGAACATGGGTGGCCTGTCGTCGCTCATGGACAAGCTGCCCGCGCAGTTCCAGCAGGCCGCCTCGGGCGCCAACATGGGCCAGGCCGAGAAGCAGATGCGCCGCATGGAAGGCATCATCAACTCGATGACGGCCGCCGAGCGCGCCAAGCCCGAACTCATCAAGGCCACGCGCAAGCGCCGCATTGCGGCGGGCGCCGGCGTGCAGGTTCAGGAAGTGAACCGTATGCTCAACCAGTACGAGCAGATGCGCACCATGATGAAGAAGCTCAAAGGCGGCAATCTGCAAAAGATGATGCGCGGCATGAAGGGCATGATGCCGGGCATGCGCTGATCCTGCGGGCCGCGCGGCGCACATCGCGCGCGCTGGCGGCCCCACTCGACGCGGCGCGCGACGGACCAAATGCGCGGGTTTATGCTGTAGCGCGCGCCGCCGTTATTTTCCACACTTCAATAGCTACAGCTACCTTCCCGCCAGAGTCATGAATCGCGAAGAAGCCCTGCACATTATCCGCCACTCCGAAGAGATCGTTTCGGAGGGCGACGTCAATGCGTCGATCGGCCGGATGGCCGAAGCCATCCGCGCCGAGATCAGCGAGGACTTCCCGCTCGTGCTGTCGGTGATGGGCGGTGCCGCCGTGTTCACCGGCATGCTGCTGCCGCACCTCGACTTCCCGCTCGAGTTCGACTACATCCACCTCACGCGCTACCGCAACGCGATCAAGGGCAGCGCCGAGATGCAGTGGCGCGTGGCGCCGCGCGAGTCGGTGAAGGACCGGGTAGTGCTCGTGCTCGACGACATCCTCGACGAAGGCGAGACCATGGCCGCGATTCGCGACCGCATCATGGACATGGGCGCGAAGCGTTTCCTCTCGGCCGTGCTGTGCGAAAAGACCCTCACGAAGGCCAAGCCGCTGCATCCCGACTACTGCGGCTTTTCGGTGCCGGACCGCTACGTGTTCGGCTGCGGCATGGACGCCAAGGGTTACTGGCGCAATTTGCCGACCATCCGCGCGCTGACCGAAGGCGCGTGAAGCGCGCGTCGACTTTCTGACGCACCATGAAAAAAAGCAGCCCGCGGGCTGCTTTTTTGTTGCCTGCGACGCCCGCTGCACGCGACGTCAGAGGTGATGCACGAAGTTGGCGATTCCCGCGAGGATCATCTCCACCGATATCGCCACGAGAACGAGACCCATCAGCCGCTCGAAGGCCGTCACCACGCGCTCGCCCAGCAACTGCTGGATGCGCTCCGCCATCACCAGCACGATCGCGCAGATCACCATCGTCACGACGAGCGCCGTCATCCATTCATAGAGTTTGCCAGGCGCCTGCGAGGTGAGCAGCATGACCGTAGCAAGCGCCGAAGGCCCCGCCAGCGCGGGAATGGCGAGCGGCACGATGAGCGGCTCGCCGCCCTTGTCGCCGCCGCCGAACGGGCCGCCCGGATGCGGAAAGATCATGCGCAGCGCGATGAGGAACAGCACGATGCCGCCGCCGATGCGCAGCGAGGTATCCGTGAGCCCCATCATGCGCAGGAAGCTGTTGCCGGCGACCATGAAGATGAGCAGGATCACGAACGCAATCGCGACCTCGCGCAGGATCACGATCGCGCGGCGCTGCTTGGCGACGCCGCGCAAGCAGCTGATGAAGAGCGGAATATTACCGAGCGGGTCGGTGATGAGGAGCAGCAGGACCGTAGCGGACAGAAAACTATACTCCACGCTCGCAGCGCCCCTTTAACCGTGATGGATCGTCGTTAAACCGCGAGCGCCGCGCGGATCTTCTGCGCCACCGTCTGCACGGCCTCATCGGCCGGCAGCAGCGTCGCTTCGGTATCGCGGCGGCCCTGGTACTCGATCTTGCCGTCCTTCAGGCCGCGCTCGCCGATCACGAGACGATGCGGCACGCCGATCAGCTCCCAGTCGGCGAACATCACGCCCGGGCGCTCGCCGCGGTCGTCGAGAATCGCGTCCACGCCCGCTTGGACGAGTTCGTTGTAGACGCGCTCGGCGCGCTCGCGCACGAGCTCGCTGCGGTCCATGCCCATCGGGCACACGACGACCTGGAACGGCGCGATCGACTCAGGCCAGATGATGCCCTTCTCGTCGAAGTTCTGCTCGATGGCTGCACCGAGAATACGCGTGACGCCAATGCCGTAGCAGCCCATCTGCATCGGCGCAGGCTTGCCGTTCTCGGCGAGGAAGGTGGCGTTCATCGCTTCCGAGTACTTCGTGCCGAGCTGGAACACGTGGCCCACTTCGATGCCACGGCAAATGTCGATCACGCCCTTGCCGTCCGGCGAGGGATCGCCCTTCTTCACGTTGCGGATGTCGGCGACGACCGGCTCCGGCAGGTCGCGGCCCCAGTTCACGCCCGTGGTGTGGAAATCGACTTCGTTCGTGCCGACCACGAAATCGCTCATGTTCGCGACCGTGCGATCGGCGATCACCTTGACCGGCTTCTTCGTGTTGAGCGGCCCGAGGTAGCCCGGCGGCGTGCCGAACCACTCGACGATTTCCGCTTCGGTCGCGAAGCGGAAGCCGCTCAGGCCTTCGAGCTTGCCGACCTTGATCTCGTTCAGATCGTGGTCGCCGCGCAGCATCAGCAGCCAGATGGTGGGCTCGGCGCCTTCGTTGTCCGTCGCGAGGATGATCGACTTGATGGTGCTTTCGAGCGCAATGCCGAGTAGTTCGGCGACTGCCTCGCACTTGGCCGCGCCCGGCGTGGGCGTTTTCGTGAGCGCCTGCGTGGGGGCGCCGCGCTGCGCGATGAGCGGCAGCGCTTCGGCGGCTTCGACGTTGGCCGCGAAGTCCGAGGTCGGGCAGTAGGCGATGTCGTCCTCGCCCGTTTCCGCGATCACGTGGAATTCGTGCGAGCCGCTGCCGCCGATCGAGCCGTTGTCGGCCGCGACTGCGCGGAACTGCAGGCCGAGACGCGTGAAGATGCGCACGTAAGCGTCGTACATCTTCTGGTACGAGAGCTTGAGACCTTCGACGTCCTTATCGAACGAATACGCGTCCTTCATGATGAATTCGCGCCCGCGCATCACTCCGAAACGGGGACGGATTTCGTCGCGGAACTTCGTCTGCACCTGATAGAAGTTCACCGGCAGTTGGCGATAGCTCTTGATCTGGCCACGCGCGATGTCGGTGACGACCTCTTCGTGCGTCGGGCCCATCACGAAGTCGCTCTGCTTGCGATCCTTGAAGCGCAGCAGTTCCGGCCCGTATTGTTCCCAGCGACCCGATTCCTGCCACAGCTCGGCCGGCTGCACGGCCGGCATGAGCAGCTCGATGGCGCCGGCGCGGTTCATTTCCTCGCGCACGATCTGCTCGACCTTGCGGATCGAACGCAGGCCGATCGGCAAATAGTTGTAAATGCCGCCAGCGATGCGACGGATCATGCCCGCGCGAACCATCAGCTTGTGGCTGACGATTTCCGCGTCAGCGGGCGCTTCCTTCAGGGTACCGATAAAGAAACGGGAGGCTTTCATTCAAATTATCCAAAAGCGGCGGCCCGGTGCAGACCGCCCGAAGAAGTGACCAACGGAGGAGTTCACGAACCCGCCATTATGACAACGTGCCGGGTCCCGCGCCGATGACGCCGGCCAGATTCGAAGCCGATCGCGCCCCGAGACCGTTTTGCGCGGTCGCCGCCATTCGCTCAACTTTCCTGAGGGCGGGTGCGTGAGGACCGTTATCTGTTTATAATCAAAGCAATTTTAAAGGATTCGAAGGTGGTTGTATGCTGGATCGTGAGGGGTTTCGCCCGAACGTCGGCATCATCCTCTTGAACGCGCGAAACGAGGTGTTTTGGGGCAAGCGGGTTCGCGAACATTCCTGGCAGTTTCCGCAAGGGGGCATCAAGTATGGTGAAACCCCCATGCAGGCAATGTTTCGGGAGTTGCACGAAGAAACCGGTTTGCATCCGGAGCACGTCAAGATCGTCGGTCGCACACGCGACTGGTTGCGTTATGAGGTGCCGGACAAGTTCATCAAGCGCGAAGTGCGCGGCCATTATCGCGGCCAGAAACAGATCTGGTTTCTGCTGCGCATGGTCGGGCGCGACTGCGATATCTGCCTGCGGGCAACGGAGCATCCCGAGTTCGATGCGTGGCGCTGGAACGAATACTGGGTGCCGCTCGAAGCGGTCATCGAGTTCAAGCGGGACGTCTATCAGCTCGCACTGACCGAGCTCTCGCGCTTCCTGCGCCGGCCCGCGCCGCGTCAGGAGCGCCTGGGCGTGCAGGCTCACGAGGTGCGCTACCCGCGCATCGTGACGTCGGCGCACGCAGACGCGGTGCACGCCGAGCCGTACGAGGTCGTGGCAGAAAGCGTACCCGAACGTACGCCGATCGAAAGCGATTGCGCGTCGGCGCAGAGTATCATCGAGCCTGCGCAGGACGAGCAGGATCAAGGGGCTTGAGCCAACGCAAAGAACGCCCGAACCGGCGGGGCCCGGCGCATCACGCGCCGGGCCCCGCCGGTTCGCATTCGCGGCGCAGTTCGTTCGCAACTCGCGCCCGTGCTTCGAGGAAAACCAATTTGAAACGATTTGCTCTTGCTGCGGCATGCGCCGCAGGCGGTGTGCTGCTTGTGTCGGGACTGGCCGCGTGCTCCAGTTCCGGTCCCACGAACAAGGACGACAGTACGTTCGTCTACCTTCTGGACCGCAAGGGCGAATGGCAGGAAAACAAGCTCGAGGGCCTGCCGCCGCTGCCGCAGGCAGGCGCGACGCTGCTGCCGTTCGACGTCTCGAACAATTCGCCGCTCAAGTTCGCAGTCGACCCTGCCGCGCTCACGGTCGGCACGGACGGCGTCGTGCGCTACACGATCGTCATCACGAGCCCGAGCGGCGCGCGTAACGTGAACTACGAAGGGATTCGCTGCGACACCTACGAGTGGCGCCTCTACGCGAGCCTCGATGCCGATCACAACGGCTGGGACCAGACCGTCGCGAACAACTGGTCGCGCATCGAGAACGGCACGCTCAACGCGTACCAGTCGAGGCTTTATCAGGACTACTTCTGCGCCAACAAGATGCCGATCGCGAAGGCGTCGACCCTCATCGAAAATCTACGCTACGGCCGCACGCAGTCGACGCTGGTGCGTTAACGACCAAGCCACGGCATGCTGTGATGGGCATGAAAAAAGCCGCTGCGGCCTTTGGCCACAGCGGCTTTTTAGCTTTTGGCGATGCGCGGCTCGCTGGGAACGGCCGTCAAACCAGCACTAGATTGTCGCGGTGGATCAACTCCGGCTCGAGCATATAGCCGAGGATGCCCTCGATCTCGCCGCTCGGATGACGCTGGATCAGCTTCGTTTCCGCGCTGCTGTAGTTGGTGAGCCCGCGCGCGACTTCCACGCCCGCGCCGTTCAGGCAAGCGATCACTTCACCGCGGGCGAACGCACCTTGCACGCCGGTCACGCCAATGGGCAGCAGACTCTTGCCGTCCGCCGTGAGCTTCTGCACCGCGCCGTCGTCGATCACGACGTGGCCGCGCACCTGCAGGTGGTCGGCCATCCACTGCTTGCGCGCCGCCATGCGCGCCGTGCGTGCGATGAGCTGCGTGCCGATCGCCTCGCCCGCAGCCAGACGCACGAGTACTTGCGCTTCGCGCCCGCTCGCGATCACCGTGTTCGCACCGCTATGCGCGGCGCGCTTGGCCGCGAGGATCTTGGTGAGCATGCCGCCGCGGCCGATGCTCGACCCCGCGCCGCCCGCCATTGCCTCGAGCTCCGGCTTGCCTGCATCGGCTTCCTGCACGAGCGTCGCGCTCGGGTCCTTGCGCGGATCGGCCGTATAAAGGCCGCTCTGGTCGGTGAGGATGATGAGCGCATCGCCTTCGATCAGGTTCGCGACGAGCGCGCCGAGGGTGTCGTTGTCGCCGAACTTGATTTCGTCGGTGATCACGGTGTCGTTCTCGTTGATGATCGGCACGACGCCGAGGCGCAGCAGCGTGAGCAACGTGGAGCGCGCATTGAGATAGCGTTCGCGGTCAGCCAGGTCGGCGTGCGTGAGCAGGATCTGCGCAGTGCGGATGTCGTGCTCGGCAAAGCGGCTCTCGTAGACCTGCGCGAGCCCCATCTGCCCGACTGCCGCGGCAGCCTGAAGCTCGTCGATCTCGCGCGGCCGCCTGGTCCAGCCGAGCCGTTGCATGCCTTCGGCGATCGCGCCCGAACTCACGAGCACGACCTCCTTGCCCTGCGCACGCAGCGCCGCAATCTGCTCGGCCCAGCGGCCGATTGCCGCATGATCGAGCCCGCGGCCGTCGTTGGTGACGAGGCTCGAACCGACTTTCACTACCAGACGCCGCGAATCGGCGATGACGGAACGCATGCTGCGCGGTCTCCCAAATGACTGATGACGCGTGAAGTGTCCTTGGCGCGGCCAGCGCGGCTCGCGCGCCGGCCGGTGCGACGAATTACTCCTGCGGCTGCTGCGCGTTCCCGCCTTGCCCCTCGCGGAAGCGCACATCGGATGCGAGGTCTTCGGCTTCGGCTGCACGGCGCGCGTCGGAGTGCGCGGAGACGTAGTCGTACACCGCGTAACACAGGTTTTCGCAGCCCTGCCCCGTGAGCGCGGAAATCTCGAACACGGGACCGTCCCACTCGAAGCGCTTCACGAAGTCGGCAATGCGCTCGGCGCGCTCGTCCTCCGGCACCATGTCGAGCTTGTTCAGCACGAGCCAGCGCGGCTTGTCGTAGAGCGTCTCGTCGTACTTGCGCAGTTCGCCGACGATCGCCTTGGCCTCCACAACCGGATCGACGCTTTCGTCGAACGGCGCGAGGTCGACCAGATGCAGCAGCAGGTTCGTGCGCTGCAGGTGGCGCAGGAACTGGTGACCGAGGCCCGCGCCTTCCGCCGCGCCTTCGATCAGGCCCGGAATGTCGGCGATCACGAAGCTCTTGCTCGGCCCCACGCGCACCACGCCCAGATTCGGCGCGAGTGTTGTGAACGGGTAGTCGGCAATCTTGGGCTTCGCGTTCGACACCGAGGAGATGAACGTGGACTTGCCCGCGTTCGGCATGCCGAGCAGGCCGACGTCGGCCAGCACTTTCAGTTCCAGCTTGAGCATGCGGCGCTCGCCCGGCTTGCCGTCGGTCTTCTGACGCGGTGCGCGGTTCGTGGACGACTTGAAATGCAGGTTGCCGAGGCCACCCGCGCCGCCCTGCGCGACCATGACTTGCTGATCGTGCTCGGTCAGGTCTGCGATCAACTCGCCCGTGTCCTGGTCGGTGATGACCGTGCCCACCGGCATGCGCAGCGTGATGTCGTCGCCGCCCTTGCCGTAGCAGTCGGAGCCGCGGCCGTTCTCGCCGTTGCGCGCCTGGTGCTTCTTCGTGTAGCGGTAGTCGATGAGGGTGTTGATGTTACGGTCCCCGACTGCGTAGACGCTGCCGCCGCGCCCGCCGTCACCGCCGTCCGGCCCGCCGAACGGGACGAACTTCTCGCGTCGCATCGACGCGCTGCCATCGCCCCCATCGCCGGCGATGACTTCGATCTTCGCTTCGTCAATGAACTTCATGAGTTACTCCGTCCCGTGGATATCGATATTTTGCCCGCCATGGCCGAAACTGGCCAACCCGGGCGAACGGCCAACGACGCTCCGCAAGCCAACGGAAGCCCGTTACGACCCCGAAAGACTGCGGATAAATAAAAAGGCCCCGCAAACTTCGCGGGGCCTTCTTTGCGTCGCGTGTAGCCCGCTCGCGAGCGGTCTAAAGCTTAGGCCGCTGCCGGGACGACGTTGACCAGTTGCTTGTTGGCTGCGCCCTTGATCGTGAACGCGACGTGGCCGTCGACCAGCGCGTAGAGCGTGTGGTCCTTGCCGATGCCGACGTTCAGGCCAGGATGCATGCGCGTGCCGCGCTGGCGAACGATGATGCCGCCTGCAAGGATCGCCTGGCCGCCGTACACCTTCACGCCAAGTCGTTTCGACTCTGAGTCGCGGCCGTTACGTGACGACCCGCCTGCCTTTTTGTGTGCCATTTGTTTGCTCCTTTACCTGCGTGCGCTTACGCGTTGATCGCGTCGATGCGCAGTTCGGTGTAGTTCTGGCGGTGGCCGCCATGCTTCTGGTAGTGCTTCCGGCGACGCATCTTGAAGATGGTCACTTTGGCGTGTCGGCCTTGCGACACAACGGTGGCCTTGACGGAAGCCCCACTGACCAGCGGCGTACCGAACTTAATCGATTCGCCTTCGCCCACTGCGAGAACCTGGTCGAGCGTGATTTCTGCGTCAATGTCAGCCGGTATCTGTTCTACTTTAAGTTTTTCGCCAACGGCAACTTTGTACTGCTTGCCGCCGGTTTTTATGACCGCGTACATTGAGAACCTCACTCTGAGTAATCTTTTCAGGCACACTGCGCGCCCGAAACCTTAGATTATACATAGAGTTAGCTCCGCGGTCAAAAGACATGCAAGTCCGTTGCGCGACGGCTAGCGAGGGGTTGGGGGCCCGTCAGACAGGCTCCAGGGCTATCCGCACGGCATAGCGCCAGCGTCCATGCGGCCGCCCGGGCCGCGCGAAAATAGAGGGAGCCATCGGCAGGGCGGCAGCGGAGCGTCCGGGATGCAGTCGATTCGCCTTATAATCCGCGGCACTACCCCTATTTGCCATCATGTCGTCCACCGCCACTCCATCCCCTAGCGCAGCCACCCTGCTTGCCCCCATCGCCAGTGACATGGAGCAGGTGAATCGTGTCATCCGGCAGAGCCTGGCGTCCGAGGTGATGCTGATCAACCAGATCTCCGAGTACATCATCGGCGCGGGCGGCAAGCGGCTGCGTCCGGCGCTCCTGCTGATGGTGGCCGGCGCGCTCGGCGACCACGGCACGGAGCGCCATGTGCTCGCGGCGGTCGTCGAGTTCATTCACACGGCGACGCTCCTGCACGACGACGTCGTCGACGAATCGGACCTGCGGCGCGGCCGCCAGACGGCCAACGCGCTGTTCGGCAACGCCGCCAGCGTGCTGGTGGGCGATTACCTGTATTCGCGCTCGTTCGAGATGATGGTGGGCGTCGGCAAGATGCGCGTGATGGAAATTCTCTCCGCCGCCACGACGATCATCTCCGAAGGTGAAGTCCTGCAACTGCTGAACATGCACGACGCCGACGTGGACACCGACCGCTACATGCAGGTAATCCGCTACAAGACCGCCAAGCTTTTCGAAGCCGCAGCGCAGCTCGGCGCGGTGCTTTCGGGGGCGGATGCGCACATCGAGGAAGCCGCGGCCGAATACGGACGGCGCATCGGCACGGCATTCCAGATCATGGACGACTGGCTCGACTACACGGGCACGCCTGAATCGATGGGCAAGAACGCAGGCGATGACCTGCGCGAAGGCAAACCCACGCTGCCGCTGATCTGGCTGATCGAGCACGGCACGGCGGCGGAAGCCGCGCTTGCGCGCGAAGCGATCGAGCAAGGCGGCACGACGCGCTTCGACGAAATCTTCGCGGCGATTACGCGCTCGGGCGCGCTCGAGCACACGCTGCAATGCGCGCGCACCGAGGCGCAGGCCGCTGCCGACGCGATTTCAGCGTTCCCCCCTTCCATTTACAAAGATAGCCTGCTAGAATTATGTTCTTACTCGACGACGCGCCAGTCTTGAAACAGACGAAGCGGATTGTGGAGTCCAGCAGTCAATTCGGGGTGTAGCTTAGCCTGGTAGAGCGCTACGTTCGGGACGTAGAGGCCGGAGGTTCGAATCCTCTCACCCCGACCAGAATTCGAAAAAAACCGCGCATGCATTGCGCGGTTTTTTTTCGTCTGTACCTTTTGTACTGCGTCCTGTCCCGGCAACTCGCGGCGCACCGCCCCTCGCGCAGCCGGCAGCGGCCTTGTCCGTTCGGCCAGTCGCCCTGGAACTGCGGTACCCCTCTGTTATAGTTTCCCCATCCGCCCCCCCTCATTTTCTCGACGCGTGGACCACCTTCCCTTATGGGCGCAGATTGGCGCCGTCTTCGTCCTGCTCATCTGCTCCAGCTTCTTCTCCATCTCCGAAACGGCGATGATGGCGCTCAATCGCCATCGGCTCAAATACCTCGCCAATCACGGCACGCTCGGCGCGAAGACCACCCAGAAGCTGCTCGCGCGCACCGACCTGCTGCTTTCGGTGATCCTGATCGGCAACAATCTCTTCAACACCATCATTCCGGTCCTCACGACCTCGATCGCGCTCCATACCTTCGGCCGCAACAACCTCGTGCTGTCGATCGCTACGGGCATCGTCGCGTTTCTCATCATCGTGTTCGCGGAAATCACGCCGAAGATTGTGGGCGCAACGTTTCCGGAGAAAATCGCGCTGCCCGCGAGCCTGTTGATCGCGCCGCTCATGCGTGTGACGAAGCCACTTATCTGGTTCGTCAACATGTTTGCGAACACCATTCTGCGCATCCTGCACATCAATACGCACAAGGCGCATGACCAGCGGCTCTCGACCGAGGAGTTGCGCACCATCGTGCTCGAGTCGGGCAGTTTCATGCCGACCAAGCACCGCAGCATCCTCCTCAACCTGTTCGATCTGGAGAACATCACCGTCGACGACGTGATGATTCCGCGCCGGCGCATCGAGGCGCTCGATTACGACGCCCCGCTCGAAGACATCCTGCATCAACTCGAGACCTGCTATCACAACAAGCTGATCGTCTATCAAGGCGACATCGACCGCGTGCTTGGCGTGCTGCATGTGCGCAAGACGCTGGCTGCGCTGCACAACCAGGAGTTCGAGCGCGAGACGCTGCGCGAACTGCTCGCCGAGCCGTACTTCGTGCCCACGGGCACGCCCGGGTTCCAGCAACTTCAGTACTTCCAGGAAAGCCGCCATCGCATCGCGCTCGTCGTGAACGAGTACGGCGAGATGGAAGGGCTCGTGACGCCCGAAGACATCATCGAGGAACTGATCGGCGAATTCACCACGTCGATGCCGCGCAGCGGCACCGGACGCGGCGGCTGGAACGACGAAGGCGAATGTATCGTGCCGGGCAGCATGCCTTTGCGCGAACTCAATCGCTGGCTCCATATCAAGCTGCCCACGGACGGTCCCAAGACGCTCAACGGCCTGATCCTCGAAGTGCTCGAAGAGATTCCGGAAGGCGACGTGTGCCTGCAGATCGGCGACGTGAAGCTCGAAGTGCTGCGCAGCGACGACCAGGCCGTACGCACGGTCAAGCTCTTCAAGCCTGGCGCCAAGCCGCGCCAGGGCACGCTGCAAAAGGCGAAGAAGCTGCTGCCGGGACGTTAGCCGTCCGGCCAGGTGGCGGCGCCGTGCGCCGCACGCCATGATGAAGGCGTCATCTGTTCGAGGCGGCTTCGCGCCGGCATGCCGATGCTTTCTACTCCTTATCGTGCGCGCCCTTTCGCCACCGTGGCTTCCGAAGGCGGTATGGGCGGCGGAGCAACAGCGCGCCCCCCTGCGCCTGTCTCTGCACCGCAGCTCGACGACGCACCCGCCGTTCGCCTGCTCTCCGAAACGCTGCACGAAGCCGCGCGACGCAACGCCTCCGATCTACACGTCGAGCCGATGGAACACGGCTGGCGCGTGCGTCTGCGCATCGACGGCGTGCTGCACGAAATGGCGCGACCGCCTGCGCATCTGCGCGATGCGTTCGTCACGCGCATCAAGGTGCTCGCGCGCATGGACATCGCCGAGCGGCGCATTCCGCAGGACGGCAGGCTGCGGCTTGCGCCCTCGGCTGCGTCCCGCGCCGCCGAGGACTATCGCGTGAATTCGCTGCCGACGCTTCACGGCGAAAAGCTCGTGTTGCGCAGGCTCGAAGCACTTCCGGCCGATCTGTCGCTTGCCGAACTCGGGCTCGATGAAGCGCAACGGCGCACAGTAGCCGAAGCGATCAGCGCGCCGCATGGTCTTGTCCTTGTCACGGGCCCCACCGGCAGCGGCAAGACGCTCTCGCTCTACTGTTTCCTGCAAAGGCTCAACGGCACGGCGCGCAATCTCTGCTCGGTGGAAGATCCCGCCGAAATCCAGCTCGCGGGCATCAATCAGGTCAACGTGCGCGAGAAGGCCGGGCTCACCTTTGCGGTGGCACTGCGTGCGCTGCTGCGCCAGGACCCGGACGTCATCATGATCGGCGAAATTCGCGACGAAGAAACCGCCAGCGTGGCCGTCAAGGCCGCGCAGACCGGCCATCTCGTCCTCTCGACCGTGCACACGAACGACGCCAGCGCGGCCTGCGCACGGCTCGTCGACATCGGCGTCGAACCGTACAACCTGGCGGGCTCGCTGCGGCTCGTCACGGCGCAACGTCTCGTGCGGCGGCTATGTCCGCAATGCCGCGTGCGCGGCGAAGCTTCGCCGGCGGCGCTCGTCGCGGCGGGACTGCACACGCACGACGGTGACATGACGCAGCCTTATGTCGCGCGTGGCTGCGACGCTTGCCACGGCATTGGCTATCGCGGCCGCGTGGGGATACACGAGGTCTTGCCGATCTCGGAGACCCTACGCGACCTGATCGTCACAGGGCGCGGCGCGCACGAAATCGCTCGCGAAGCTCGCAGATGCGGTGTGGCAACCTTGCGCGACGCCGCGCTCGCACGCGTGCGCGACGGCACCACGAGTCTCGCCGAAGCGCTTGCCGCAACGGAGGCGCCATGAGCACCGGGCGCGCCCATCGCGGCCCATCCGAGTGGCGCTTCGCGTGGCGCGGTCTCGACGCATCGGGCGCGACGAAGCGTGGCACGGTGATCGCGCTCGACGCCACGGCTGTGCGCGTCGCGCTCAAGCGCGAGCGCATCACCGTGCTCGCCATCGAGCGCAGATCGAACGCGGGCGCGCCCAGGGCGAGCCACACGGACGTCACGCGTTTTACACGTCAGCTCGCGAGCCTCCTGCGTGCCGGCCTGCCGCTTGCGAACGCGCTCGAACTGCTCGCGCTCTCGCCGGGGCCGAACGGCATGCCGCGCATTGCCTCGGCGCTCGCGCGCGACATCGCCGGCGGCCTGCGCTTTGCCGACTCGCTTGCGCAACATCCGGCGCGCTTCAACGCGCTGTATTGCCAGCTCGTCGCCGTTGGCGAAGCCTCGGGTGCGCTCGCCGCCGTACTCGGGCGCCTCGCCGACGACCGCGAGCGTGCCGCGGCGCAGCGCGCCAAAGTGCGCGCAGCGCTCAGCTACCCTGTCGCGGTGCTGCTGCTCGCGTTCGTCATTACGGCGGCGTTGCTGGTCTGGGTCGTGCCCACGTTCAAACAGATCTTCGAAGGCTTCGGCGCCGCACTGCCCGCGCCCACGCAGTTCGTGCTGATGCTCTCGGCGGGCGCCGCGCGCTGGAGCGTGCCGGCCGCCGTAGCCGCAGCCACCGCCACGCTCGCCCTGCAAGCGGCTTTGCGCCGCTCGGAAGCCGCACGCCTCGCGTTCGGACGCACGCTGCTGAAGCTCCCGCTTTGCGGCGCGCTGCTCACCACGCTGTGCGCCGCCCGCTGGAGCCGCGCGCTCGGCACGCTGCTCGCCGCCGGCACGCCACTCGCCGACGCCTTCGATTCGCTCGCGCACGCAAGCGGCAACGCATTCTTCGATCGCGCGAGCGCAGGCATTAGCGAGCGCCTGCGGCACGGCGAGCGGCTCGCCGCAGCCATGCGCGCGGCGGGATGCTTTCCGGCCGATGTGGTTCAGCCCGTTGCAGTCGCGGAAGAATCGGGCGCGCTCGACGAGATGTTGCTCGATGTGGCCTCGCTCGCCGACCGTCAGGTCGACGAAAAGATCGCGCTCGTGTCGAGCCTGTGCGAGCCGCTCGTGATCGTCGTACTCGGTGCGCTGGTCGGCGGCCTCGTTGTTGCGATGTATCTTCCCATCATTCAACTGGGCAACGTGGTGTAGCATCGCTGCCAGATTCCGGTTCCGTCTCATGCCCGTCCAACTTCTTTCCGCCCCCGACACCGCAACGCCGCTCGCAGCCGCTCTCGCCGGTCTGCCCTTCGGCGTGCTCATGGTCTTCACCACTGTGTTCGGGCTCGTCATCGGCAGCTTCCTGAACGTCGTCGTGCACCGGCTGCCGATCATGCTGGAGCGCGCGTGGCGCGCCGATGTGGCCGACGCGATTGGCACGCCCGGTCCACTCTTCGAACAAGACGGGCTGCCCGCGCGCTACAACCTCTGGGTCCCACGCAGCGCGTGCCCGCACTGCGGCCACGTCTTGCGCGCCTGGGAAAACATTCCGGTGCTCAGTTGGGTCGCGCTGCGCGGGCGTTGCTCGCACTGTCATGCGCACGTGAGCGTGCGCTACCCGCTCATCGAAATCGCGAGCGCGGCTTGCGCGGCCGGCGCATTGCTCGCCTTCGGGCCCACCGGCAAGGCGCTCGCCGCCTTCGTGCTGTGCACCGCGCTCATCGCCGCGAGCGCTATCGACCTCGAACACCAGATGCTGCATGACGAAATTACGCAGCCGTTACTGTGGGCCGGGTTGCTGGTCAATTTTGCCGGCACCTTCGTCACGCTGCGCGAAGCGGTGATCGGTGCGGTCGCGGGTTATCTGGCGCTCTGGTGCGTCTATTGGGTCTTCAAGCTGTTGCGTGGCGTAGAAGGCATGGGCCACGGCGATTTCAAACTGCTCGCCGCGCTCGGCGCGTGGCTCGGGTGGAGCGCGCTGCCGCAGATCGTCGTGATCGCCGCAGTGGCCGGCGCGCTCGTCGGCATCGTCGCTACGTTGACGGGACGCATGCGTTTCGAAGAGCCGCTGCCGTTCGGCCCGTATCTGGCCGCTGGCGCACTCGTCACCTTGTTTGCGGGCACACCGCTGTATGGCGTATTTGCGTGGGGGAACTGATCAAATGTTCGCGGTCGGATTGACGGGTGGCATCGGCAGCGGCAAGTCCACGGTCGCGGATGGCTTTGCCGCGCGCGGCGTGATGATCGTCGACACCGATCTCATCGCGCATCGCATTACCGCGCCTCACGGCGTCGCGATGGCGCAGATCGCCGCGGAATTCGGCCCTGAATTCGTCGCGCCGGACGGCTCGATGGACCGCGCGCGCATGCGCACGCTCGTGTTCGGGGACGAGTCCGCGCGCAAGCGGCTCGAGGCCATCACGCACCCACTGATCCGCTCCGAGACCGAACGCGAAACGCGAGAGGCCAGTGGGCCTTACGTGATCGTGGTCGTGCCCTTGCTCGTAGAGTCGGGCACCTGGAAGACGCGCGTTGATCGCGTGCTCACCGTCGATTGCAGCGTGGAAACGCAGATCAACCGCGTCATGCGCCGCAATGGCTTCACACGCGAGCAGGTGCTCGCGATCATCGCGCGGCAGGCCACGCGCGAGGCGCGCCTTGCGGCCGCCGACAACGTGGTGGTGAACGACAACGGTGCGACGCTCGAAACGCTCGACCAGGACGTCGACGCATTGCATCAGACGTATCTCAAGCTCGCTGCCGCAAAGGCCAGCAACGCATAAAAGGCGCCATGCGCGCGCGATTAGCGGGTCACATCGGCAAAGCCCCGGGCCAGCGCGATTGCGACCGTAGTCGCACGGCATTAGAATGTCCTGCAATCCGTCACCTACCACGCCCGAGGCGAGCGCGCTTGATTCTTTACGAGTATCCCTTCAACGAGCGAATCCGGACGCTGCTGCGCCTCGAAGACCTGTTCGAGCGCTTCACGTTTTTCCTGACCCAGGAGGATCCGAGGGAACATCACGTCGCGCTCACGACGCTCTTCGAAATCGCCGAAGTCGCAGGCCGCGCCGACCTGAAGTCGGATCTCATGAAGGAACTCGAGCGGCAGCGCCAAACGCTCGCGCCGTTCCGCGGCAATCCCGGCATCGAGCAAAATGCGCTCGAAACCGTGCTGGGCGAAATCGAGCAAACGCTCGCCGGCCTCACGCAGATGCAAGGCAAGACGGGCCAGCATCTGATGGATAACGAGTGGCTCACGAGCATCCGCAGCCGCGCGATCATTCCTGGCGGCACCTGCAAGTTCGATCTGCCGTCGTATTACGCGTGGCAGCAGTTGCACGCCGATCAGCGCCGTCAGGACATCGCGAAATGGGTCACACCGCTGCTGCCGCTGCGCGACGCCGCCGCCATCGTGCTGCGCCTCGCGCGCGAGTCGGGCCAGGCGTCGAAGGTGATGGCGATGCAGGGCAGCTATCAGCAAATGCTGTCGGGCCGCGCCTATCAGCTCATGCAAGTACGGGTGGCACCGGAATTGCGCATGATTCCTGAAGCGAGCGCGAACAAGTACATGCTGTGGGTGCGCTTCACCGTGCAGGATGGCGATTTGCGTCCGCGAGCCGTCGATCAGGACGTGCCGTTCCAGCTCACACTGTGCAGCCTCTGAAAGCAAACGCGCCGCCACGCCAGACTCAACGCAACCAACGTTCTATCGCATGACCACTGTCGTCAAATGTCCGACCTGCGGCAAGGAAGTCCGCTGGGTCCCGGAAAACCGCTTCCGGCCGTTCTGCTCCGAGCGTTGCAAGCAAATGGATCTCGGCGCATGGGCAGCCGAAAAGTACCGCATTGGCGGCGCCGACGACGAAACGCCGCCGGAAGACGCGCCGCCCACGGATACGCGCCAGTAAGCGAGCGCCGCGACGCGCTCGCGCCAGACGAAAAAAGACCGCTGTGCATCACGCACAGCGGTCTTTTGCGTCGTGGTGTCTCGTAGGGTGTCACTCCGCGGCGAGCCACTCCAGCACAGGAATCGTCGCGGGCAAGAGCGGCTCGACGCTCGCCGGCAGCGACTGCCAGACAAACGCCTGACCTTCGCGGCCATGCGGCTCGCCGGTCCACTCGGTCACCTTGCAGAAGTAGAGCCTCACATAGGCGTGCGGGTAATCGTGTTCGAGCGTGTGCCACAGGTGACACGCCTTCACGTCGATGCCCAGTTCCTCGTGCAATTCGCGCGCGAGTGCCGCTTCGACGGTCTCGCCCGCTTCCAGCTTGCCGCCCGGAAACTCCCAATAGCCGGCATACGGCTTGCCTTCGGGGCGCTGCGCGAGCAGGTAGCGGCCATCGGGCTGCACCAGCACGCCCACCGCGACTTCCGTCACCGGGCGTGTCTTTCCGGAAGCATCGTTTGCGGCGTTGGCCTCGGCGCTCATGCCTCTTGCGCCTTCTTGCCCGACCAGTCGCGTGCAAACTGCCACGCCACGCGGCCAGAGCGCGAGCCGCGCTCCAGCGCCCACACAAGTGCCTCGCCGCGCGCCGATTCGACTTCGGCGTCGTCGCAGCCGAAATGGCGCAGCCAGTGGCCGACGATCGTCAGATAGTCGTCCTGCTTGAACGGATAGAAGCTCACCCAAAGGCCGAAGCGCTCGGACAGCGAGATCTTCTCTTCCACCACTTCGCCCGGATGAATCTCGCCGTCGGGCATGTGCTTGTACGTCTCGTTGTCGCTCATGTACTCGGGCAGCAGATGGCGCCGGTTCGAGGTCGCGTAGATCAGGACGTTGTCCGACTGCGCGGCCACCGAACCGTCCAGCGCCACCTTCAGCGCCTTGTAGCCCGATTCGCCTTCCTCGAACGAGAGGTCGTCGCAGAACACGACGAAGCGCTCGGGGCGCGTCGAGATGAGATCGACGATATCGCCGAGGTCATGCAGATCGTCCTTGTCGACTTCGATCAGGCGCAGGCCCTCTTGCGCGTACGCGTTCAGGCAGGCCTTGATCAGCGACGACTTGCCGGTGCCGCGCGCACCGGTGAGCAGCACGTTGTTCGCGGGCTTCTTCTGCACGAACTGGCGCGTGTTGCGGTCGATGAGATCTTTCTGCCGGTCGATGTTCTGCAGGTCGTCGAGCGAGATCAGCGAAATCGCGGGCACCGGCTGCAGGAAGCCGCGCCCCTGGCGCTTGCGCCAGCGAAACGCAACGGCCGCGTTCCAGTCGATATCAGGTGCCGTCGGCGGCAGCACGGCTTCGAGGCGGCCGAGCAGCGCTTCGGCGCGGGTCAGAAACTGTTCGAGCTTGTCCATGTGGTGAAGGCGCTTGAAATCAGGAGCGGTAATCGGCGTTGATGCTCACGTAGTCGTGCGAGAGGTCGCAGGTCCAGATCGTGGCCTGCGCGTCGCCGCGGCCGAGCAGCACGCGAATCAGGATCTCGCTCTTCTTCATGACGCGCTGACCGTCTTCTTCGCGGTAAGCCGGGTTGCGTCCGCCCGCTTTCGCCACGAGCACATCGTCGAGATACAGGTCGATCTTGTCGACGTCGAGGTCCGCCACGCCGGCATAGCCGATCGCGGCGAGGATACGGCCGAGGTTGGGGTCCGATGCGTAGAACGCCGTCTTCACGAGCGGCGAATGGCCGATCGCATAGGCGATCTGGCGGCACTCGGCCACATCCTTGCCGCCTTCCACCTGCACGGTCATGAACTTGGTCGCGCCTTCGCCGTCGCGCACGATGAGCTGCGAGAGTTCCTGGGCGACGGCCGTCACGGCGTCGCGCAGCGCGGCGTAGGCAGGCGTGTCAGTCGAGGTGATCGCGGGCAGGCTCGACTTGCCCGAGGCGATCATGATGAACGAGTCGTTGGTCGAGGTGTCGCCGTCGATGGTGACGCAATTGAACGAGCGGTCGGCCACGTACTTCACGAGCTCGTCGAGCACGGGCTGAGCAACGTTCGCGTCGAAGGCCAGGAAGCCGAGCATGGTTGCCATGTTCGGCTTGATCATGCCCGCGCCCTTGCTGATACCCGTGAACGTGATGGTGTGGCCGTCGACCGTGACCTGACGCGACACGGCCTTCGGCAGCGTGTCGGTCGTCATGATGGCCTGCGCGGCGTCATACCAGTTCGCGGTCTTGCGGTTCTCCAGCGCGGCGGGAAGGCCCGCCTTCAAACGGTCGATGGGCAGCGGCTCGAGAATCACGCCGGTCGAGAACGGCAGCACCTGCGAAGACTCGAGGCCGGCAAGGCGCGCGAGTTCATCGCAGGTCTCGCGTGCGTGTTTCATGCCCGGCTCGCCGGTGCCCGCGTTCGCGTTGCCGGTGTTCACCACCAGCGCGCGAATACCCTTGCCGCCCGCGCGCACCTTCGCGAGATGTTCGCGGCACACCGTCACCGGCGCAGCACAGAAGCGGTTCAACGTGAATACGCCGGCCACGCTCGCGCCTTCGTCGACAGAAATCACCAGGACGTCCTTGCGATTGGGCTTGCGGATGTTGGCTTCCGCCCAGCCGAGCGTCACGCCGGCGACCGAATGAAGTTGAGCGGGATCAATCGAGGGGAAATTGACAGCCATGGTGGCGACCTGTCGAAAAGGCAATGCCGGCGAGGGCTGGAGCCTGGCCGGCATCGGGATTCAAAACGCAAGGCCCGCCTGGAAAAGCGGGCCACCGGAATCTACGTTCAAGCCTGCGTCACGCGATCTTGCCGTGACACTGCTTGTACTTCTTGCCGCTGCCGCACGGGCACGGATCGTTGCGGCCCACCTTCGGCAGCTCGCTGCCCACCGGCGGCGTATGGCTCATGGCCGCGCCCACCATCGCGGCGGCGGCGTCGGCGGCCACCGGTGCGGCAGCCGCGGGAGCCGGCGCTGCGTCGGCTTCGGCGAACTCGGCATGGCGGAACTCGACGTTCTCGACATGATGGCCCTGCTCTTCGATCTGCTCGGCCGCCTGTTCGAGCTGCTCCGGCGACTGGATCTGCACGTTCATCACGATACGCGTGACTTCGAGCTTCACGGCTTCGAGCATCGCGGCGAACAGTTCGAACGCCTCGCGCTTGTACTCCTGCTTCGGGTTCTTCTGCGCATAACCGCGCAGATGGATGCCCTGGCGCAGATGGTCGAGCGCCGCGAGGTGCTCGCGCCAGCTGCGGTCGAGCGTTTGCAGCATGACCGAGCGCTCGAACGCGCTGAACGATTCGCGGCCCACGAGCGCGACCTTCTGCTCGTACGCTTCGTCGCCGGCGGCGAGCACGGCTTCGAGAATTTCATCGGCGTCGATCGACGACGACTCGTTGATCATCTCCTGGATCGCGAGGTCGAGCTGCCATTCGTTGCGCAGCACTTCTTCGAGCTCGGGCACGTCCCACTGCTCTTCGATACTGCCGTGCGCCACGAACTGACGCACGATGTCGGTGATCACGCCATGACGCATCGCGCCGATCGTTTCGGTGATGTCATGCGCTTCGAGCAGTTCGTTGCGCTGCTGGTAGATCACCTTGCGCTGGTCGTTCGAGACGTCGTCGTACTCGAGCAGCTGCTTGCGGATGTCGAAGTTGCGCGCTTCGACCTTGCGCTGCGCCGACTCGATCGAACGCGTGACGATACCCGCCTCGATCGCCTCGCCTTCCGGCATCTTCAGGCGGTCCATGATCGCGCGCACGCGGTCGCCCGCGAAAATGCGCAGGAGCGGGTCTTCGAGCGAGAGATAGAAACGCGACGAGCCCGGGTCGCCCTGACGGCCCGCACGGCCGCGCAGCTGGTTGTCGATCCGGCGCGACTCGTGACGCTCGGTGCCGATGATGTGCAGACCGCCAGCGGCCTTCACCCGATCGTGCAGCGTCTGCCACTCGTCGCTCAGTTGCTGGATGCGGCGCGCCTTTTCGTCAGCGGGGATGGCGTCGTCGGCCTCGATGAACGCCGACTGCTTTTCGACGTTGCCGCCCAGCACGATGTCGGTACCGCGGCCCGCCATGTTGGTGGCGATGGTGACGCGCTGCGGACGACCGGCTTCGGCAACGATCGCGGCTTCACGCGCGTGCTGCTTCGCGTTGAGCACTTCGTGCGGCAAACCGGCCTTCGTGAGCAGGTCCGAGAGAAGCTCGGAGTTTTCGATCGAGGTCGTGCCGACCAGCACCGGCTGACCACGCTCGTAGCAGTCGCGGATGTCGCGAATCACGGCGTCGTAGCGTTCCTTCGCCGTCTTGTAGATCTGGTCCTGCTTGTCGATCCGCTTGGGCGGGCGGTTCGTCGGGACCACGACCGTTTCGAGACCGTAGATCTCGTTGAATTCGTACGCTTCGGTGTCGGCCGTACCCGTCATGCCCGAGAGCTTCGCGTACATGCGGAAATAGTTCTGGAACGTGATCGAGGCGAGCGTCTGGTTCTCGCTCTGAATCTTCACGTGCTCCTTCGCTTCCACGGCCTGGTGCAGGCCGTCCGACCAACGGCGCCCGGCCATCAGACGGCCGGTGAATTCGTCGACGATGATGACTTCGCCGTTCTGCACCACGTAATGCTGGTCCTTGTAGAACAGCGTGTGGGCGCGCAGCGCGGCGTACACGTGGTGCATCAGCGTGATGTTCTGCGGTGCGTAGAGGCTTTCGCCCGGTCCGATCAGCCCCCACTCGGCGAGCATGCGCTCGGCTTTCTCGTGGCCCGATTCCGTGAGGAACACCTGGCGCGCCTTTTCGTCGAGCGTGTAGTCGCCCGGCTTTTCCACGCCCGTCCCGTCGGCCTTCTCTTCGCCGATCTGCTGCTCGAGCAGCGGCGGCAACGCGTTCATGCGCACGTAGAGTTCGGTGTGGTCTTCGGCCTGGCCCGAGATGATGAGCGGCGTGCGCGCTTCGTCGATCAGGATCGAGTCCACCTCGTCGACCACGGCGAAGTTCAGCGCACGCTGCACGCGCGCCTCGGTCTCGTAGACCATGTTGTCGCGCAGGTAGTCGAAGCCGAACTCGTTGTTCGTGCCGTAGGTGATGTCCGCCGCGTACGCTTCCTGCTTCATCGCATGGTCCATCTGCGACAGGTTGATGCCGACGGACAGACCCAGGAAGTTGTAGAGGCGCGCCATCCATTCGGCGTCGCGCTGCGCGAGGTAGTCGTTCACCGTCACGACGTGCACACCGCGGCCCGACAGCGCATTCAGGTACACGGGCAGCGTGGCGACGAGCGTTTTGCCTTCGCCGGTGCGCATTTCAGCGATCTTGCCGTAATGCAGCACCATGCCGCCGATCAGCTGCACGTCGAAGTGGCGCATCTTCAGCACGCGCTTGCTCGCCTCGCGGCAAACGGCGAACGCCTCGGGCAGCAGCTCGTCGAGCGACGTGCCATTGGCCACGCGCTCGCGGAACTCGACCGTCTTCGCGCGCAGCTGCTCGTCGGTGTACTGCTCGATCTTCGGTTCGAGCGCGTTGATCGCCGCGACCGTCTTCTGATATTGCTTGATCAGGCGCTGATTGCGGCTGCCAAAGATTTTCTGTAAGAAACCGGTGGTCATCGGATCGGTGTCTGCGTCGCGGCTTCGGCCGGGATTCCTGAGGGTGGGTTCAGCGGGTTGTGCAGGGTGTGCACTACGCATCCGGACCGGAGGGACCTCGGCGGCTTTAGCCCAAAATGGTGGATTCGAATCGGGCATTTTAGCACGCGCCCTCTCACCCGCCTGTGTCAGCGCGAAGACGGCTCTGGCGTGCGCGGTGCCCGCACGGACGCCTTCCCACCGTGCGGCGAAGGGCCGCGATGCGGCCCTGGCCGAATGGCCTGAAGGCGCTTGGATGAGCGGTGCGCAGGCTACAATGACGGCATCGCAGTCCCGTAGTGCGTCGGGCTTCCCGCGTTCAGCAACGAGACGCCGCCCCTGCGCGCTAGCCCATCCTTACGCCACATGAGCCGTTTCTCGCCGTTTTCAAGGTCCAGGGGACCACGCGCCCCCCAGCCGCTCGCCGAAGTGCTGAGCCGCACGGACGCGTTCGCGCCGCTGCGCGCCGGCGTCGAGCAGATCGCGGCGATCCAGCGCGACCTGAACGCACTGCTGCCCGACTATCTCGCGGCTAGCGTCGAGCCCGGCTTCATCAAGGACGGCACGTTGGCCCTTTTCACTGCGCACAACGCGCTCGCCGCGCGGTTGCGGCATCTGGAGCCGCGCCTCGTGGCCGACCTTCAGGCGCGCGGCTGGGCGTTGAACAGCGTGCGCATCCGCGTGCGCCCCCAAGCCGTGAAAGATCCCGCGCCGCCCAAGCAGGCGCGCATGACGCCGGCTGGCGCGGCAGCGCTCCAGGCGCTGAGCGAAACGCTGGAGGCCTCGCCGCTGCAGGCAGCCCTCGCGAAGATGGCGGCGCGCCACACGAAAAAGCGCTAATCCGGCGCGCCCAAATCTCACGAAACTGCGCAACGAAACCGCGCAAAAAGAAAAAAGGCAGCTTGAAGCTGCCTTTTTTACTGGCGTATCGCGCTCGAAACTCAGGCGAATGCCGTCTGCGCCTCGTAGCCGAAGCCGCGCGGCGCCTTCTGCGGATCGTCGAACGTGACGATCTCGTAAGCGTCCTCATTCGCGAGCAGCTCGCGCAGCAGCGCGTTGTTCAGGCCGTGGCCCGACTTGTAGGCGTCGTACGCCGCCAGCAGCGGATGGCCGACCACGTAGAGGTCGCCGATCGCATCGAGCATCTTGTGCTTCACGAACTCGTCGTCGTAGCGCAGGCCGTCGTTGTTCAGAATGCGGTACTCGTCCAGCACGATGGCGTTGTCCATGCTGCCGCCGCGCGCGAGGCCCAGCTCACGCATCATCTCGACTTCGTGTGCGAAGCCGAACGTGCGGGCGCGCGCGATTTCGCGCACGTACGAGGTATTCGCGAAGTCCACTTCGAGCGCCTGGCCCGTCTTGTCGACGGCCGGGTGGCGGAAGTCGATCGTGAACTTGAGCTTGAAGCCGAAATAAGGCTCGAGACGTGCGAACTTGTCGCCGTCGCGGATCTCCACCGGCTTCTTGACCTTGATGAACTTCTTCGGAGCGTTCTGCTCCTCAATACCCGCCGACTGGATCAGGAACACGAACGAAGCCGCGCTGCCGTCCATGATCGGAATTTCCTCGGCGGTCACATCCACATAGAGGTTGTCGATGCCAAGGCCTGCGCAGGCGGACATGAGGTGCTCGATCGTCGAGACACGTGCGCCGTCTTTCTGCAGCACCGAGGCCAGGCGCGTATCGCCAATCGCCATCGCCGATGCGGGGATATCCACCGGCGTCGGCAAATCCACGCGCGAAAACACGATGCCCGTGTTCGGCGCCGCCGGACGGAGCGTCAGGTCGACCTTGCGCCCCGAGTGCAGGCCAATGCCGACTGTCTTCACGATTGATTTGATGGTTCGCTGCTTCAACATGGTCTTCTTGCTCATTGAAAATCCCAATCGGGACTTTTTAATTCATAGCACGAATTATACTCCAGTTGCGCCGAGTCCGTCGTTTTCACCTGCGTGACAAACTGTTTCCCCGTGTTACCCACCAGGGATGGAGCGCGGGCCGATGCCCGGAACGGAGGCGTTCCCGGGGTGATCGGCCCGCTTGGCTCACGTAATCACCTGTCACATTTATGTCGCAGGTGCGCGTTGCATCAGGGCAACGCCGCGCCCGCGAACGCGCTCATGCGTGGGTCAACGTGGCAAGTATGCTCGCAGCATCGCTTACTTCGAACTTGCCGGGTGCTTCGACGTGCAGCGTCTTGACCACGCCGTCGTCGACCACCATCGCATAGCGCTGGGAGCGGATTCCCATGCCACGCGCCGACAAATCCTGCTCCAGTCCGAGTGCACGAGTCAACGCTGCGCTGCCGTCGGCCATCATGCGTACCTTGCCCGAGGTACGCTGATCGCGTCCCCACGCGCCCATGACGAACGCGTCGTTGACGGACACGCACCAGACCTCGTCGACACCGGCCGCGCGCAGCGCGTCGAAGTGTTCGACGTAACCCGGCACGTGCTTCGCGGAGCACGTGGGCGTGAATGCGCCCGGCAATCCGAAGATCACCACGCGCTTGCCCGCCGCTTCCTTTTGCACGTCGAAGCTGTTAGGCCCCAGCGTGCAACCCTCGCGCGCGTCTTCGACGAACTCGAAGATGGTCGCTTCGGGCAGCGTTTCACCCTGTTTGATCATGACTCGTCCTTCGCAACGATGCGCAAGCGTGTCGCGCTGGCGTCGTGCAATGTTGGGCAACGATGTACTCCAAGGTTACACAGGTTCGTTGGGCGACACCGCGCCTGTCCCCCACGCTCAACGCGTGGCGGGCAACCGTCCCTGCCGCGCATCCTCGCGGATGCGGCCTTGCTGGTCCTGCTCGCCTTCATTGCTACGCAGCGCGCGCTCTCTGTCTGCGGGCGAGGGCAACGCGTGCCCTGCCGCAGTCAGATCGGCTCGCGCGTCAGTCCGCCTGCTTGCGCAGGAACGCCGGGATATCGTACGTGTCGACGCCCTTCTCCTGCAGCGCCTGCACGTGCGAAGCCGCGGTGTCGCGCGACGTGCGCCACACTGCCGGCGTGTCGAGCGCGCCGTAGTCGGCCGTATTGCCGTGGCCGCTGTGCTGCGGTGCGTACGAACCCGCCGGAGCCGGGATCGGCTGGTTGTCCGTGCCCGTGCGCAGCAGTTGCATCGGCGCGGCTTGCTGCTTCTTCGCAGCACGGCCGAGGCCCGTTGCCACCACCGTCACGCGCAGCGCGTCGCCCATCGCGTCGTCGTACACCGCACCGAAGATCACCGTCGCATCTTCCGCAGCGTAGCTCTTGATGGTGTTCATCACTTCGCGCGTTTCCGACAGACGCAGCGAACGGCTCGACGTGATGTTGACCAGCACGCCGCGCGCACCCGACAGATCGACGCCTTCGAGCAGCGGGCTCGCCACGGCCTGTTCTGCCGCGAGGCGTGCGCGATCGACGCCGGCAACCGTCGCCGTGCCCATCATCGCCTTGCCCTGCTCGCCCATCACCGTCTTCACGTCTTCAAAGTCGACGTTCACGAGACCGTCGACGTTGATGATTTCGGCGATGCCTGCAACGGCGTTGTTCAGAACGTCGTCCGCGCACTGGAAGCACTTGTCCATCTCGGCGTCATCGCCCATCACGTCGAACAGCTTGTCGTTCAGGACGACGATCAGCGAGTCGACGTGATCCTCCAGTTGCTGCGAGCCGGCTTCCGCCACGCGCATACGCTTGCCGCCTTCGAACTCGAACGGCTTGCTCACCACGCCAACGGTGAGAATGCCCATTTCCTTGGCGATCTGCGCGACGACCGGGGCTGCACCCGTGCCGGTGCCGCCGCCCATGCCGGCCGTGATGAACACCATGTGCGCGCCGCGCAGTGCGTCGGCGATGCGCTCACGGGCTTCTTCTGCTGCCGCGCGGCCCATCTCCGGCTTCGCACCGGCGCCAAGGCCCGTGTTGCCGAGCTGAATCACGGCCGATGCACGCGAGCGCGAGAGCGCCTGTGCGTCCGTGTTCATCACGATGAAATCGACGCCTTGCACGCCGCGGTTAATCATGTGCTGCACGGCATTGCCGCCCGCACCACCAACGCCTACCACCTTGATGATGGTGCCGTTGGTTTCCGTTTCCAGCATCTGGAATTCCATGTTGCCTCCGTCAAGAAAAAGATTCCGCTCCTCGGCCGTTATCCAGTGGAAGATCGGGCAACCTTCCACTGCGCGCTAGCCGCCGTCACCAGCGCGATTTTTCGAAGCTTGTACTTCGCCTTCTGTCCTGCGACTTCTGTACTTAGAAGCTGCCGAGGAACCAGTCCTTCATGCGTGAAAAGACCTGGCCCATCGACCCCGACTGCACTGCAACCTTGCGCCCGCGCATGCGCTGCGAACGGCCTTCGACGAGCAGGCCCATCGCCGTCGAGTAGCGCGGATTGCGCACCACGTCGGCCAGACCGCCCGCGTATTCCGGCACGCCGATGCGCACCGGCTTCAGGAAGATGTCCTCGCCCAGTTCCACCATGCCCGGCATCATCGCGGCGCCACCCGTGAGCACGACACCCGAGCTCAGCAGTTCTTCGTAGCCCGACTCGCGCACCACCTGCTGCACGAGCGAGAAAAGCTCTTCCACGCGCGGCTCGATCACGGCGGCGAGCGCCTGGCGCGACAGCGTGCGCGGACCGCGCTCGCCCAGACCCGGCACTTCGATCATCTCGTCCGGATCGGCGAGGGCCTGCTTCGCGATGCCGTAGCTCACCTTGATATCTTCCGCGTCGGGCGTGGGTGTGCGCAGCGCCATGGCGATGTCGCTCGTCACCTGGTCGCCCGCGATCGGAATCACCGCGGTATGGCGAATCGCGCCTTCGCTGAAGATCGCGATGTCGGTCGTGCCGCCGCCGACATCGACGAGCACCACGCCCAGTTCCTTCTCGTCCTCGGTCAGCACCGCCAGCGACGAAGCGAGCGGCTGCAGAATGAGGTCGTTCACTTCGAGGCCGCAGCGGCGCACGCACTTCACGATGTTCTGCGCCGCGCTCACCGCGCCCGTCACGATATGCACCTTCACTTCCAGACGGATGCCGCTCATACCGATCGGCTCGCGCACATCTTCCTGGCCGTCGATGATGAATTCCTGCGTGAGGATATGCAGCACCTGCTGGTCGGTCGGGATGTTGATCGCCTTCGCCGTTTCGATCACGCGCGCGACGTCTGCCTGCGTGACTTCCTTCTCCTTGATGGCGACCATGCCGCTCGAGTTGAAGCTGCGAATGTGGCTGCCCGCAATGCCGGTGAATACGTTAGTGATCTTGCAGTCGGCCATGAGTTCCGCTTCTTCGAGCGCTCTCTGGATAGACTGCACCGTGGCCTCGATGTTCACCACCACGCCTTTCTTGAGACCTTTCGATTCGCTCTGGCCGAGACCGATCACTTCGTAGTGGCCCTCGCCCTTCAATTCGGCGACGACGGCCACCACCTTCGACGTCCCGATGTCGAGGCTGACCAGCAGATCCTTATAGTCTTTACTCATATCGCGCTCGTTGCGTGTGATGTTCTGTTACTTCTTGCCCGGAGCGGGCGTGTCACTGATGAAGCGCATGCCGGCCGCCCTTATCGCAAACCCGTTCGGATAACGCAAGTCCGCGTATTCGATCTCTTTGCCCCAACGTTGCGTCACCGCCGACCATGCCGCGATGAGGCGGTGCGATCGCTCGCTCATTGTGTCGGCGTTACGCTCGCGGCCCAGCTCCACCTGCATGCCGTTCGAGAGCTTCACCGTCCACGCGTAACGCGGCGAGAGCGTCACCTCGTCGGGCGTGAGCCCGAGCGGCGCGAACCACTTCTCCAGGTCGCGGTAGCGCGCGACCACTTCGGGCGCGGTGCCGTCGGGGCCATCGAACGCGGGCAACTCTTCGTCGAGTTCGCCCTGATTCGCCGTGAACAGTTCGCCGTCCGTGCTCACGAGCTGATCGCTGCCCCACGTGCCCAGTGGTTTGTACTCTTCGAGCGTGACAGCCAGCGCGTTGGGCCACACGCGGCGCACGCTCGCGTGACGCACCCACGGCATCTGCTCGAACGCGGCGCGCGCCGTATCGAGATCGACCGTGAAGAAGTTGCCCTTCAGCCGGCCGACCACGCTCGCACGCACGGTGGGCGAGTTGATGTGCTCGGTATCGCCCTCGATGCGGATCTCTCGCAGCGCGAAGTTCGGGCGCTGCACGAGCCAGTAACAGCCAGCCGCCAGCAGCGCGAGCGCGAGCAGCGCGTGCAACGCGTTGGCGGCAAGGTTGAGCTGGCGTACGTTATTCCACATTTCGAGATTGTCGGTTCAATTCCGGTTCGGCAATTCGTCGGTCAGAGATTAATCAGGGGTTCAATCTTTTAGCGTGAGTGCCAGCACGCGCACCACGAGATCGCGATACTCGATGCCTACCGAGCGCGCGGCCTTCGGCGGCAGCGAGTGATCGGTCATGCCCGGCGCCGTGTTCACTTCGAGGAAGTACGCGTTGCCTGCCCGGTCCATCATGAAATCGGCGCGGCCCCAGTCGGTGCAGCCGAGCACGTCGAACGCGCGGCGCGCGAGCTTCTTCAGTTCCGCTTCCTTCTCCGGCGCGACGCCACAGGGAATCAGATACTGCGTCGTGTCGAGGATGTACTTCGCGTCGTAGTCGTAGAACTCACCCGCCGGCACGATCTTGATGATCGGCAGATCGAGGTCGCCAGCGATACACGCGGTGTACTCGCCGCCGCCTTCGATGCTCTTTTCCACCAGCACGATCTTGTCGAACCTCGCGGCTTCTTCGAGCGCCGGCACGAGTTGGCTTTCCGCCTTCACCTTGATCACGGCCACGCTCGAGCCTTCGCTCGCGGGCTTGACGAAAAGCGGCAGGCCTAGCTTCGCGAGGATCTGCGGCGCGCGCGCCGCGTAGTCGTCGCCGCGCAGCACCGCTTCGAACGGCGGCGTGGGAATGCCGAGCTGCTGCCAAACGAGCTTGCTGCGGAACTTGTCGAGCCCGAGCGCGGAGCCGAGCACGCCCGTGCCCGTATAGCGAATGCCGTAGAAGTCGAGCGCGCCCTGGATCTGCCCGTTCTCGCCGTAGCCGCCGTGCAGCGCGTTGAACGCGCGCACGAAACCTTCGTCCTTGAGCGCCGAAAGCGGGCGTTCTGACGGGTCGAACGGATGCGCGTCGATGCCGACGCTTTGCAGCGCCTGCAGCACCAGCGTGCCCGACTTGAGCGATACCTCGCGCTCGGCGGACACGCCGCCGTACAACACGGCCACCTTGCCGAACTGCTTCGGGTCGAACTTCGGATCGATACTGCTCATGTCGCTCACGCCTTCTGTTCCTGGGCTGCGATCCGGCCCGGCACACCGCCGATCGAACCCGCGCCCATCGTAATCACCACATCGCCGTCGCGCACCACGGCTGCAAGCGCCTCCGGCACTTCATCCACGGTCTCGACGAACACCGGCTCGACCTTGCCCGCCACGCGAATCGCGCGAGCGAGCGCGCGGCCATCCGCTGCGACGATCGGCGCTTCGCCAGCCGCATAGACATCGGTCAGCACGAGCGCGTCGACGGTCGACAGCACCCGCACGAAGTCTTCGAAACAGTCGCGCGTACGCGTATAGCGGTGCGGCTGGAACGCCAGCACGAGTCGGCGCTCGGGAAACGCGCCGCGCGCCGCTGCGATCGTCGCGGCCATTTCCACCGGGTGATGGCCATAGTCGTCGATCAACGTCCAGGCGCCGCCGCCGTTGACGGGAATCTCGCCATAGCGCTGAAAACGACGGCCCACGCCGTTGAATTCCGCGAGCGCGCGTTGAATATCGGCGTCCTTCACTTCGAGTTCGGTCGCGATCGCAATCGCGGCGAGCGCGTTCTGCACGTTGTGCGTGCCCGGCAAATTCAGCACGATGTCGAGCGACGGCGCGTCTTCACGCATCACCGTGAAGTGCATCTTGCCTTCGCGCGCGATCACGTTCACCGCGCGCACCTGCGCGTCGGACGCGAAGCCGTAACGGATGATCGGCTTCGAGACGAACGGCAGAATCTCCTTCACGTTCGGGTCGTCCACGCACAGCACCGCAATGCCATAGAACGGCAGCCGATGCGTGAACTCGATGAACGCCTGTTTCAGGCGCGCGAAATCGTGCCCGTAGGTGTCCATGTGATCGGCGTCGATGTTCGTAATGACTTCGATCACCGGGAACAGGTTCAGGAACGATGCGTCGGATTCGTCGGCTTCCGCCACGATGAAGTCGCCCGTGCCGAGGCGCGCGTTCGCGCCCGCACTGATCAGGCGCCCGCCGATCACGAAAGTCGGATCGAGCCCGCCCGCGGCCAGCACGCTCGCCACGAGCGAGGTCGTGGTGGTCTTGCCGTGCGTGCCTGCGATCGCGATGCCCTGCTTCAGACGCATCAGTTCCGCGAGCATCACGGCGCGCGGCACGATGGGAATGCGGCGATGGCGTGCCGCGAGCACTTCGGGGTTGTCGCTGCGCACCGCGGTCGAAACGACCACGGCATTCGCGCCTTCGATGTTCTCTTCGGCATGGCCGATCGCGATGCGCGCGCCGAGCGCGGCGAGTCGATCGGTGACTGCGTTCTTCGCGAGGTCCGAGCCGCTTACCTGATAGCCGAGGTTGACGAGCACTTCGGCGATGCCGCTCATGCCCGCGCCGCCGATGCCAACGAAATGGATATGTTTGACGATGTGTTTCATTGCTTTCCTCCCGCACTTACGCCCGCACTTACGCCCGCCACGGCCGCGCAGATGCGCGCGACCTGATCGGCGGCGTCGGGTTTCGCGAGCGCGCGAGCGCGCCCTGCCATTTCCGCCAGCGATGTTCTGGTCTGATGCCGCAACCAGTCGGCGAGCCCTTCCGCCGTCAGGTCGCGTTGCTGCACCACGAGTGCTGCGTCCTTGTCGGCAAGGAACGCGGCGTTGGTGGTCTGGTGGTCGTCCACGGCGTAGGGGAACGGCACGAAGCATGCCGCCACGCCCACGGCCGCGATTTCGGCCACCGTCATTGCGCCCGAACGGCAGACCACGAGGTCCGCGTTCCGGTAGGCGCTCGCCATGTCGTCGATGAACGGCACGAGTTGCACCGTGTCATTCAGTTCGAGTCCGGCGTCGAGATAGTTTTGACGCAAGACGTCGATGTGCTTTGCGCCTGCCTGATGCACGATGTGCGGACGCTCTTCCGGCGCAAGCAGCGACAGCGCGCGCGGCACCACTTCGTTGAGCGCCGTGGCGCCGAGACTGCCACCCACCACGAGCACGCGCAGCGGACCGCTGCGCGCGGCGTAGCGCGCCGCCGGCGCGTCGACGTGTTCGAGCGCTTCGCGGATCGGGTTGCCGGTCCACTCGGCATTCGGCAAGGCGCCCGGAAACGCCACGAGCACGCGCCTGGCCAGCTTCGCGAGCACCTTGTTCGCGAGGCCTGCAATCGAATTCTGTTCATGCAGCACAAGCGGGCGGCCCGAAAGCGCGCTCATCACGCCCGCCGGGAACGTGATGTAGCCGCCCATGCCGAGCACGACGTCGGGCTTCACGCGGCGCAGCGCCGCGAGGCTCTGCGTGCAGGCGCGCAGCAGGTTCAGCGGCAGCATCAGCTTGGTCTTGATGCCTTTGCCGCGCACGCCGCCAAAGCGCACGTATTCCATCGTGATGCCGTGCTTCGGCACGAGCGTCGCTTCCATGCCTGCGGGATTGCCGAGCCACACCACGCGCCAGCCCCACTGCTCCATTCGATGCGCGACGGCGAGCCCTGGGAACACGTGCCCCCCGGTGCCGCCGGCCATCACCATGAGCGTGCGCGTCGCTGCGGTCATACCTTGCCTCCGCGCATCAGGACCCGGTTCTCGTAATCCACACGCAACAGCAGCGCCACCGCGACGCAGTTCAGCAAGATGCCCGAGCCGCCATAGCTCACGAGCGGCAGCGTGAGACCCTTGGTCGGCAGCAGACCCAGATTCACGCCCATGTTGATGAAGGCCTGCGCGCCGAACCACACGCCGAGACCCTTGGCGACGAGGCCCGCGAACGTGCGGTCGAGCGCGAGCGCCTGGCGGCCGATCTCGAACGAGCGGCGCACGATCCAGTAGAACAGCAGGATCACGACGAGCACGCCGACGAAACCGAGTTCCTCGCCGATCACGGCGAGAATGAAGTCGGTGTGTGCTTCCGGCAGATAGTTGAGCTTCTCGACGCTGCCGCCCAGACCCACGCCGAACCACTCGCCGCGACCGAACGCGATGAGCGAGTGCGTGAGCTGGTACGCCTTGCCCTGCGCGTAGCGGTCGTCCCACGGATCGAGGTACGCGAAGATCCGCTCGCGGCGCCACGGCGACGCCCATACGAGCAGCGTAAAGGTGCCCACTGCCGTGGCCACGAGGCCGCCGAACAGCTTGCCGTTCACGCCGCCGAGGAACAGCACGCCCATGGCGATCGCGGCGATCACCATGAACGCGCCCATGTCGGGCTCGAGCAGCAGCAGCGCGCCGACCACGCCCACGGCGAATGCCATCGGCAGGAAGCCTTTCGCGAAGCTGTGCATGTATTCCTGCTTGCGCACGGTGTAGTTCGCCGCGTAAATCGTCACGGCGAGCTTCATGATTTCCGACGGCTGCATGTTCGTGACGCCGAGCGGAATCCAGCGCCGCGCGCCGTTCACGCCCTTGCCGATGTGCGGAATCAGCACGACCACGAGCATGGCGAGCGCGATCAGAAAGAGCTTCGGCGCGTAGCGGTCCCACGTGGAAACGGGAATGCGGAACGTCACGAGCGCCGCGACCGTGGCGATCACGAGCGAAACGATGTGGCGCACGAGGAACGCCCAGTCGCGGTACGAGGCGTACTTGGGCGAATCGGGCATGGCGATCGAGGCCGAGTAGACCATCACCACGCCAAGACCGAGCAGCGCGATCACGGCCCACAGGAGCGAGTGGTCGTAGTCGAGCATGCGCGAGCGGCCGGGACGCACGCCGTTGACGACGCTCGCAAGACCGCCCGAGCGCGCGCCGGCGCCCGACGAACCGCCGGCCTGACCGTCTTCGCGCGAGAGGCGCGCACCGAATCGCTCGGACCAGCTCATATCATCGTCCCCCGTTCTGCGGCGATTTCTTCTACGGTGTCGTGGAACACAGCCGCGCGATGGGCGTAGTTGCGGAACATGTCGAGGCTCGCACAAGCGGGCGAAAGCAGCACGACGTCGCCGGGTTGCGCGAGCGCCGCCGCCGCGCGCGTGGCTTCTTCGAGCGTCGCGTGGTCGCTCATCGCGATGCCGGTTTCTTCGAGCGCCGCGCGGATCTTCGACGCGTCGCGGCCGATCAGCATCACGGCACGGCACCAGCGTGCAACCGGCGCGACGAGCGGATCGAAGTCCTGGCCCTTGCCGTCGCCGCCCGCGATCAGCACCGCGCGCTGCGCGAGGCCGTCGAGCGCCGCAACCGTCGCGCCCACGTTCGTGCCCTTGCTGTCATCCACGTAGTCGATGCCGTCGATCGATGCGATCAGCTCCACGCGATGCGGCTCGCCGCGATACTCGCGCAGGCCGTGCAGAAGCGGTGCGGGCGCCAGGTCGATCGCGCGCGTGAGCGCGAACGCCGCGAGCGCGTTGGCCGCATTGTGCAGACCGCGAATACGCAGGGCGTCGGCGGGCATGAGGCGCTTCATGCCGAGGTTTACGGGCGCCGCTTCCTGCTGCTTGCGGCGACGCGGGGACACAGGCACGTCGGCCGCATCGAGATCGTGGGCCTGCACGAGCCACTGCATGCCGTTCTCGCGCAACAGACCCAGGTCGCCGTCGTTCTCGGGTTCGTTCAGGCCGAAGGTCACGACTTTCGCGTTGCCACTCGCCTTCACGCTCGCGAGCGACATGACGCGGGCGTCGTCGCGGTTGAGCACGCGCGTCGTGCGCGGCCCGAAAATGCGGCCCTTCGCGGCCGCATAGGCGTCGAGGCCGCCGTGCCAGTCGAGATGGTCCTGCGTGATGTTGAGGACCGCCGCGGCGTCCGGCTCGAACGTGTGCGCCGTCTCCAGCTGGAAGCTCGACAGTTCGAGCACCCAGACGTCGGGCAGCGCGGTGTTGTCGATGGCTTCGGCGAGCTTGTCGAGCATGGCCGGGCTGATGTTGCCCGCCACCGCGACGCGCTTGCCCGCGCGCTCGCAAAGCATGCCTGTGAGGCTCGTCGTGGTGGTCTTGCCGTTCGTGCCGGTGATGGCGAGCACCTTCGGTGCGTAGCCGCTCTCGCCAAGATGGCGCAGCGCTTGTGCGAAGAGTTCGAGCTCGCCCCACACTTCGAGGCCGCGCTCGCGGGCCGCCGCGATCAGCGGCACGAGATCTTCGGCGAGCGGCGAGAGGCCCGGGCTGATCGCGACGAGTTCCACGCCGTCGAGCAGCGCCGTCGTGAACGGACCGCCTACGAAATCGGCGTCGATGCCGCGCGCGGCGAGTTCGGGAAGATTGGGCGGCGCTGCACGCGAATCGGCAATGCGCAGGCGGCAACCATGCCGCGCGCACCAGCGCGCCATCGCGAGACCCGATTCCCCGAGTCCCAGCACGAGCACCATCGGCTTTTGCCGATCCCGAAACTTCTCGCCAAACATCGCTTGCTTCCCTTGCTTACTTAGAGGCTCAACGCAGCTTGAGCGTGGACAGACCGATCAGACACAGCATCAGCGTGATAACCCAGAAACGCACGACAACCTGCGTTTCCTTCCAGCCGGACAGCTCGAAATGGTGATGCAGCGGCGCCATCTTGAAGATGCGGCGCCCTTCGCCGTAACGCTTTTTCGTGTACTTGAACCAGGTGACCTGCAGCATCACGGAGAGCGTCTCTGCAACGAAGATGCCGCCCATGATGAAAAGCACGATTTCCTGACGCACGATCACCGCGATGGTTCCCAGCGCGCCGCCGAGCGCGAGCGCGCCCACGTCGCCCATGAACACCTGGGCCGGGTACGTGTTGAACCAGAGGAACGCGAGCCCTGCCCCGCCCATCGCCGAACAGAAGATGAGCAGTTCGCCGGCTCCGGCAATGTGCGGAAAGAGCAGATACTTCGAGTAGACCGAGCTGCCCATCACATAGGCGAACACGCCGAGCGACGCGCCGACCAGCACGACGGGCATGATCACTAGACCGTCGAGGCCATCGGTGAGGTTCACGGCGTTGCTCGCGCCGACGATCACGAAATACGTGAGTGCGATGAAGCCCCACACGCCGAGCGGATAACTCATCGACTTGAGGAACGGCAGCAGCAAGTCGGCGCGCGCGGGCAGGCCCATCGACAGGCCGCTACGCACCCACGCCATGAAGAGATCGAACACGCGCACGTTGCTCGCTTCGGAGACGCTGAACGCGAGGTACACCGCAGCGAACAGACCGATCACCGACTGCCAGAAGTACTTCTCGCGCGAAGACATGCCGCGCGGGTCCTTGTAGACGACCTTGCGATAGTCGTCGACCCAGCCGATCGCGCCAAAGCCGAACGTGACGAGCATCACGATCCAGATGAAGCGGTTCGTGAGGTCGCCCCACAGCAAGGTGGAAACCGCGATGCCGAGCAGAATGAGCACGCCGCCCATGGTGGGCGTGCCGGACTTCACGAGGTGAGTTTGCGGGCCGTCCGTACGCACGGCCTGGCCGACCTTCATTGCGGTGAGCTTGCGGATCACCCACGGGCCGAGAAAAAGCCCGATCGCCATCGCGGTGATGGTGGCCATCACCGCACGGAACGTCAGATAACTGAACACGCGCAAGAAGCTTGCGTCATTCTGCAGCCATTGCGCCAGCGCCAGTAGCATGCCTTGTATTCCTTCGTATTTCAGTGCGCACCGGACTTGGCGTCCGGCGCAGGGTTTTGCGGATTCGCTTTCGGGCTCGTCAATGCCGCCACCACGCGTTCCATCTGCATGAAGCGCGAGCCTTTCACGAGAATCGTTGCGCCAGCGCCGTAACCGGCACCAGCCAGCGCTTGCACGAGTTCGCCCACGTCGGCGGCATGCAGCGCCTGAGCGCCGAACGCCGCCGCGCTGTCACGCGCCGCGTCGCCGAGCGTGTAGAGCGCGTCGATGCCGCGTTCCTTCGCGTAAGCGCCCACCTCGCGATGAAATGCGGGACCGTCGTCGCCGACTTCGCCCATGTCTGCGAGCACGAGTACGCGCGGCGACACGCGCGAAGCCAGCACGTCGATCGCCGCACGCACCGAATCGGGATTCGCGTTGTAGGTGTCGTCGATCACCGTCGCGCCCGTCAGCTCGCCAAGCGCCGCGCGCTTCACCTGCAAGCGGCCCTTCACCGGCTCGAACGCCTCGAGCCCGCGGCCGATCGCTTCGAGCGACACGCCCGACGCCATCGCCGCCGCCGTGGCCGCGAGCGCGTTGCGCGCGTTGTGCGCGCCCAGCACCTTCAACTCCACCTCGAGATGGCCTTCCGGCGTCGCGATCGCGAGACGGTTGCCCCCGAGCTTGTCGACGAGCTTGCCGGTGACTGCCGCTTCAACCGCACTCGTATCCGTATGCAACGCGAAGTCGAGAATGCGCGAACCCGTGGCCGCCACGCGCCAGATGCTCGCGTAGGCATCGTCGGCGGGAAACACCGCCACGCCCGTGGGCTTGAGCGCGTGAATCACGCTCGCATGCTCGAGCGCGACGGCTTCCACCGTCGCCATGAATTCCTGATGCTCGCGCTGCGCGTTGTTCACCACCGCGACCGTCGGCTCGGCGAATTTCGCGAGCAACTCGGTCTCGCCCGGGTGATTCATGCCGAGTTCGACCACCGCCAGCTGATGAGCGCCGCTCAAACGCAGCAACGTTAACGGCACGCCGATGTCGTTATTGAGGTTTCCGGTGGTCGCGAGACGCAAATTTTCTCCAACGGCCGCCGCAAAGATCGACGCGATCATTTCCTTGACCGTCGTCTTGCCGTTGCTGCCCGTCACGGCGACGAGCGGCATCGAGAAGCGGCGGCGCCAGCCGCGCGCGAGTGCGCCGAGCGCCTTGCGCGTGTCGTCCACGCGCAGCGCGGGAATGCGCCAGTCGCCGGGACTGCGCGAAACGAGCGCCGCGCTCACGTGGCGGTTCGCGACCTCGCCGAGAAAGTCGTGCGCGTCGAAGCGGTCGCCCTTGAGCGCGACGAAGAGATCGCCCGGGCCCGTGGTGCGGCTGTCGGTCGAAATGCGCTCGAACGTGGCGTTCTCGTCGCCGAGGACGCTCGCGCCGGGAATCAGCGCCGCGGCTTCCCGCAGGGAAAGCATCGTCATTCACCACCTCCGCGCCCGTGCGTGGCACGGGCGGCGAGTGCAAGCCGCGCGTGGTCCTGGTCGGAGAACGCGCGCTTCTTGCCCATGATTTCCTGGGTCGCCTCGTGGCCTTTGCCGGCCAGCACGACGACGTCTTCGCGCGCCGCGCCGCGCACCGCTTGCAGGATCGCACTCGCGCGATCCTCGATGCGGCGCGCCTTCGCGGCGTCGCGCATGCCTTGTGCGATCTGCTCGATGATCGCGGCCGGCGATTCGCTGCGCGGGTTATCGCTCGTCACGACGACCTGGTCGGCGATGCGTTCCGCGATCGCCCCCATGAGCGGGCGCTTGGTCGCGTCGCGATCGCCGCCGCAGCCGAACATGCAGATGAGCTGGCCGCCGCGTGCGGCTGCCATCGGGCGCAGCGCCTCGAGCGTTTTTTCGAGCGCGTCCGGCGTATGCGCGTAATCGATCACGACAAGCGGCTCGTCGTGATCGGCGCGGCCGCCAAGACGCTCCATGCGGCCGTTCACCGGCTGCAGCTTCGAGATCTCGTTGAGCGCCGCGACGAGCGGCACGTTCGCCGCAAGCAGCGCGCCGAGCACGCCGAGCAGATTGCTCACGTTGAAGAGGCCGAGAACATGCGCCTCGACTTGCGCCTCGCCCCAATCCGACGTTTCCAGATGGAACGCCGTGCCGGTGGCAGTCGCTCGCACGTCGCTCGCGCGCAGCCACGCGTCGGCGACGAGTGCGTCGGCGGCGGGCGTCGCCACGCTATACGCAATCGTGCGAGCCTTGCCGCGCGTCGCGGCGATCAGGCGGCGCCCCGCTGCGTCGTCGGCGTTGACGATCGCGGCGCGCAGGCCCGGCCATGCGAACAGCCGCGCCTTCGCGGCCTCGTAGGCCTCGAAGGTGTGGTGATAGTCGAGATGGTCCTGCGTGAGATTCGTGAAGACGGCGATGTCGAACGAGGTCCCGTTCACGCGGCCTTGATGCAGCGCGTGCGAGGAGACTTCCATCGCAATCGCCTGTGCGCCAGCGCTGCGCAATTGCGCGAGGCTGCGTTGCAGTTGCGGCGCGTCGGGCGTGGTGAAGCCCGTATGCACGAGCTGGCCCGGAAAGCCCGTGCCCAGCGTGCCGACGATCGCGCACTTCTGGCCGATCGCCGTGAACGCCGAAGCGATCCACTGGCTGCACGACGTCTTGCCGTTCGTGCCCGTCACGCCGACGACGAGCATGGCATCGCTCGGGTCGCCATACCAGCCGCTGGCGATTTCCCCTGCGAGCACGTCGAGCTGCGGGACGGCCAGCGCAATCGACGCGTCGAGCTGTTCGCCCGCGTAACCCTCCGGCTGATACAGCGCGGCTGCGGCGCCACGCTCGATCGCATTGGCGATGTGCGGGCGGTTGTCCGCGCCCTCGACGGCGTAGGCGAGAAACACGTCGCCCGGCTTGAGCGAGCGCGTGTCGGCGTGCAGGCCGGCTGCGGGCGCGACGTGCGCGCGCAGCCATGCGAGCGCGTCCGCGATCTGCCGGTGCGCGGGATGCTGGGTGCGCGTGGCGTTCATCGGACGACTCCGGGTCGATTTTTCGCGTTGTCCGCGACGGTCATGTGATGCGCGGCTGCGGCGCTTTTCGCGGCGCTCGTGTTCGCCACGTGCTTCACAGGCGCAGCGGGCGCGTTCGCGACGGCCGGGGCCGAGGCGGCGCCGCTGTTGTCCTCGACAACGAGCTGCTTCACCGGCATGTCCGGCGGCACGTTGAGCGAGCGCAGCGTATCGCCGACGATGCCCGAGAACACCGGACCCGATACCGCGCCGCCGAAGTGGCTGCCGGCCGTCGGTTCGTCGACCGTGACGGCCACGACGATGCGCGGGTTCGGCATCGGCGCCATGCCGACGAACGACGCGCGGTACTTCGAATGATCGTAGCCGTGCGGGCCGTGCTTGTACGCCGTACCGGACTTGCCGCCCACGCGGTAGCCGGGCACGGCGGCGTCGGGCGAGGTGCCGTCCTTCGACACCACGCTCTCCAGCATCGTGCGCACTTCACGCGCCGTGGTCGGCGCGAAGACCTGGGTGCCCTGCACCGGCTGCATGTCGCCCGGGTGACGGAAGATCGTGACCGGCAGAATCTGGCCGTCGTGCGCGATCGCCGTGTACGCGCGCGCAAGCTGGAACAGCGAAACGGAGAGGCCGTAGCCGTAGGACATCGTCGCCTGCTCGATGCGGCGCCAGCTTTTCCACGGACGCAAACGGCCCGCCGCCGCGCCGGGAAACCCGACCTTCGGCGCCTGACCGAGACCGATGCTGGTGTACATGTCCCACATTTCTTCGGGCTTGAGCGTCATCGCGATCTTGGTCGCGCCGATGTTGCTCGACTTCTGGATCACGCCACCGACCGTGAGGACGCCGAACGCTGCGTCGTCGGTGATGGTCGCGCCGTCGAGCGTGAAGTGCCCCGGGCCCGTATCCACCAGTGTACTCGGCGAGACGCGGTGCAGATCCAGCGCGAGCGACACCGTGAAGGGCTTCATGATCGAGCCCGGCTCGAACACATCGGTGAGAATGCGGTTGCGCAACTGCTCGCCCGTGAGGTGCGTGCGGTCGTTCGGGTTGTAGGTCGGATAGTTCACGAGCGCGAGCACTTCGCCCGTGCGCACGTCGACCACCATCGCGGCGCCGGCCTTGGCCTTGAACTTCTCGACGGCGGCTTTCAGGTTCGAATAGGCGATGTACTGAATCTTGCTGTCGATCGACAGTTCGACATCCTTGCCATCGTGGGGCACGACTGTTTCGTCGACATCCTCGACGATGTGGCCCATGCGGTCCTTGATGACGTGGCGAATGCCCGGCACGCCCGCGAGCACTTTCTGGTCCGACAGCTCGACGCCTTCCTGGCCTTCGTCCTCGACGTTGGTGAAACCGATCAAGTGCGCGGTGACGTCGCCTTCCGGATAGAAGCGCTTGTATTCGTTGCGCTGGTAAATGCCCGGGATGTCGAGCGCCGTCACTTTCTGCGCGACGTCGAGCGGCACCTGGCGCTTCACGTAGACGAACGTCTTGTCTTCGGAGAGCTTCGCGCGCAGCTCCTTCGTATTCATACCGAGCAGCGCGCCGAGCTGGTTGAGCTTGTCGGCGCCGAGATCATCGGGCACGGCTTCGGGAATCGCCCAGATCGCGCGCACGGGCAGACTCGTGGCGAGCACGAGACCGTTACGGTCGAGAATCTTGCCGCGCGTGGCCGGCAGCTCGATCGTGCGCTGGTAGCGGCTTTCGCCCTGCTTCTGATAGAACGCGTTGCCCGGGCCCTGAATCCAGAACGCGCGCGCGGCGAGCGCGACGAACGCCATAAAGAGCAAGAACACGACGAGCTTCGAGCGCCACATCGGCAGGCGTACGGAGAGAATGGGATTGGCGCTGAAGGCGACGCTCTTGCGACGATTGTCCTTTTTCATCGCGTGCCTCCGCGGCGCCCAGGCGTGGGAGCGGCGCCCTGCGGGGGCGCCGAGGTCGGCACGGGTGCGTCGACGGCGGTTGCGCTGCCGGGCGCGAGCGTCAGATATTGCGTGCGTCCGGTCGTGACGGGCTGCATCTTGAGCGAGTCGGTGGCGATCTGTTCGATGCGCGACGTTCTCGACAGCGCGCTCTGCTGATATTGAAGCTGTGCGTAGTCCTGCTGAAGCTGATGCTCCTGCGACTGCGCGCGTTGCAACTGGATGAAGATCTGACGCTGCTGATTGGTGGCGTTCACGACGGAAAGCGCGCACCCCATGACGACGATCAGCAGGAAGATGTTCAGACGATTCATGGCGTGATGCGCTCCGCGGTGCGCATCACGGCCGAGCGGGCGCGCGGGTTCGCGGCGACTTCCTCGTCGCTCGCGAACACGCGGCCGAGCAGCTTGAGCGGCGGGCTCGGCAGATCGACGGCGCGGATCGGCAGACGGCGGTCCACCGCCGGCGCGCTCGCGTGCGCCTGCATGAACCGCTTGACGATCCGGTCTTCGAGCGAATGAAAGCTGATGACCACCAGCCGCCCCCCCTGTTCCAGCAACGACAGTGCTGCTTCTAGAACGACCTGCAGCTCCGCAAGCTCTTGATTGACGTGAATCCGTATAGCTTGAAAGGTGCGGGTTGCCGGGTCCTTACCCTTCTCACGGGTTTTGACGACGTTAGCCACGATTTGGGCAAGCTCGCCCGTGCTGTCGAGAGGCCCGAGACGGTCGGACTCTGCCCGGCGAGCAACAAGCGCCTTTGCAATCTGAAAAGCAAACCGTTCTTCCCCATAATCCCGAATTACCTCCGTCAGTTCCTGCAACGTGGCCCGAGCGAGCCAGTCAGCGGCGGACTCGCCGCGCGTCGGGTCCATCCGCATGTCGAGCGGGCCATCCGCGCGGAAACTGAAACCGCGCTGCGGATCGTCGACTTGCGGCGACGACACGCCAAGGTCCAGCAATATTCCCGACACACGCCCTACCCCGCGCGACGCGAGCTCGTCGCGCAGCGAAGCAAAACTCTCATGCACGATCGAAAACCGCGCGTCGTTCACGGTTTGCGCCGTCGCGATCGCCAGCGGGTCCTTGTCGAACGCGATCAGGCGCCCGGTCTCGCCGAGACGCCCGAGGATCGCGCGACTGTGCCCACCGCGACCGAACGTGCCGTCCACATAGACGCCGTCCGCGCGCGTGATCAGCGCGTTCACCGCTTCGTCTAGCAGCACCGTGCGATGCTGCAGTCCCTGTCCCATCGCAGATGCCATAGCTTTTTGAACCGCGATCAGAACGTGAAATTTTTCAAGGCGTCGGGCATGCCCTGCGCCATCGCCGCCTGTTCCTTGGCGGCGTAGGTCTGCGCATCCCACAACTCAAAATGACTACCCATGCCGAGCAGCATGACTTCCTTTTCCATTCCCGCTGCCAGACGCAATTCAGGTGAGACGAGCACGCGGCCCGCACTGTCGACATCGACGTCGGACGCATTGCCCAGAAAAATGCGGCGCCACCAGTGCGCATCCATCGGCAAGGCGGCGACCTTCGAGCGAAACACTTCCCATTCGGGGCGCGGAAATAGCAACAGGCAGCCGTCCGGGTGCTTGGTGATCGTCACCCGTCCTTCTGCCTGTTGTTGCAGCGCCTCCCGATAGCGAGACGGAATCGACATCCGTCCTTTCGCATCGAGTGTTAGCGCCGACGCCCCCTGGAACAATTTGCTCCCCCCAAATGCGGCGCTTTTCGCCGCCCGCCTAAATCCCGGAAAATCTACCTGAATGCGCGCCTGAAATCACACAAAAATACACTTTCTCACACTGTCTCCCACTTTAGAGGAACGCCCAACGAGGGTCAAGGGAGACCGGACGTTTTTTGACGAAATTTATCCGCTAGAACAAGGACTTAGCGGCACTTGTTGAAGTCGGGACAAAAGCCAAAAACCGTTATGAATGAATGAGCTAACGCAGGTTCTGAAGGTGATACGTGAAAAGCGCGGCGATAAACGGCCTATGGCGGGATCGAGCGGGGGGCTTGCGGGGATTAAAACCGGACTGAAAGCTCTGAAAGATTAATCCGGTTTGGGCCGACAGCGATTGTCGGCCCAAACCCATTAATCAGATGTAGTAGGCCGTGCGCGTCATGACTTTCGATGCTACACGCATTAGCGAACGCACCGGCAAAGGCAATTCGGCTCCGCCCAGATCGGCGGCCGATTTTGCGTGCGAGATTTCATCGGCGCGCATTTGCTCGACGACTGCGCGCGACTCGAGATCGGCGGGCGGCAGGCTGTCGAGGTGGCTGTCGAGATGATGCTCGACCTGGCGCTCGGTTTCGGCCATGAAGCCGAGGCTCACCTTGTCGCCGAGGCGGCCGGCGGCGAAACCGATCGCGAGCGCGCCTGCGTACCAGAGCGGGTTAAGCAGGCTCGGACGCGAGTCGAGCGCCTGCAGCCGGCGCGAGGTCCACGCGAGGTGATCCTCTTCTTCGCGCGCGGCCTGCTCGAAGGCAGCCTTGAGCGAGGGCGAGCGCGCCGAGATTTTCTGCGCCTGATACAGCGCCTGTGCGCACACTTCGCCGACGTGGTTGACGCGCATGAGGCCGGCGGCGTGCGTGCGCTCGGCAGGCGTGAGTTCACTGCCGGCGGGTACGGCATCGCCCTCGGGCGTCACTTCGATGGTAACGGGGGAAGGCTGCGGCATCGGTCGCGTCATGCGCGACACGCCGGTGAGAGAGCGCAGGCCCCGGTCGAATTCGGTAATCAAGTCGTCTAGCGTCATCCAGCCTCCCTTTCATTTCGTTTGCGAGCCGGATTTGTCGCTCGCCCGGACTGCCCTTTCACCACTACACAAACTCACGGACATCCGTCAATCCGGGGCAGCGCCGATAGATAGCCGCACATTCTAGACCATGTTGTGTAAACGAAACAGGTACTTAGCGAGGCCCTGGCTTTTCCTTTGTGACTATTAACCCTTTTGTTACATTACGTGCAACTTCTCGCGAAGTTAGAAGGACAGGACCCCGCACTATAAAAAACTGGTCCCGTTAAAAGACGCAAAAGATTCGCAAACACTGGAGATCATTCAATGAAGAAGTCGCTTCTCGCGCTGGCTGCGCTGGGCGCGTTCGCGGGCGTTGCTCACGCTCAGAGCAGCGTCACGCTGTACGGCATCATCGACGAAGGTTTCAACATCAACACGAATTCGGGTGGCCATCACCTGTACAACCTGTCGAGCGGCGTTCTGCAAGGCAGCCGTTTCGGCCTGCGCGGCGCTGAAGACCTCGGCGGCGGCCTGAAGGCAGTCTTCGTGTTGGAAAACGGCTTCGACGTGAACAACGGCAAGCTCGGCCAGGGTGGCCTGCTGTTCGGCCGTCAAGCGTACGTCGGCCTCTCGAGCTCGCAGTTCGGCACGGTCACGCTGGGTCGCCAGTACGATTCCGTCGTCGACTATGTCGGCCCGCTCGAAGTAGGCGACCAGTGGGGCGGCTACATCGCAGCTCACCCGGATGACCTCGACAACTTCAACAATGCCTACCGTACGAACAACACGATCAAGTTCACCAGCGCGAACTACGCTGGTCTGACGTTCGGCGGCACCTACAGCTTCGGTGGCCAGGCTGGCAACTTCACGGGTAATCAAATCTGGTCGTTGGGCGCTGGCTATAACAACGGCCCCCTCGTTCTCGGCGTTGGCTACCTGAACGCACGCACGCCGTCGGCTTCTGGCGGTATGTTCAACACCGGCAGCACCCCGACGACGCCGCCGACCGCAGCGGTGAGCAGCTCGACGACTCCCGTGTATTCCGGCTTCCAGACGGCCAACACGTACCAGGTCATCGGTGCAGGTGGCGCATACACGTTCGGCGCAGCAACGTTCGGCCTGACGTACTCGAACATCAGCTTCCGCAACCTCGGCGCTGTCGCGATCACCGGCACGCCGGCTTACCAGCGCGGCGCGAACGCCACGTTCAACAACGTCGAAGCGAACTTCAAGTACCAGTTCACGCCGGCCCTGCTCGCAGGCTTCGCGTTCGACTACACGGACGGCCGCAGCGTCGCCCTGGCGAACGGCTCGAGCAACAGCGGCGCGAAGTACTTCCAGTACGCGCTGGGCACGGACTACTTCCTGTCGAAGCGCACGGACGTCTACCTGATCGGCGTCTACCAGCACGCTACGGGCACGAACTCGAACGATGTCGCAGCTGTCGCTTCGATCAACAACCTGACCGCGTCGTCGACCAACAACGTGTTCACGGCTCGCGTCGGTATCCGTCACAAGTTCTAAGAAGAACAGTCGCTGTAATCTCGAAGGCGCCTCCGGGCGCCTTTTTTCTTTGGTGCGTTTTGTCGTTTCGCCACAGTGCGCACGCCCCCCAAAAAAAACGGCCTGCCCTCGATGTGCAGGCCGCTTTTCGCATGTGACTCGCCAGCCTTTCGCTTCGCTTTTGCGTTTTCAGGCGCGACCGTCGCGCAGCTCTCGGCGCAGGATCTTGCCGACATTGCTCTTGGGTAGGTCGTTGCGGAACTCGATGATCTTCGGCCGCTTGTAGCCGGTGAGCTGCGTCTTGCAGTACTCGAACACGTCCTTGTCGGTGAGCGCCGGGTCTTTCTTGACGATATAGAGCTTCACCGCCTCGCCCGAATTCTGGTCCGGCACGCCCACCGCCGCCACCTCGAAGACACCCGGCAACTTGGCCACGACATCCTCGACTTCGTTCGGGTAAACATTGAAGCCCGAGACCAGAATCATGTCCTTCTTGCGGTCGACGAGCTTGATGTAGCCGCGCGCGTTGATGAGACCGATGTCGCCCGACTTGAAGTAGCCGTCCGGCGTCATGACCTTCGCGGTTTCTTCTGGCCGCTGCCAGTAGCCCGCCATCACCTGCGGCCCGCGGATGCAGATCTCGCCGGCCTCGCCGATCGGCAGTTCGTTGCCGGTGTCGTCGCGAATCGAGATTTCGGTGGAAGGCAGCGGCAAGCCGATCGTGCCGGTGTATTCCGTCGCCGTGACCGGATTGCAGGTCACGCTGGGCGAGGTTTCCGAGAGGCCATAGCCTTCGACGATCGGCGTATGCGTGCGCTCGTACCAGCGCCTGGCTACCGCTTCCTGCACCGCCATACCGCCGCCGTTTGCAACGAGCAGGTGCGTGAAGTCCAGATTGCCGAATTCCGGATGGTTGAGCATCGCGTTGTAGAGCGTGTTTACCGCGGGGAAACACGTGATCGAATAGCCGCGCAGTTCCTTGATCATGCCGGCGATATCGCGCGGATTCGGAATCAGGATCGCGAGACCACCGGTGCGCAGCGTCAGCAGCCCGCAAACGGTCAACGCAAACACGTGATACAGCGGCAGCGCCGCAACCGTCACCGGTTGTGTGCCGGACGGCAATTTCGCAAGCGCGGGCTCGGTCCATGCCGCCGACTGCAGCACGTTGGCGATCAGGTTGCTGTGCAGCAGCGTCGCACCCTTGGCCACGCCGGTCGTGCCGCCCGTGTACTGAAGGAAGGCGACGTCCTCGGGCGTCTGCTCGACGCGCTTGAAGCCTTGGCGCGCGCCTTCGGCGAGCGCGTCGTTGAAGCGCACGTGGCCGGGCAGGTTCCAGGCGGGCACCATCTTCTTCACGCTTCGCACGACGAAGTTGACGATGAAGCCCTTCGCGCCAAGGAGATCGCCCATCGCCGCGACCAGCACGTGCTTCACGCGCGTATTGGCGACCACCGCGCTTACCGTCCCGGCGAAATTCTCGAGGACGACGATCGCCTCGGCGCCGCTGTCCTTCAACTGGTGTTCGAGTTCGCGCGGCGTGTAGAGCGGGTTCACGTTCACGACGACGTATCCCGCGCGCAGCACTGCAGCGAGCGCGACCGGGTACTGGAGCACGTTGGGCATCATGAGCGCGATGCGCGCGCCTCGTACGATGCCGCGCGCCTGGAACCACGCTGCCAGACGCTGGGAGAGCTGGTCCAGTTCGCCATAGGTGAGCATCTTGCCCATGCAGGCGAAAGCGGGCTTTGCACGGAATTCGCTGAAGCTCTCCTCGAGCAGCGCAGTGATGGACGCGTAACGGCTCGCGTCGATTTCAGCGGGAACGCCGGGCGGGTACGATTTCAGCCAGACTTTTTCCATGCAGCGTCTCCTCCTGGATTTTTCGAATGGTCGTGCTAAAAAATGGATCGTAGCATGGCGACGCAGCTTTTATGTCAGCAAATCAGCGAGTTAGAAAGGCCCCTCGAACGCGTGTTGGGGGGCCGCTAACGGTAGCATGAGGCGCTTTCAGGCGCGCTCGACCTCGACGAGGCAATCGTAGAAAGTCGCCGAGCCGCCAAGGTCGGTGAGCGCCTGGCTCGTCACTTCGTTGGCGTTGCGGCCGTCTGGCGCAAGCTTCTTCCACCAGATAGACAGACCCACCACGAGGCCGCTGCGTGCCCGATCGGTCACACGCGCTCGTGCGCGCATCGAGCCGCGGTCGTTGAACACGCGCACCTCGTCGCCGTCGGCAATCTCGCGATGGGCGGCGTCGGCCGGATGGAGGTCCACGTGCGGCTCCCCTTCTGTCGCGCGCAGACTCTCAACGTTCACGAAGGTGCTGTTCAGGAAGTTGCGCGCAGGCGGCGAGATCATCGCGAGCGGATAACGCGCGGCGAGTTCGGGCGCGCCGTCCGCCGACTCGTACGGCGGCAGGTAATCGGGCAGCGGATCGAGCCCGGCCTTCGCAAGCGCCTCGCTGTGGAACTCGCACTTGCCCGTGGGCGTGCGAAAACCGCCGTTCGCGAACGGCGCTTCGGCAATGTTCAGCTTCAGCCAGCCTTCGCGCTTGAGCGCCGCCCAGTCGGCGCCGCCCAGCGCGGGATCGCTCCAGTCGAATGCGTGGGCTGCCACGTTTTCGTCGCTTTCGAACAGGGCCGGCTCGGTCAGGCCCATCGCGCGCGCGATGGAACGGAAGATTTCGGTATTCGGCCGCGCCTCGCCAACGGGCGCGATGGCAGGCAAGTTCGCCATGACGTGCGTATGGCCGTACGACTTGTGGACGTCGAGATGTTCGAGCTGGGTCGTGGCAGGCAGCAGCAGGTCTGCGTAATCGGCGGTGTCGGTCTGGAACTGCTCGAGCACGATCGTAAAGAGGTCCTCGCGCGCAAAGCCAGCCGCGACCTTCGCCGACTCGGGCGCAACCGCAACCGGATTCGAGTTGTAGACGACGATCGCTTCGACTTTCGGTCCGAATGCGGCGTCGCCTGCGTGCGTGAGCGCATCGCCAATCTGGTTCATGTTGACGATGCGCGGCTGATGCTGCGGCCAGCCCGGGATCAGATCCGGACGCTGGAGCGCGTTGGCATCGACAGGTGCCCAGCCCGACGACGAAAGCAGTACGCCGCCCGCGCGCTCGCGCCACGCGCCCGTCAAAGCGGGCAGGCAGGCGATGGCGCGCACGGCGTTGCCGCCGCCGCGCACGCGCTGCAGGCCATAGTTCATGCGAATCGCCGCTTTGCGCGTCGAGGCGTAGAGATGCGCGAGATCGACGACGACCTGTTCCTCGATGCCGCAGATTGCGGCGACGCGTGCGGGCGTGTAGGTGAGTGCACGCGCCTTCAGCGCTTCGAAGCCGTGCGTGTGGGCCGCAATGTAATCGTGATCGAGACGGTCCTCGGTGATCAGCACGTGCATCATCCCGAGCGCGAGCGCGCCGTCCGTGCCGGGCTTGAGCGCAATGTGCTGATGGCACTTCTCGGCCGTCAGCGAGCGATAGGGGTCGATCGCGATCAGCTTCGCGCCGTTGCGTTTCGCTTCCTGCGCGCGGGTCCAGAAGTGCAGGTTCGACGCGATCGGGTTGGCGCCCCAGATCAGGATCACTTCGCTTTCCGCGAAATACTCGGTGAGCATGCCGAGGCTCGCGCCGAACGTATAACGCAGGCCTGCGGCGCCCGCGGCCGCGCAGATCGCGCGATCGAGACGCGATGCGCCGAGCTTGTGAAAGAAGCGCTGGGCGATGCTATCGCCCTGGACGAGTCCCATCGTGCCGGCATAGCTGTACGGCAGGATCGCTTCGGGCGCGCGCTGCGCGATTTCGCCGAGGCGTTCGGCTGCAAGGCGACAGGCTTCGTCCCAGTTGATCGGCTCGAAACGCCCTTCCCCCTTGCGCCCCACACGCTTCATCGGCTGCGTCAGACGCTTCGGATGATGGACACGCTCGGCATAGCGGGTCACCTTCGTGCACAGCACGCCTTGCGTGGGCGGGTGGTCGGGGTCGCCGCTCACCTTGATCGCCCGGCCGTTTTCGACCGTCACGCGCATCGCGCAGGTATCGGGACAATCGTGCGGGCAAACTGCACGGGCAATTTCGGCTGAGGCGTTCATCGGAAATCCGTGGGTGAGGCGTTTTGTCGTAAGAGCGATTTTATTATGTTCGGGGTGCGCGCCCTGTACGCGCCCTGTGGGTTGGCGCGAAAAAAAAGGTTCGGCGTAGAATGGTCCGTCTAGACCCGGCTAATTTTGGAGACAAAGGCCGGGCGCCCACTTTTTGAGCACCGCCCGCCATGAAACTGATTCCGGAAATCCAGGCCGCCCAAGGCGAAATTCAGGGCCTCCGACGAACAATCCACGCGCATCCCGAACTGCGCTACGAAGAAACCCAGACCTCCGACCTCGTTGCGGAGAAGCTCACGGAATGGGGCATCGATGTGCATCGCGGCATGGGCAGGACCGGCGTGGTCGGCGTGCTCAAACGCGGCACCGGCAAACGGATGGTCGGATTGCGCGCCGATATGGACGCGTTGCCGATCCAGGAACTCAACACGTTCGATCATCGCTCGCGCAACGAAGGCAAGATGCACGCGTGCGGCCATGACGGCCATACAGCGATGCTGCTTGGCGCGGCGCAATATCTTGCGCGGCACGGTCAGTTCGACGGCACGATTGTCTTCATTTTCCAGCCCGCCGAAGAAGGCGGCGCAGGCGCGAAAGCCATGATCGAAGATGGCCTCTTCAAACGGTTTCCTGTGGACGCCGTTTTCGGTATCCACAACTGGCCGGGCATGCCGGCTGGCTACTTCGGCGTGACCGAAGGGCCGATTATGGCCTCGAGCAACGAATTCCGCATTGAAATCCAGGGCGTAGGTTCGCATGCCGCGTTGCCGCACAATGGCCGCGATCCGGTCTTCACGGCGGTGCAGCTCGCGAACGGGTTGCAGAGCATCATCACGCGCAACAAGAAGCCGCTCGATACGGCAGTGCTCTCGATCACACAGATTCATGCGGGCGATGCGGTCAACGTGGTGCCGAATACGGCCTGGATCGCGGGAACGGTGCGTACCTTCACGACGGAAACGCTGGATCTGATCGAATCGCGACTGCGCAAGATCGCCGGGAGCACGGCTGAAGCGTACGACTGCTCGGTGGACATCACCTTCCATCGCAACTATCCGCCGACGGTGAACAGCAGCACGGAGGCGCAGTTTGCCGCGGAGGTCATGCGTGAGGTGGTCGGCGCCGATCACGTCGACGCGAACGTCGAGCCGACCATGGGCGCCGAGGACTTCTCGTTCATGCTGCTGGAGAAGCCTGGGTGCTACGCGTTTCTCGGCAACGGCGAAGGCGGCCACCGGGATGCAGGACACGGCGCAGGCCCTTGCATGCTGCACAACGCGAGCTATGACTTCAACGATCAACTGCTGCCGGTGGGGTCGTCGTTTTGGGTACATCTGGCGACGAAATTTCTGGCTCAGCAGTAATTCGAGGCACCAATGCAAAAAGCCGTCCATTGGACGGCTTTCTTGTTTTCCGCATCCGAAGCCCAAACGCCAGAACCCCGGTGCTCTTTGGGAGACACCGGGGTTCTGGACGTTACAGCATAAGGAGCCTGACGATTACCTACTTTCACACGGGCAATCCGCACTATCATCGGCGTGGAGCTGTTTCACGGTCCTGTTCGGGATGGGAAGGGGTGGGACCAGCTCGCTATGGTCATCAGGCATGACGGGTTGCTGCGTCGCAGGGTTCTGCGCCACAGCCAATCGGGAAGAAGCGTAAAGAGGTGTTGC